>JBEKVC010000001.1:0-73011 GCA_049514395.1 Terriglobia bacterium
GCTCGTCGTCGGGGCCGAAGCCACAACCGAGAACTGAAGTGCGCTGATTGCGGAGATCATCTTTGCGGCAGTCGAACGCCGAGTACCACTTCCCGCGCTCCAGCAGCACCACGCTCAACCCCGCTTCCGCAAGCTCTTTCGCCACAATGCCGCCCCCGGCGCCCGCCCCCACTACCACCGCATTGACATGTCTTAGAGCCATTTGATCAACTCGTCAAATCATAGTGCAGGCGTCCGCGAATCGGGGGGTAAGGCAAACCCAGCATTTTCCAGCTCACTCGCCCGCGGTTTCCACCGTGCCGAGGGTCACCGTAAAAACCTTGCATGGTATGGCTGAGAATGAGGGAGAAGAAATCTTCCGATGAGAGACCCTTCCGGGCTTCTCCCGCCGCCCCGACCCGTTCGAGCCCCTTCAAGACCTCGTCTTGTCTTTCCGGGCCCAACTCCGTAAACCGATGTCCAAACATCTTGAGGCTCGCTTGTTCGACGCCCCTAATGCCCTGACGGTAGCTGGCACGGTGGCGCTTGTAAGGACCCATGAGCTGCAGGTCAATGAAGTTCACCACGCCGGCCTCCGTCGCCCCCGGATCCTGATCGGCAGGAATTATGCGCTCGCAAATCGCGGCCACCGTCTGCCCTTCCTCGATCGTGAAAAACCGCCATGGACTTTTCTTGTTAGTGCAACCCACCATTGACCCGGCGGCTGCAGCAGTCGTCACCTGGATGAACTTCCGGCGTGTAATTCTCCTCAAATAGCGCATATCCCATCCTAAAAGAGCCGCCAATAAGAGACTTCTTTCCCTAAGAAATAGCAAGAGACAGAAGGTCCTTGGCGGGGACTAGGGGCTGGGGACTAGGGGCTGGGATCTGGGGCGATTTTGGATTTTAGATTTTGGATTTTGGATTACCCCCCTTCTGCCGACTGCTTACTGCCTAGGGCGATTTTAGATTTTGGATTTTGGATTGCCCTCCTTCTGCCGACTGCCTACTGTTCTTCCCCAGTCCCCAGCCCCTTTCCTTCGGGCTCTTGAAAGGAAACCCGAAATGCTTCAAACTCCTCCATCGGCGTCGCCGCAGGTATTTTTCGCCCTAAAGCACCGGCTGATTATCGAAATGCGTGGGATGTTGTCCCCCGTTCGCATCTGGCAAGCAGACTTTTCTCGCAAAGGAATGACTATGTCGAATGCCCCATTCAAGATCATCTGTATCCAACTGCTCTTGACCGCAGTCTCTCTCTTTGCCTTCTCCAGGAACGCGCCTGCGCAAGGTGGCGCCGACGCACGGGCCCTGGAGCGCTTGAAATGGATGCGCCAGAACGAAGGAAACCTTTGGAACGTCAATCCCGATGAAGGCGCGTTTCTGCGCGCCTTGGCAGAGAAAGTTCACGCCAAGGAGGGGTTGGAAATCGGCGCCTCGAACGGCTATTCCTCGATTTGGATAGCGATGGGCCTGCGCAAGGAGCGCGGCCACCTGCTGACCCTGGAAATTGACGAGGGCCGGGCAAAACTTGCCCAGGGTAATTTCCGAGCGGCAGGGTTGGACTCCGTCATCACACTCAAACTGGGCGATGCGCTCAAGGAAGTTCCTAAACTCCGCGGCCCTTATGACTTCGTCTTTATTGACGCCTGGAAACAGGACTACGTGAAGTACCTCAACATGGCCATCCCCATCGTCAGACCGGGAGGTGTCATCGTGGCGCACAACGTCACCGACCTCAGGGAAGAGCTCACCGATTTTATTAGAGCCGTTCAAACGAACCCGCAGCTAAAAACTACCCTTGAGAATCCCGGCCCTGGTGGATTTTCAGTCAGCTATAAGCTTCCAGCGAAATGACATCTAAGGCGGTAGATCGTATGTGGTAGGTGGGGAGCACGACGAAAGCCCCAAACCTCAGGCAGGGCACTCGTGCAGACCTTCAGGTTTCGGAATAAGTGCCTCGCGTTAACCCGAATTCGGAAGTCAGCGTGGTTTCGATGTGCATTTTGTAAGGGCACAGCGCGCTGCACGGCTGTCCAAATTAGCGAACGCTTCGACTTGTCAACGCGGCAGAGCCGCTGGTTACCGCCGGTCCAATTGAGTGCAATTTGGACAGGCTTGCAGCGCGCTGTGCCCCTACGCCCCGCACCATTTTGTTCCTCAGGTATCTGCGTCGAACGGGCATCGAATCAAGTTGTTCGGCTCGAACGGAGGCTGCCAATTTTCGAATTCGGGGTTAATACGACCGTCTGCATGAGCTGCCGTTGTCGCTGCTACCGTACCGACGCGTTGCAGCTCATCACAGCGCGGCCAAGGGCGGCCTGAGTGGACGGGGGTGGTTTCACTTCGTGGCTCCGGGTGCCGGCGCGCGCCCAAAAAGAAAGCGCCCCGCCGAAGCGGGGCGCCCCTGATTTCACTCAAGATTGAATCGGCCGGGTATAACCTCACCCGGTTCCTGAATCCAGGAGGAGTTAAAACTCGACCCGGAGCCCGAACGTGATCGTCCTGTTTCCACCATTGTACAAGCTTGGAATGGCGAAGCCGTATTCTTCCTGGAGGACGCCGGCCCCGTCGACGTAGGGGTCCACCGAGTTGAAGTTGGGGTGACTGAACAGGTTGAGGAAGGTGGTGTCGAACCGCACCCTCACGGCGTCGGACACCTTGATGTACTTGTAGAGGGTGAACTTGGCAGTATTGATTTGGTACTCGCGCAGCATGTCGCGGCCTACGTTGCCAAAGGGAGCGCCACGGCGACCCGCCCAAGGGAAAAGTGCATGGGAAATCTGGCGATAGCCTCAGGGAGACAGACTACTCCTGCGGCACAGACGGTCGTAAGGCAGCGGGCCACAAAAAGCAAGGGCGCCTGCCGACGCAGACGCCCTCGGTGCTTGCGGGACTTACGACTGGCTAGAAGTAGAACTTCGCAGCCAACTGGATCAGCCTCGGGTCTCGAGCAGCCAGGATCCGGCCGAAGTTGCTCGATTGGATGTTGGTGCTGACCCCAGACGGATTGAACTGGGTGTGGTTGAACAGGTTATAGAACTCGAAACGAAGTTCCACCCGGGTGGACTCAGTGATGCGTGTGTCCTTGAAAAAGGCCCAATCGAAGTTGTTGAGTCCGCCCCCCCGCAAGGGGTTGCGCCCGGCATTGCCCTGCACGCCGATAGGCGCGCGGACGAACGTGTTGGGGTTAAACAAGTAGTGACTATTCGCACTGAGGCCCGACCTGGTGACGGTGTTGGTAAACGAAGAGCTGCGCGGATTGGCGTACTGTGGCGCCGACGCCAAGTCAGGAACATCCCAGCACGCCGTCCAGGTATACGCCCAGCAGGTGAGCGAGCGGAAGCTGCTGTCCACCACGTCCAGCGGGAAGCCGGACTGCAAGACGGTGTCGCCACTCATCCGCCAGCCCTCGACGATGCGCTTGGCCGCCCAGTTGTTGAAATGAGGGACAGGGATGAGGTAGGTGTAGCTGACCACAAACCGGTGGGTCGCGTCGTACTCGGACGGCCCGTAGTTGTACAGTGCCTGATTAAAGGGATTGGTAGCCCGGAGGCTGCCGTAGCCGCCGAACCCCCCGCCGCCGAACCCGGAGTTCTCAAACCCCGACCCGTTGTCCATAGCGTGAGACCAGGTGTAAATGGCATTGAGCGAGAGCCCGTGCGACATGTGCTGGTTGAAGACGACCTGCAAGGCGTTGTAATTCGACATGCCGGTCGTCTGGTTGTTCCCGATTCCCGCGAAGGTCAAGGGATAATACTGGAAATTCTGAGGATCGTTAAACCCTTGGTAAGTGCGGTTGGCCACGCAATTTGGGTCGGCCGCGCACCCCGAAGGGTTCAGCCCGGGGTTGAGCTCGCGGAGAATGACCTCCTTGCGTCCCAGGGCTCCGACGTAGGCGGCTGAAAGGATCGTGTTACCCGAGAGCTGGCGCTCGACAGTCAGGTTGAAGTTCTGCGAGTACGGAACGGAGGTGTTGGGGTCCACCGCATACGGGAACATCGGCAGGTACGGACTGAAGTCCACGTTCGAGGGTGGGTTTGAAGGAACGGGAAACGGGTTGGGACACAGGGCGCCGGTCGCAATGTCCGCAAAGGGATTGGCAAAGCTCGGGCTTCCGCTGCACGCCGCGGCGCCCGTCGAGCTAAGAGAGAAGGGCGGCGCAGCAAGGAACTGCAAGGTCTGCTCTTCCAGCTCCCTGTCGAAGTAAATGCCGTAGCCGCCGCGGATGGCCCACTTGCCCGCACCGCCGGGGCTCCAGGCAAACCCGATACGAGGGCCGAAATGCCCGTACTTCGTCGTGCCCGTGGCATTCACTCCCGGATCACCCTGGAACAGGTAATCCTCAGGGGCGTTCGGGAAGATCGTGGACTGCTTGCCCGGCCGGAAGGCCGTCATGGCATGGTTGCTGTGGTAGATGTCAATGGTCGGCGTGTCCACCTGCCAGCCCGTGCCGTAAGTGAGCGTCAGGTTCTTCCGGATCTTGAACTGATCCTGGAAATAGAAATAGTACTCCCGGCCCCTGGCGTTGATGATGTCTCCCCCCCCTTGACCGTAGGTGTCCGGGATGCCTAGGAGGAAATCCGCACCCGGATCTCCGGTCGAATAAACCCCCGTTCCTCCATAGGTGTAATTCCCGTCGAGCACATTGGCGAAGGGGTTGTAAACCTGGAAGCGGCGCATGTCGAACCCCATCTTGAACGTATGCCGCCCCGAGATTCTTGTGAAGTTGTCATCCACCTGATACGTCTGGTCAAGGCGCGGCTGGGGGCCGTTGGTCGAGAACCCCAGGGTGAAGTATCCCGTGACCCCGATGACGGGCCAACTGCTTCCCGACGGGTTCTGCGTAGTAATGCCCGTGAATCCCACGGACGACGGGTTTAGGACGTTGACCGGCAACACCGCGCCATAGTTGAAGCGCGTGTACCCAAATCGCGCCTCGTTGAGCGTACCGCCGCCAAAGGTGTGGTTCCAGGTCAGCGAATAGTTCCCCAAATGGCGCTGGTCCACCTCCGGGAATCCCGGCAGGGTGGCGCCCGTGAAGGGCAAGGTATCGGTGGTGGGGTTGCGCTGCCACATCCAGGAGCCCCACAGGGCGTCTTTGGAACTGATGTTTTCGTCGATGCGCGTGAGGTACTGATCGGTCACTCCCGTGACGACGGGGTTGAAGTCGTATTCAGTCCCGGAGTTGGGCAGGGGAACAAACTTGTTCAGCAGGCTGACGGAAAGGGAATTGAAGTCGGCGGAGGGAATGGTCCCCGTGGGGAAGAGCGTGGAATAGGGCGTGCCCGCCGGATAGACCGTCCCGTCCTCGCCCGTCATAGCGTAAGGCGAGGGGACGTCGGAAGCGGCGATGTCGGGGAAGCTCCCGTTGCGCTGGTCCTGCGTAAACACCGTCGTCGTCCCTCCCGCCTGGGGACTGCGGTTTCGCGTCCCCTGGTACGAGAAGAAGAAGAAGGTGTGATCCTTCTTGATGGGTCCGCCGATCGTGCCGCCGAATTGGTTCTGGTGGAAAATAACGGAGGTCGGCTGGAAGAAATTCCGCGCGTCCAAGCTGGTGTCGCGGAAGAACTCGAAGCCATCGCCGTGGAACCGGTTGGCCCCGCCTTTGGTGACCGCATTCATAATCGCCCCGGAGTTGCGTCCATACTCGGGATTGATGGTGTTGGTCACCATGCGGACTTCCGCGATGGCGTCCGGGCTGGGGATCACCAGCGGCGTGTTCAGCGGCAGGTCGTTGCTGTCAATGCCGTTGATCAAGTAACTGTTCTGGTCGGGCTGGCTGCCGTTGGTGGCGTAATTGCCGCGCGCGTCGGCGGCCGCCACCACGCCCGGCAGGGTCTGCTGGAGCTGAACCCAATTTCGGCCATTCAGCGGTAAGTCCACGATCTGCGTTCCGGTCAGGGTCGCTCCCAGTTGCATGCTGGTCTTTTCAACTTGCATGGGGGTAGCTTCGACCGTCACCACCTGGGTGATTGCACCGAGCTCCATCGTGACGTTCAAGACATAAATCTGATTCAATGCCACAGGGATGTCGTTCACCTCGGCGGTTTTGAATCCCGACCGCGAGGCGGTCACTCTGTAAGTCGTCGGTGTGCGAATCTGAAGGAACTCGTAGCTCCCATCCGCTTTACTGGTGGTTGAGACGGAGATATTGGTGGCCACGTTTGTCGCCCTCAGCTTGACGTCGGGCATGACGGCGCCCGACTGGTCACTCACTATACCGCGAATGCTTCCGAGTTCCTGGGCGAAAATCATGAGCGGCATTAAGAGCACTATAAATATAGGTGCGCAGATGCGCAGAATCTTTTGCATGGGTCATTTCCTCCTGGTTTGGGAATTTCGGGGTCCTCCACGCTCGCCATTCTCCTCGAACACGGTGGAGTTTGGCAGCAGGAAGGCTCCGGCCGCCGTCCTGGTTCGAGGTGTTTCCAGCAGCGCTACTTCAGCTATGGTTCGGAGGCTTCTAGTCCTGGAACAATCCAGCCTGGAACGGAAACAGTCACCCTCAAAACCCCTGTGGTTGTTTCCAAAATTGGTATGAGACGCCTTACCTCCGAACCAGTTGTGAAAAGCGTGATATCGTATTACAGGAGCACTCTTATGTTGCGGCAGTAGGCAATTTGATGCAGCCCTTGTGAAGGCTTTTGCGCGATTATCGAGCAATTCTCCGAGCCCAAGGCGGCACAAGAGGGTTAACCGTGAGGGATTCCAACCTTCGGTCATTAAGTCCGCCTCCACCGCTTGGTCTTAAGAGCGATCAGGTCTACAGTCAGGGAAGCTTTCGGTTCGCATCGACTAACCTGCCCACAACTCAAATATTCGATAAAGCAATTTGTATTCCAAAGCAGATAGAGCACCTATCTCCATCATTCTAGAAGCGATGCTCCTTCCAGCTAAGTTTCAGTTACACAGTACAATTCCAAAAATGGAATATCTGTACAAAAAGCTGTAGGCCTCTCCAAACTCGCGATATTCTCTTATCAGGCCCCGAGCAGCCTGTCTTCCCAATAAAGCCGAAAGGCCTGGCAGCTTCAAATCCCCGAGATGCCTAAACACTTGAAGTCGGTCGAACGCGTCGCCTCTTGGTTGCATGGGCCAACGTAACCACTATGGGCCGCTGCCACTCGACTGCCAAACCGCTTTGCGTAGCTGTTATTACTCCGGCCGAAACCAAATGTCAAGGACAAAATACAGCAGGATTAAATAACGGAGCTTTCCTAATTCTTTCACACCTTCTTGCGCCCTGGGCTAAGTTCTATCGCCCCCTAGGCGCGCTCCCCGCACCACCCTGCCGCTGCCACGGTAAGCTTTCACATACATGTCATGCGCCAGCGGCAGGACCCCCACTTCTCTGTCGCACACCCGGGAGAATCGCTCTGCCTATCGAATTCGCCCTTTGTTCTGGATAGGGTTCTTGTTCATCCAAAGTTCAACAACAGTTCATCCACAGTGCATCGACATCGCAACTGGCCTAGAGCAAGATGGCTACGCAGTAAGAAAGTAGAGTCAAATGAAAAAGGAGAATCGAAATGAATGTGAACATCAGAAGGTCTCTCGGAACATCGGCTTTGTCAGTGGCGCTGCTTTTGGCCTCCGGCATTCCCGCCTTGGCTAAGAACTCGCGGACTGTGACCTTTGGCCATGATTTCGTTCTGAACGGGACAACTGTCCCGGCAGGTAAGTGTTCTGTGCAGTGGGAAACCCACAGCCCTGAGGCAACCGTAGAATTCGTCCAGCACCACAAAGTTGTTCTCTCGACAGAAGGCAGAGTCGAGGAGCGTTCCCAGAGCTACGACCGCGATGCGGTTGTTTACAACACCGCTTCGGACGGGACCATGTCTCTCGTTGAGATTCGCTTCGCTGACTCGAACAAGGTCCTCGTTTTCAATCAATAATACCTCACACTGAAAGCCGCCGCTGAGAACTCGGAAACTAACTTGGCGGGCCGCTTTCACGGCCCGCCAACTATATTCGGCAGAAAAATGCGCTTGCCCACTCCTGCTTTTCCCGTGGGTCCCAGAACCTTCCCCGTGTAAGATAGTGGGCTTATGGTCCCCCTTCAGCGACCACATCCGGCGGCGGAGCTTCTGGTTTGTCACTCTTGCCATCGTCATCGCGAATGTATGGGTCTTCTTCTTTGAACTTGCGCACGGTCCAAATATTAACTGACTGGTTTTTGTCTTTGGAATCGTCCCGGCGCGACATGTCGCGCGCTATGAGTTCGCAAACCTGACAGCCGCAGGGTTTCTGATCCCGTCTTCATTTCCATGTTCCTGCACGAGGGATGGCTGCACCTCCTTGGAAACATGCTCTTCCCCTTCGTGTTCGGGCGGAGGAAACGGCGTGCGCTTCGGCAATAAGCCCGCCGTGGCGGGCGACATCGGTTAGCCCATAGCGTCAGCTATGGGGACGAGGGACGGCTAAGAAACTGTAAGCCCCGCCAGGGGCGACATCAACCGGGTCCCAGGGGAGCGAATGCCACCCATACAGCAGCTTGATGATTCACGCCATTTTCAGCACCAAAGACCGCCGGCCCCTCTTAACGGTTACAATCAGGGAAGAATTGTTTGCCTATATGGGAGGGATCATCGGACGGCTTAAAGGGCATTCAATGCTTGTAAACGGCCCGAAAGACCATGTTCATTTGTTGTTCGTGCTTCCTGCCGCCCTTTCGCTCTCCGAAATGATGGAGAAGGTGAAAGCCAATTCTTCAAAGTGGGCGAATGAACGCTGGCCCGCGATCGGATTTGCCTGGCAAATCGGGTATGCCGGCTTCAGCGTGAGCCCGTCGAAAATAGAGGAAGTAAGGAATTACATCCTTAACCAGGAAGCGCATCATCGCAAGCTGACTTACGAAGAAGAGGTTGCTGCCTTGCTCAAAAGGCACGGGGTGGAATTCGACAAGGATTATCTCTGATGATGTCACCCCCTGAAGCGGGCTGAAACGGGATTGCGGGCGATTCAGTCCCATGGCTCAGAAGGTGTGATAGAATTACGGAACAAACTTCTCACCACAGAGGCACAGAGGACTGAAAAGAAAGGGGCTTTTCTCCCTGCCTCTGTGTCTCCGTGGTTAATGCAATCGATTTTTTCACGCCTCCTCACGCCCTGGGCTATCCGCCTTGCGAGACGCCCGCCGCCTCGAGCAGTTAGGAACGCCCGTGGGGAGGACCGCCCAATACCTCTCGCACCTTGTGAGCCAGCGCCTCGGGGGAAAAAGGCTTTTGCAGGAATGCCACAGCGGAATCGAGCCCGCCTTCGTACCAGACCGCGTTGTCCGCGTAACCCGAGATGTAGAGCACTTTGATCTGCGGGCGCAAGTTAGCGAGACGGCGGGCGAGTTCGCGTCCACTCATCTGCGGCATAACCACGTCAGTCACCAGCAGATCAATCTGCCCCCAGTACTGTTCTGCGAGGTCAAGCGCGTCTTGACCGCGGCTGGCTTCCATGACCCTATAACCTCTCTCTTTCAAGACATTTCGCACCAGCGCCCGGACTGCGTCTTCATCCTCCACGAGCAAGAGCGTCTCTGTCCCTTGTTGGGCCTCGACTAGACTTCGCCCGGGGCCCGACTCATCAACCTCTTCCGCGGTTCGAGGCAAGTAAATCTTGAAGGTAGTCCCCTTCCCCACTTCGCTGTAGACCCAAATGTATCCCCCGCTCTGCTTGACGATGCCGTAGACCATTGCCAACCCCAGGCCGGTGCCTTTTCCCTTATCCTTGGTGGTAAAGAATGGGTCAAAAATGCGGGCTTGTGTCTCGGCATCCATCCCGATGCCGGTGTCATTAAACGCCAGCAGAACATAGGGGCCCGGGGAGAGAGGAAAGTGGGTCTGGGCAGAAGCGCTGTCCATTTCCACGTTCGCCGTCGTGATGGTTAATACGCCGCCGTTGGGCATGGCATCGCGCGCGTTGACGGCCAGATTCAGAAGCACCTGTTCGAGTTGCCCCGGATCGGCCTTGACAGGCCACAAGCTCTCCCCCAGATTCGTGACCAAGTCAACATCCTCCCCAATTAACCGCTTCAGCATCTTCTCGATATTGGCGACCACGGCGTTTAGACCCAGAACTCGCGGCGCCAACACCTGCTGCCGGCTGAAGGCAAGAAGCTGGCGCGTCAGGGAGGCGGCCCGGCCCGAGGCATTCCTGATCTCGTTGACATAGCCCCGCAGCGGTTCGATGGTGCCGGGATGCTCGAGCAGAAGTCCGCCGTAACCACTGATAATGGTGAGCAGATTGTTGAAGTCGTGCGCCACCCCGCCCGCCAGCCGCCCCACCGCTTCCATTTTCTGCGCCTGCCGAAGCTGCTGCTCCAGGCGTTTTCGTTCTGTCACCTCCGCTTTGATAGCAATGAAGTGAGTGATCTCCCCGCGCTGGTTCCGCACCGGCGTGATGGTCATCTCCTCAATGTAGAGACCCCCGTCGCTGCGGCGGTTGACGATCTCATCCTGCCAGATTTCGCCGCCCAGGATGGTGGTCCAAAGTTTCCTGTAATAAGCCTCGTCTTGCTTTCCAGACTTGAGAAGGCGCGGGTTTTTCCCGAGGGCTTCTTCGCGGGAGTAACCCGAAACGCGACTGAAGGCGGGATTGACGTACCGGATGGTACCCGTGGCATCGGTGATCACGATCCCTTCCGCCGACTGTTCGATGGCGGTCATCAGAAGCATTCTTTCTGCTTCCGCCGCTTTGCGTTCCGTGATGTCAATCAATGTCGCCTGAACGATCGCCGGCTGTCCCCGCGGCCCTTCCATCAAGCAGGCATTCATCAGAAGCCATACAACGCTCCCGTCCTTGCGGCGAACCGATTCTTCAAAATTGGCCAGCGCCTTTCCCTGGCGCAGGGCCCTCGATAGCTGCTCTCGATCTGCCGGATCAGAGAAGAAATCCGAGAGGTTGCGACCGAGAAGCTCCTGGCGCGAGTCGTAGCCCAGAATCCGAACCAGCGCGTCGTTACAATCCAGGACGGCGCCGTCCAGATCCGCATAGAAGACCCCGGCGAGGTTTCCGGCAAAAAGCAACCTGTACTTTTCCTCGGAAGCCCGCAACGCCTCCTCGGCCAGCTTCCCCTTGGTGGAGTCAATGGCCACCCCGCGGAGTTGGATGGGGCGTCCCTCCGCATCCAAAACCACATGGATTGTATCGTGCAGCCAAACCTGGCGACCGTCCGCCGCCAGCACCCTGTATTCAAGACTGTGATCTCGCCCCTCCGCAATCGCCTGTCGGCACGCGCCCACAGCCTGTTCGCGATCGAGCGGATGGAGATGCTGCTCCCAGAAATCAGCTTGGCTAAGCCACTGCCCGACAGGATAGCCCAGGATCTGTTCAGCCCGCTGGCTCACAAAAGTGAATTGATGGGTCTTGGCCTCGGCTTCCCAAACGATCGCGTCAATGCTTTGCACCAGTTCTCGCAGGCGGCGCCCCGAAGCCTCGGCAGCCGTCCGCAGGCGCTCGCTCTCCGTCAGGTCCTCCACGGTCAGCAAAAGGCGACCCTTGCCCTGCCCGTTTGAGATCTGGGTCAGAGTGAGCCGGGCGGGCCGGGTACCTATTCCCCCTGGCGCGGCTAGATCCACCAGCACATCATGCGGCCCGCTGCTAGGCCCCGTGGCGCCAGTGATCCGGCGTGGCGGCCCTTCTGCTTGTATGACTTCGGGCAGAGACCGCCCTATGGCTTCTTCCGGGCGCAGATGGAACGCTTCGAGAAACGTTCGGTTGGCGGAAAGCACGTTCAGGTCAGAAGAGAGGATCAGTAAACCCACCGGAACATTGTCCACCATCTGCTGCGCAAACGCCTGGATGGCAAGGATTGCCTGCTGGTGTTCCACCCTCTCTTCCAGGGCGCGAGCCAGCATCTTCCGCCGGTACCCGACCAACACATAGGCGAAAACCAGAACAATTAACGCTCCCACCATCGCCTCAAGGCGAGCTCTTTGGTAAAAGTCTTGCAGCGCTTCTTGGCGATCAATCTTTCTCACCAGTGTCCAATCAGTCAGCGGGATACGCCGCTCAGCGCTCACGACAGGGACGCCACGATAATCCAACATCTCTCCGCTCAAAGGTCTGTCTTCCCACCCAGCCTTGGCTGTTAACGACGAGAGAGAACGGCGCAAGAAAGCTTGGATGAGAGGTGCGCCGCGAAGCGGGGAAAAGAAAATCACGTCGTTCCCTTCGCGTCGCAAGAGCAGCGTTTCAGCGCTACGCGTGGGCACACCCTCCGCCATCAAGAGTGGAAACAGACTTCTTCTGGGGTCGATTTGCAAGACAAACACGCCCAGGTACGATGGCGAAGGCTTCGCCTCCACCTTGGAGCGCATACCTGCAAAGACCGGGGAAATGAAATATACAAAACTGTTCGCCGGAGTCTCGCCCACTAGGCCAACCCAAGAGGCGTCGCCCTGCAAGACTTTGCCCGCTCTTTCAATCACTGCGGGCGACACGCTCTCCGAGCTCCCGGACTGGGCTACCACAAGTCCCTCCGGGCTGATAAGGTAGATGCCCGCGTAGCCGTGTGTGAAAGCGAACTGGCTCATGAGCATTGAAACGTCTTCCAGTACGCTACTCTGAAAAACGCCACTCGAACCCGACTTCTCAACCGGATGGAGTAGTTGCTGAACGGAAAGATATGAGGAAAGCAGCCTTGTATCGGCTCGGCGTTCCCCCAGCCAGTTTGAAATCTGACGCGCCCGGTCGTCCACGATGGTCGACTGTTGGTCCTGCCAATAGGCAATGGCAGCCTTTTCTTTCTCCAAAATATGAAGCGCGGTGAGAGTTCCGACGAGCACCACTCCGGCAAAGAAGGCTAGGATGTACGGCCAGAGACGGCCGCGTGCCTCGTCCCGAGGTTGGACGAGGCGGGGTGGGAACTCTTCTGTCGTGTTATTCACTGCCGCAATTCGTTTACGGTCGGAATTCATGCGACGGAATGATATCACCTTGCTGGAGAATTTCCAGGCGTTTTTCCGCGAGTCTGTGACCATTCATGTGGCGGGCAGAAACTTCGTCATGGCGTCACCTTGCCCAAAAGCCGAATCAAACGAAGAAGTGGAGGAGTCAGAAGTCAGGAGAAGAGTAAGGAGCAGAATTATAAATAGTCAATGGTGAATTGGGGATGCAGAACTTGCCTTGCGCGCCGTGCCCAGGGCCTCTGACCGCTGCACTCCTTTAATTCACAATTCAGAATTGCCCTGGTCCCCAGCCCCGATTTCTCAACGGCTGATAGCTGACCCGCCGCGGCGGGAAGGCTGACCCTAACCCCGAGTTGACGGAATGATAATCCCCGGAGTATCTTGCAGCTTTGGGTTTTGCTGCTTGAACAGGACGGGAGAATAGTAAGGGCGGGTCATTCTACGGGAAGAAGTCAGGAGTCAGAAGTCAGGCGACTGGAGGAGTTTGAATCCCATGGATTTGCACCATGTAATTGAAGCCCAGCAATTCGATGTACCTACGCTTTTGCGTCTCATTGAGACCACTCGAGAAATGGAGCAGGTGGTGGCAGGCGGTGGGACTTCCCAGTTCCACGGGCGAATCATGGCCACCCTCTTCTATGAGCCGTCAACCCGGACCCGCTTCTCCTTTGAGACGGCGATGTACCGACTCGGTGGGAGCGTGATTTCCACGGAAAACGCCGCCGAGTTCTCCTCGGTCGCCAAGGGCGAGACACTCGAGGACACGGTACGAATCTTGAACGGCTACGCGGATGTCCTCGTGCTCCGCCATTACGAGGTTGGGTCGGCCAAACGGGCGGCGTCGGTATCGCGCATCCCGGTGATTAACGCTGGAGATGGGGCCGGCCAACATCCCACCCAGGCCCTGCTTGACCTCTACACCATTCATAAAGAGATAGGCTCGATTGATGGCTTGCGCATCGCCATGGTAGGAGACCTGGCACAAGGCCGCACCGTTCGCTCGCTTACCTATCTATTGAGTAAGTTCCAGAACATCAGAATCTATTTCGTCGCTCCTCCTTTGTTGAAAATGAAAGAGGATATCCTTGACCACCTGCGCGAAAAGCAGGTCTGGTACATGGAAGAAACTGACCTCGATAAAGTCTTGCCCGAGGTGGATGTGGTTTACCAAACGCGGATTCAGAAGGAGCGCTATGGAGACCGAATTGCCGACTACGAGCAGTGCCGCGGCGTCTACGTGATCAGTTCAGAATCCCTGCGCTTGATGAAGGCCACAGCCATAGTCATGCATCCGCTTCCCCGCCTCGATGAGATCGCGATGGAAGTCGACCGTGATCCGCGGGCCGCCTATTTCCGCCAGGCACAGAATGGCCTCTACGTCAGGATGGCACTACTGAGCATGGTGTTGAAATAACTGGCCGAACCACCCTGCGGCGCCGGATGGAATTTCGCGGCCCCTACGCGCTTTCACGAAATAACTGTTACAGAGTCTGCTGCGTGACCCCCTCACCCCCAGCCCCTCTCCCCCAAGGAGTCTGTGTGAAAACTCGATTTTTCCCCTTTTTCCACAATGTAAGTGACTGATTCTCCGTTGCCGAAAACGCGAAATCTGAGGTTGTCACACGGACTCCCAAGGGGGAGAGGGGAGGAGAAAATGAAGAATCCGCACCCTCACCCGGTCCCGTCCCTCCGTCTTCCCGTCCCGCCTTGCCGGAGGACCACCCCCTGTCACCCGCCACTAAGATTGGCGGATCGTAGGCCGCGGGGACAGGAGTAAGGGGGTGCAAGCGAATCGTTCTAAGCGATTAACTGTGACAAAACACGAGACTTCCGTACCGGTACTTCAGTGCCCTTGCCTTGTCAAACAAAGCCGGCGACAATTTACCATCTTGGATATGGCTGTAAGTAAAATACGAGAAGGAAATAATGAAAGAGAGTTAAACCTATGTTAATCGGTTCACGCCTACGGCAGCTTCGCGAGCAGAAGCACATGTCTCAAGGGGATATCGAGGATCGCATCGGCTTATTGCGGTGCTACATCTCCCGCGTGGAAAACGGTCACACCGTCCCTTCGCTGGAGACCCTGGAGCGCTTTGCGGCGGTCCTCGATGTCCCGCTTTATCAGCTCTTTTATTGCGGCGAAGAGACTCCACCCACACCGAGCCTCACGCCCCGGAAGACCTTGGAAGAAATTACGGCAGAGAATGGCGCGATGGAGGGGGATGGTCAGTTCCTCGTGAAGCTCACGAACGTCTTGACCCGTCTGGCCGAGCCGGATCGGGATGTCGTGCTCAGTTTGGCCAAGAGATTAGCCACTCGTTAACCAAGCCCCTCAAGCAGTTCGGGACTCCCCTTCGGCAACGCCGAGGAGTCCCCACGGCGGAGCGCCCAATACTCGCCTGCGTTCCCATCGCATTCGGAACATCTATTGTGGAACGAGAATCACGTTTTCGTCGGCGGCTTCCTTCGCCGTCGGCTTGCCAGGGACCTTTCCGCCCAGGGCCCGGAGGTAGTTCACCAAATTCCATAACTGTGGCTCCGTCATTCGCCCCTTCTGGCTTGGCATCGGATCCTTTCCCATTCCGATAATCGCAAAAAGCTCGCCGTCCGTGCGCTTGGCCAAGGCGTCGGGTTTCGTGAAGTCAGGGAGGGTCAATGTCATCTCTGTCGCCAAGTCGCCTTTCCCCTCTCCCTTTTCTCCGTGGCACAAGGCGCACTGGGTCTTATAGACCTTCTTGCCGCGATCCACAGATGCTTCGGTAAACTTGATCGGGTTCTTCCTGGCTGCGTCTTCTGGCGATATTATAGTGTTGTGCACTGGGGACGGAGTGGCTGCCGTTGAACTCGAGGCGCCGGAGCTTTGCGCCTCTCCTTTCTTCTCTTGCGCCGAGAAGCTCCCCCCCGCCATGCAGAATACCAATACTGCCCCTAATGCCTTTACTTTTAGCGACATCGCACACCCCGCGGTGGCTCAAGTTGCTTGCCCGTGCCAGACAGGGCAAACTTGACCTCGCCGGTTCATTTGAGCCACCCTGTTTGACTCACAGCAATTTCCTTACCTGCGCCCCAAGTCTATCACCAAATTCAATCCACAACGCATCAATATCTGGAAACAATCTGCTAACCCTATGTCCGCACGGAATCATTGGGGATTCACGAGAGACGTGGTATGCGCCTGCCCCTTTCTCATGCCCTAAACGAGCAGCAGGAAGGAGCAGGCACGCCCCCATGGGGTTCTCATGCGACTTCGAATTCCAGCCAGGAAATCGAGTGGCGCGGGAATTGGTACTCGAAGCGGCTGCCCGAGGCCTCGAGTTTCACCTCTTGAGTGACCACGTCATGAGGGTTCGCAAAGGTGTTCGTCGCCTCGGGGCTGGCGCCCGTGATCTGGAAAGCGCGGCCGCCGGGCTTGGCGCGCCGTCCTGCCAGTTCGACACTGCCCGTCATGTCGCCCTCCTTACGGCGATTGACAACCGCAAGCATGACTTTCTGCTGCGCTTCATCGTAGGTTGCCGCGACGTCAAGATAAGGCTGGTCGGAAAAGCCCTTGGTCTCAAAGCGTGGTGACTGCACCATCACATCCAGGGCGACGTTGCCGGAGCGGCTGGCATACAGCTCCACCGGGTAATAGGTCGTCATCAGGAGCAGGCCGGTGGGTGAAGTTTGCATCAGCGCGATATCATTGACGAGCTGCGCGAGATTGGCCATGCGCACGGTGCGGCAATGGCGCTGGATGGTATTCAAAGCCGACGCCACCCACAAAGCGTCCCGGAGGTTATAAATGATTTCGAATTTATGAACGTCATCACGCTTTGATCCGTCTGCCCAGTTGTTGATGATGTTCCACTCGTCGAGGGCGGTCCACACCGGCGTGGCCTTTCGTGCCTGGGCGGAGACGCTCTCGGCTACCAGGGCCGAGTTGCGTATCGTTTGTTCCATTTGTGCCACCGAACCCAGGATCTCGTAATAATCCTTCAGCTCGTCGGTGACCGAGTAATGGTGCGCGGAGATGTAGTCCACATGATGGACCATGGATTCGAGCACGGGCTGGTCCCAGCTCGGGTCGCCGGTGCCGCAGGCCACCAGCTTGATGCTGGGGTCTTGCCACTTCATCACCTTGGCGAATTCCAGCCCCATTTTGGCGTAGTCCGCGACGTTCTTGTGGCCGATTTGCCAATCGCCGTAAATCTCGTTCCCAATGCCCCAGTACTTCACAGCGTAGGGCTCAGGATGGCCATTTTTCTTACGCAAGTCTGAAAAGTAGGTCCCACCCTGCCGGTTGCAGTACTCCACCCAGGAGGAAGCTTCGTCGATTGTGCCGGTGCCGATGTTGACGCAAATGTACGGCGCCGCTCCCAGCTTCCGACAAGTCGAAATGAATTCGTCGGTCCCGAAGCGGTTCGATTCGCGCTCGAACCACGCCAAGTCGTAACGCGCGGGCCGGGCATCCTTGGGGCCGATTCCATCCTGCCAGTGATAATCGGAGCCGAAGTTCCCGCCCGGCCATCGCAATTGCGTGACGCGGAGCTTGCGCGCCGCCTCGAGAACGTCCGTGCGGTTCCCGTCGGCGTCGGCCAGAGGCGAGCCCTCATCGTACATCCCGCCATAGATGCACCGGCCAAGATGCTCAATAAAGTTCCCGTAAATGTTGGGATCGATTGTGCCCAGACGCCGTTCAAGGTCGATCTTCAGGGTGGCAGGCAAAGGCAGCTCGCTGGGCCCGCCCAGGGAGCGGGCATAAACCTTCCGCCTCAGAAGTGGCTGTGCCGCCACGCCCAACCCCGCCGCCCGTAAGAAGTCCCGCCTCGTACAAGAATCGAAGAATTTCCAAGATGCTTCTAGCATAGAGCCTCCCATGACATGACTGTTTATTGCAGTGCAAAGAATACCGTGGAAGCCGCCGAATGTCACCCCTCCTTTGGAAAATAGAAATTGGAAAATGGGAACTGGAAATTGGAAAACAAGGTTGCCAGTTTCCAGTTTCCAGTTTCTAATTTCGGTAGTGGGCCAGTTTAATGTAGAGGCGGCTTTACGCCGTCCGCCGCGGCGGACGAGGTAAACTCGCCGCTACGCCTCAAATTGACCCACTACCCTAATTTCGGTAGTGTCCTAAATGCGTGTTGCCAGCTTCTATTTTCCAGTTTCCAGTCTCCGAATCGTACTTATTTGCACCTATTTTTCGCTTTGATTGGGGTTCTTGGCACTGAAAAACCAGTTCGTTTTTGGCTCCTAAAAACGCTAACTCCTTTGCTTTAAATACATTCTTAGGTTCGTTCCCACGATTTAGTATCTTTTTTCGGTTTCCTGCGCATTTTCTCTGGCGCCCTGCCCCTGTCTGAACCCCTTCCCCTACTCCCCGGCCTGTTTCCCCACTGGACCACTCACATAGGCTACCATAATTCAGGCCGGGTGTCAAGAGCAAAGTGCGGGCGTCAGGTGTCGGGCGCCAGGGTTACCTGGCAAGGGGTGGGCGCTGGGGGCCAAGGGATGGTTTTGACCCACCAACACACATCTAGGACACCACCCTAATTTCGGTAGTGCCTGAATTTTGTGTTGGTGCTGAATAGCTTGAACGAATTCTTAGCTATCAAGGATAGTTTCGAATTCTTCTAAGAAGTGAATGTGTTCATCCGTTTTAAGTGGAGCGGCAGAGAAATATTTATTTTCGGAGAATTGAGCGCCTTCCAAGCGCTCGATTCTCAAGGGCAGCGAGTAAGAGACTCCTTCTGTAACGTCAAATTGGAAGTTTATTGCAGTCGTTTGAAAATCTAAGTGTTGCTTAGCGTGTCCCGAAACTATTTCTGTTAAGCGAGCGGCAAGCAAGTGCAGATTTGGATTAAGCGCATCCAAACTTCGTTGACTTCGGAAGTTAACCTGGCTTAGATAAAATCTCCTAGTGATTCCATCAGCAGGCGGTTGGATTCCAGATAGGGTGCAAAACCAATCCGTAATATCTTTCAGAACTCTTTCTGAGTCATCGGTAGATGATCTCGTATCCACGACTAGTCCTCTTGGATAAACCGTGTAGCTTTCTATGACGATGTTGCCCATTTTCCCAAGAGTGAATACGGCTCCCGTTGAGGGTTGCCGATACTCGTCTATAGTTGTGGGAAATTTCTGGAAACCGTACCGTTCAACCATGCCTTTAACGAAATCCATGGTATGGGTCTTACCTCGTGGGTCCCACTCGGGGAGATTCGTCAAAGCGGTTACTCTGGCGAGCACGACGGCTAAAATCTCCATGGTAAGGAAAACCTCCAGGATTTAAGTTTGTGACCAAAGCGATAAAGGTGAATCGTGCCTCTTCTCCTTGTCTGGTACTGGCCCGTTCTATCACAGGATTTGGGGCGTCTTCAGTTCTGTCCTGTATTGCGTCCTCCCCCGATATTTTCTTGGCCAAAGCTGTATCAAGCTGTTCGTCTTCCGTAGATTTGTGGACAGAGGGTTCGTCAAGAGCTCCACGCTCAAGTTCACTTTGAAAACTAGGAACATCAAGCGTACTCAGACCTAGTCCAGGATCAACCCTTGGCGTGCCGCTGACCCAATCGACGAGTTGACTGAAAGGCACAAATCGAACAACGAGAGCCACGTCAAACACTGCCGCAACTTTCTTGAGAGTCGTAAGTGTCTGCTTTCCATAATTGGGATTCTCCAGACGATAAACCGCGTTTTGGTTTGACCCGAGTTTGTCAGCCAATTGCTGTTGACTCCACTCTTTCTTATCCCTGAGAGCTTGAGTTTGGAACGCAATACCCTTACTTAAATGTGAATCGACAAACCTGATCCTTGCGTCCTTCCCCTTCATCAATCTACGAATCAGACCATTCTTGGAACTCGCAGACAGTCGCTTCTCTTCGCTCGATTTGCCTGAGACGTTCTTTTGCGATCCGTTTGCCATCTTTGTCATTCCTCACATTCTTGTCATTAGCGTGTAGAAAAGTATATGAATGCTTGAATTCCTTGGGTCCGCGGAATCCATAAATCCGGTATGTGTATGTCTTGATAACTCCGCTTTCTTCACGCGAGATTTTGCCCGCCCTCAGTTCTGATATTCCACCTTCCCCTTTAAGAGGGTCAAAAGTGGGTTTTCTCCATTTACTCTTCGTCTTGACCCGCAAGTATTGAAGGAGATCACATATTTCATCTCGCACGTCATCTGGCAGACCATCAAACCAGCCCTGAACTGGACAGCCCTCTTGTTCCGATTTGAAACAAAGGAACTTCCATTGCCATTTCGCCTTTGCACTCATAGGATACCACAAAAATGATGTTGTCAAACTTTTTTTAGTTTCCCTATTGACACAACATCATTTTTGATGTATGATGTCTGTATGATGATTAAAACAAAAGGCCAGCGAAACAATCAGGGTTTGACTGAATCGCTGGCCTTGTATCTTACGGGCCTGTGGGACGGTTCCCGCCTAAGCATGCTGGGTGCCCATAGCAGAGGGTTCAACTCCCTCCAGGTCCAATTTGAAATTAGCCCCACGAATAGCTGTAACTATCCGTGGGGCACATCCTCAGGCCGAAGCCGAAAGGACGGGGTTTCTAGGCCCTCCGTCATTTTCGCTCTAGGCCCCGGAGAAAGCAAGGGAGAAAATGACTTGCCACAACTGCCGGATCGAATGCCGGAAATTTGGGAAGACTCGGAAGGGTCAGCAACGGTATCGTTGCTGCCAATGCTATAAAACGTATTCCGATCCTCGTAACGAGCACCTGGGCGGCATGTACACTGCCCCCGAGAAAGTGGAACGCGTTATCAATCTCCTGGTCGAGGGTTGCTCTATCCGTTCGATCCAGAGGCTCACTGGGATTGACCAGAACACGATCATGAAGATTTTGGCGCTCGCCGGAAATCGCTGCCAGAGACTACTTGAGAGTAAGTGCCGAAACGTGCCTGTGTCCGATGTTCAATGCGATGAAATCTGGGGCTTCGTGGGTTGCAAGGAAAAGCGCAATCAAACAGGTAATCCAGACTTTGGAGACGCCTACTGCTTTGTCGCTTTTGAGCGGGCCACTAAGATGGTGCTGACTTGGCATCTCGGACGAAGAACTGCTAACGACACAGAATATTTTGTGGAGAAGTTGAATGAAGCGACCACCGGAAAATTCCAAGTGACGACGGACGGATTCGCACCCTATTTCGACGCGATTCACACGTCTGTCGGAACACGGGTTGATTATGCGCAACTCATAAAAGTCTATGCCGCTCCCACTGACGAAGAACATCGCTATTCACCAGCCAGCGTGGTAGATGCCATTGCAAAGCCACTATGGGGCCAGCCCGACCCCGAGAGGATTTGTACATCACACGTCGAGCGACAGAATTTGACGATGCGAATGCAGATTCGTAGGTTAACTCGCCTTACGAACGCGTTCTCGAAAAAGCGGGCTAACCTGTGGGCCGGTCTCGCCCTGTACTTTGCTTGGTACGATTTCTGCCGGATTCACCGTTCGATTCGCGTTACCCCCGCAATGGAAGCGGGGATCACGGATCACGTTTGGAGGGTGCAAGAGATGCTCGAATCAGTTTTGGGAGTCAAATCTTAGAAAGGAGGCAAGAACCGCATGGCCTTTTCAGAAGATACAAAGGATGCAGCATGGCGGAGAGCAGGCGGTAAATGCGAATGCACTCGCAGTGTCTGCTCTCACCATGCTGGTCGCTGCAACGAATCGCTAACCGCTGGGAACTGGCACGCTCATCATAAGACCGCCGAGATCATCGGCGGAAGCGACAATCTATCTAACTGCGAAGCTCTCTGCATTCGGTGTCACAAGAACACCCGAACGTATGGTGCTTAGCCAAAACTCGCTTTAGGGCAGAGAAGGCTCTACCAGAGTCCTCTGCCCTAGAGCTTATTTTCCCCATCGCATCACTGCCGTTAAAAACCTCAACGGAAACGGAGTATTCCCCCACAGAACGTAAAGCTGGCTCAATAATCTCGAACAAAAAATTCCCAACAGTCTGCCATCCGTCAAGCTGGAAATACACGTAGGCTTCACCCGGATCGCCTTGGCAACTGCCAACCGTCTGAAGGTGAGGCAGAGTATTCAGCAGTTCTACTATCTCGGCCATACGCTCATCGACGTGTGCGTTGACCTTGACCCAAGTTTGCGGATGACTAGACACCTTACCGCTCCAGAGATTATTGATAGAGCAAGAAAAACTTCACAGAGATCAACACAAATTTCAGGCACCACCCTAATTTCCAGTTTCTTGACTTGCTTCGCGCGGGTACCTAGAATTGACAGTTTGCATCACTGACAGGCAGGCTGACTGTATGCCGTTCCGCATCTACAACACACTGAGCGGGCAAATCGAAGAGTTCAAGCCGCTCCACGACAATAAGGTCGGCATGTATACCTGCGGGCCCACTGTTTACGATTTCCCCCACATCGGCAATTACCGGACCTTCGTGTTCCAGGACATCCTGCGACGCTGGCTGAAGTACCGGGGATACACGCTCCGGCACGTCATGAACCTGACGGATGTGGACGACAACACCATCCGCAATTCCCAAGCCGCGGGCGTGTCGTTGCGCGAGTACACAGAGAAATACGTCGAAGCCTTCCAAATGGATCGCCAACTCTTGAGCCTCGAGGATCCTGAAATCGTAGTGCGCGCCACGGACTCGATCGCTGACATGGTGAAGGTGATCCAGACGCTGGTTGAAAAAGGTTACGCCTACGCGAGTGAGGGCTCGATCTACTTCCGGGTGGCCGCATTCAAGAATTATGGCCAACTGTCCAAGATCGACCTTTCGGGCATCCGCGACGGGGCACGGATTGATACGGACAAGTACGACAAGAACGACGCCCGCGACTTTGCGCTCTGGAAGGCGCCGAAGGAAGGCGAGCCCTTTTGGGAGACGCCGCTCGGCCCCGGGCGGCCCGGCTGGCACATCGAGTGCTCGGTGATGTCCATGAAATTCCTGGGCGAGACTTTTGACATCCACTCCGGAGGCGTCGATCTTATCTTCCCCCATCACGAGAACGAGATTGCGCAGAGCGAGGCGGCCACGGGCAAGCCCTTCGTGCGCTACTGGCTGCACGCCGAGCATCTAATCGTCAACGGCGAGAAGATGTCGAAGTCACTGGGCAATTTCTATACGCTGCGCGACCTTTTAGCCAAGGGTTACAAGCCCTCGGCGATCCGATACTTGCTGGCCTCTGTCCCTTACCGCCGGCATTTGAACTTCACCTTTGATGGCCTGCACCAGGCGCAACAATCCATCGACCGGCTCAGGAATTTCCGCTTCCGGCTTACCCAAGAGTCATTCTCTGCGGGGGAGAATGCCGCTTTGCAGGATCGTGCCCGCGCCGCCTGCCAGGCGTTTGAAGATGCCATGGACGACAACTTGAACACCGCCGAAGCCCTCGGCGCCGTCTTCGCCATGGTGCGGGATGGAAACACAGCCATGGACCAGGGCGAATTCCGCACGGGTGATCGCGCTGCCTTCCTGGACACGCTGGAGCGCTGGGACCGCATCTTCTGCGTTCTCGACGACAATGACCACGAAAAGCTGGTGAAATTTGGTTTCATCAAATCCCGCGATTCAAGCCTGGGCGCTCTCGTCTCTCCGCCGCCTGCGGACGTCGGACAGCCGGCAATTGGGAATGGGCACACCGGCGCGGTGGCGATGGAGTCGCTGAGCAACGAGGAAATCGAGAGATGGGTTGCGGAACGTGACGAGGCGCGTCGCAAGGGCAGTTTTACCCGCGCCGATGAAATTCGCCAGAATCTTCAGAAGGTCGGTGTTATACTAGAGGATAGCAAGCTCGGAACTCGTTGGAAGCGGGAGTAGTCATGTCCACTCTGCGGCTTACACTTCCTTTATTGGCACGACCCAACCTTTTTGGCGGGGACTAATCCCTCACAACGCAGAGTGGCCGGGGCCGCAGCCAAATGCGTAGGGGCCAGCGGCGCTGGCCCAAGGCCGAACGCCGTTCGGCCCTACGAAATCCCCAAAACGTTTGCTAGGAAAGCGCCAGCCAGAAGGCAGCGCAGAGGAGGATTCACATGGAAAAGAAGGTCCCTTCAATCAAAACGCCTCTCCCCGGTCCGGAAGCTCAGAAGGTCCTGGCACTCGACCGCCAATTCATCTCGCCTTCGTATACGCGGGACTACCCCATGGTCGCCCAACGGGGCGAAGGCGTGGGCGTCGAAGACGTGGATGGGAATCTGTTTCTGGATTTCGCGGCGGGCATCGCTGTGGTATCCACGGGCCATTGTCACCCAGATGTGGTGCGCGCCATTCAGCGCCAAGCGGAAACGCTGATTCACATGTCCGGCACGGATTTCTACTATCCCCTGCTGGTTCAACTCGCGGAGAAACTGGCGGCCATAACTCCGGGCAAATTCCCCAAGCGGGTGGTATTCGGGAATTCCGGCACCGAGGCCATTGAAGCCGCCATAAAGATGGCACGCTACCACACCAAGCGCCATCGCTTGATTGCGTTTATGGGCGCGTTCCACGGCCGAACCTTGGGCGCGCTTTCCCTGACCGCGAGCAAACCCGTCCAGCGCCGTGGTTTTGGCCCCTTGCTTTCCGGAGTGGCGCACGCTCCGTACCCGAACCCCTATCGATGCCCCGCCGGGCATCGCGCGCCGGAGTGCCTTTGCGATTGCGTCTGCACAGAGTTCATCGAGAAACAGCTCTTCAGGACGGTCGTTCCTCCGGATGAAGTGGCGGCGATTGTGGTGGAGCCGATCCAGGGCGAAGGCGGATACATCGTGCCTCCTCCCAGCTTTCTGGTCAGGCTGCGGCAGATGGCCGATCGGTACGGCATCCTGCTGATTTTCGATGAAGTCCAGTGCGGAATGGGGCGCACCGGAAAGATGTGGGCCTGCGAACATTCCGGCGTTGTACCTGACATCCTGGTGACGGCGAAGGGCATCGCTTCCGGCCTGCCACTCGGCGCAGCGGTAGCTCGCGCGGAGTTGATGGATTGGGGTCCGGGTGCGCATGCCTCCACTTTCGGAGGGAACCCAGTGGCTTGCGCGGCGGCGCTGGAAACTATTCGCCTGCTGGAAGAAAAGTATGTTGCGAACGCCGCGCGCATGGGAGAATACATCATGGGCCGGCTTGCGGACTGGCCACACAAGCACCCCCTGGTGGGCCACGTGCGGGGGCGCGGCCTGATGATCGGAATTGAGTTAGTCAAGAACCAGGAAACACGTGAGCCTGACCCGGAGGCGCGCCACAAGGTCATCGAGAGGGCATTCCATCAGGGCCTGCTCGTCCTGGGCTGCGGCGAGAGCACCGTGCGCCTGATGCCACCCTTGATCATCGAGCGGGAGCACGCGGATATCGCGCTCGAAATCCTCGACGCTTGCCTTTCCGAGGTCGAGAAATAGCTCGGGCAATGGACGCATCGGCGCGCGAATTTTTGTCCTTGGCTGAGACGTTCGTGACCTGTCAAAGTCGCGGATTGAGCGCTGAGCCCAGGCATTACCTGTCACACGGCGCGGGTCGCTATTACGATGGGTTTGTTGGCACGGTTGATGTATCGCGCGCTGGCATGGAAAGAGCGGCAGCGCGCGCAAAGGGCGGCCTTATTACAGCAGGAAGAGCGGGGCGAATCCGAAATTCCGGACCTCGGTGTGCGCGGGGAAACTCTGGCCTATTGGTATCTGCGCCAAGCAGGATATACTGTAGTGGCGCGAAACTGGCGTGCTCGTTCAGGCGCCGGAGAGCTCGACTTGGTGGGGTGGGATGGGCCCATCCTGGTCTTTGTGGAAGTGAAGGCTCGGACCTCCGAGGCAGCGGGCCCGCCCGAGGCAGCGGTTTCCCCGAACAAACAAAAGCGGGTGATCAGAGCAGCCCAGGAATACTTGCGGCAACTCGGACGGAAACCCATAAACTGCCGCTTTGATGTGGTGAGCGTGTCATTGAACCCGGAGGAGGGCTTGCAAGTTCGGCTGCTCAAGGATGCTTTCAAAGCTTGACTGGCCGCTCCCCTTCGGGGTTTAGCCGTAGAAGGAGTAAAACCTTTGCCTGAACTAAGAAGAGACCCCATCACCGGGCGGTGGGTCATCATTTCTACTGACCGAGCCATAAGGCCAACGGATTTCGTCCGGGACAAAGTTCAGATTCGTGGCTCGGGCTTCTGTCCATTCTGCCCTGGCAACGAAAAGAAAACGCCGCCGGAAATTCATGCTTACCGCAACGGTAGCGCACGGGATACCCCCGGCTGGTCGCTGCGCATTGTGCCGAACAAGTTCCCGGCCCTGGGTATCGAGGGAACACTCAACCGGCAGGGTGAAGGCCTTTACGACAAAATGAATGGCATCGGAGCGCACGAGGTCATTATCGAGACGCCGGAGCACAACCTGACCTTGGCCACCATGCCCACGCGCAAAGTCGAGGACGTGCTTTGGGCTTACCGCGACCGCATTCGGGACCTCAAGAAAGACCGGCGCTTCAAATACATCCTGATCTTCAAGAACCACGGTGAGGCTGCGGGCGCCTCGCTCGAGCATACCCACTCCCAGCTCATCGCTCTGCCCGTTGTGCCGAAGCGCGTCCGCGAAGAGGTGGACGGCGCGCGTGAACACTACAACTTCAAAGAGCGCTGCATCTTTTGCGATATCATCCGCCAGGAGATGGAAAAGAGTGCGCGCCTGATTGCGGATAATCAGGCCTTCGTGGTTCTGGCGCCCTTTGCTCCAAGATTCCCCTTTGAGATATGGATCATCCCCAAGACCCACCAATGTGCCTTCGAGGAATCCCAGAAAGCTGAATTCGAGCAACTCGCTCCGATTCTGAAGGATATGCTGTCGCGTCTGGACCGCGTGCTGGAGTGGCCTGCTTACAACTACATCATTCACACCGCGCCCATCGGGGAATCCACAGAGGATTACTACCACTGGCACCTGGAGATCATGCCAAAACTGACCAAAGTCGCCGGCTTTGAATGGGGCACGGGCTTCTACATCAATCCCACACCGCCGGAGGAGTCCGCAAAGTTCTTGCGCGAGGCGGCCCAGCCCCCAGAAGCTCCCACGGACGCATCGCAGAAGGGCGGGCTGGGGTAGTGTTTTAATATGCGACGTAGGGCCGGGGCTTGCTTGCCCTAGCCTGGCCGCCCCAAGGGGCGGCCCGACATTCTAATTAGGACACTCCCCGGGCTGAACCGGCTTGACTTTACGAATCACCGCTTCCTATAATCACTTGACGAGAGGTAAGGTTTGTGCCCAAGCGGGAATAACTCAGTGGTAGAGTGCGACCTTGCCAAGGTCGAAGTCGCGGGTTCGAATCCCGTTTCCCGCTCCAAGAACTTCAGTGGCCAGTGGTTAGTGGCGAGGGGTGAGTGGTTAGCGAGGCAACTGACTAGCCACTAACCACTAGCAACTGTTCTCAGACGGCGCGGTACCCAAGTGGTAAGGGAGAGGTCTGCAAAACCTTTATGCGTGAGTTCGATTCTCACCCGCGCCTCCAACATTCCCAGGCGAGCCGCATCTGACAGGATAATTTAAACAATCTTGCAAGCTGTGCGCCCGGCAGGTACAATGCCGCCGCAGTGAATCAACCGGAGGAAAATGGCGAGTGCCGGAGAAACTGCCTTACGTACGAACTCTCATCTATGCGCTGAGGATCGTGGCTGGCACCTTCATTATTGCCTTGCTCCTTTACGCCGCCAGTCGCACAACCCGCGACTGCGCGGTTGGCCTTTATGTTTTCGACCTCTGTTCCTGGGTTTGGCTGCGCGAGCAATTGGGCCTTCCCTCCAGTAAGTTCCTCCGCGCGGTCTTCCTCGAACTCGTGGGACTGACGCTGACAGCAGGAATTTTCTTGACCATCCGGTTCGTGTTCCCCTTCTGGAGAACAAGCACAACCTCCAGCAGGGAGGGGGAAAATTCCCGGAACTCCGGTTCCCTGTAGCAGGTTGATGAGAAAATGCAATCTGCTGTCCTCGTGAGCGCCCCCTCGCTGTCATGCTGAGTCCGCCGCGGCGGACGAAGCATCTCGCCCTGCTGTTTGTCGGTGGAAAAGTCCAGAGCGAGATTCTTCGCTACGCTCAGAATGACACACTCGATTTGCATGGGGATTTGATAGAATAGCGCACGCCCGGATCGGGCGCGTAAGATAGAACTGCTGAAAACGGCAAGCCAAGCGGTCCAGACCAATCCTGGAGGCAAGATGAACAGACGAATCTTGCTCGGAGTGCTGGCGGTGCTGGTGCCTTTCGGCATCAACGTCAGCGCTCAGACTTACCAATCTCGCATCGAACATCCCATCGTCCGCTACCAGATTTCAGCCCAATTCGATCCGGCCACGAAGAAGGTCGCGGGCCACTACAACCTTACTTGGTGGAACCACACTGAGGATTCTATTTCGGACCTATATTTCCACTTATATCTCAATGCGTTCAAAAACATGGATAGCACATTCCTGCGGGAGGCTTCCATCAGCAGACGCCGCAGTCTGCTGAAGGAATGGAAAGCCGAGCCGGAAGGACAAAAGTGGGGATGGGTGGACGTCAACAAACTTCAGATTGTAGGCGGCGCAGATCTGACATCGGCGATGACGTTCGCGCACCCCGACGACGAGAATGCCGCCGATCAGAGCGTAATCCGAGTGCCGCTACCGCAGCCCGTTCCACCTCACGGCAGCATTGAGCTCTCGGTCGATTTCACTTCGAAGCTCCCGCGCGCCTTGGCACGCACGGGCTATGACGACGATTACATCCTGGTTGGACAGTGGTTCCCCAAGATCGGCGTGTACGAAGCAGCGGGCGAGCGTGGCCGCAAGCAAGGTGGCTGGAATTGCCACCAATTCCACGCCAACACCGAGTTTTTTGCGGATTACGGAGCCTGGGACGTTGAGCTGACTGTCCCCTCGAATTATATCTTGGGTGCAACGGGGTTTTTGCGCCGCCACCAAAGCAATCCTGACCGGACTACCACCTACTACTTCCACCAGGCGGACGTTCACGATTTTGCCTGGACCGCCAGCCCGCATTTTATCAAGCTCACCCGCACCTTCGACTGGGGCCATGAAGTACGCGGCGACGAACTCGCGAGCTGGGCCCGATTCCTTGACCTGCCCGCTGACCAGGTTGCCCTCCGCGACGTGTCGGTTACGCTTTTGCTCCAGCCCGATCACCGCAGCCTTGCGGACCGCTATTTCCGCGCCGTCTTCAACGGGCTCAAATATTTCGGTTTGTGGTACGGCCAGTACCCTTACGATACGTTGACGGTGGTCGATCCCCGACGCGGCTCGAACACCGGCGGCATGGAGTATCCCACGTTCATTACATGTGGCGCCTACTTCTGGCCAGGCGAGCATTCCTTTTCCCCCGAGGGCGTCACCGTCCATGAGTTTGGACACCAGTTTTGGTATGGCATGGTGGGGAACAATGAATTCGAGGAAGCATGGCTCGACGAAGGGTTCAACACTTACTCAACCGGCAAAGTCCTTGAAACCGCTTATGGCCAGGGATGCAGTTATCAACAGGTTTTCGGTATGCCTTTCCTAATTCACCCGTGGTTCAATGTCGAGTTGCCACAGTTCCCCTTCGCGGGGGTCGGAAACATCCCGCTGGGTACTTACTTTGGGTGTGTCGGAACCCCGGAACGCACTGGCGGTCGCCTTGGATACCTCGAGGATGCCAAGGATGACGAACTGGTTCGGAACGGATGGCAATATCTGGACGGTAGAAGTTATGGGGTTAATTCTTACACCCGGCCGGCACTCGCGCTCCGAACCCTGGAAAGTTATTTGGGCCCGGAAATCATGGCGCGCGTCATGCGTACCTATCAACAACGCTGGCGCTATCGTCATCCGGCCACTCGGGACTTTGTCGACGTCGTGAACGAGGTCTCCGGACAAAACATGAACTGGTTTTTCGAGCAGTTCTTTTACGGCTCAAACGTTGCCGACTATGAAGTCAGTGACCTTAGAAGCGAACCCCTCGAGGGCAAAGTCGGGGTATACGACGAAAATGGAAAGAGGAACACCTACCTCGAACAGGACGCTGCCAAGCTCGCTGAGAAAAGTAAGAGCAAACTCTATCGGTCTACGGTCGTCGTGCGTCGTCTGGGCGAAGCCCTTGCGCCTGTGGATGTGGTGATTCGCTTCGATAATGGTGAGACCGTCGAAAGAAACTGGGACGGAAAGTATCGATGGGTGAAGTTTGTTTTCGAGAAACCCTCCAAAGTGACGTCGGCAGAAGTGGACCCTCAGCGAAAGCTGGCGCTGGAAGCGAACTTCACCAATAACAGCCGGCTGGCCGAGCCAGACAACCGCGCCGTAGCCAAATGGTACATCCGTTGGATTTTCTGGCTTGAGAATCTGTTCTTCGCCGCAGGTTTTTTCAGTTGAGGCCTGCGGCGTCGCTGAATGACTTACTGATGTGTGTGAAATGAGGATCAAGATGAGTGTCGGGGCATCCGTTCGGCAGGGACTCTCCATCGCACGCCGCACCGGGTCGGCAGTCGGGATTCTGTTCCTTGCTAATCTCACCATTGCCGCGCTCGCCGGATTTCCTATCTATCGTGGTATCCAGCGTTTCACCGGGCACAGCCTTATGGGCCGGGAACTGGCGCGTGGCTTCTCAGTTGATTGGTTAACAGATTTCGCCTTCAACAATCCGGGCAGCTTCGATCGTTATGCGACGGTGATTGTTTACATGGGCTTCGTCTCGTTGGCGCTGAACTCGATTCTGGCCGGGGGCGTGTTGACTCGCTTTAAGGCGCCTGACCTGAAGTATTCGCTCGGAGATTTCTTTCGCCACACCGGACACTACGCATGGCGTTTGCTGCGTCTCCTGGTCATCGGTCTCATTTGCTATTGGATCATCTTCAAGCTCCTGAATGAAAAATTGGGCCAGTTGGTGGATCACTGGGTGGGCAACTGGGCCGACGACCGCGCGGTTTTCTCGGCTCGCCTCGCAGTCTCATTGCTCGTGGTGCTGGGCCTGGGTTTTGTCAACTTGGTCATGGACTATGCACGCGTCCGGCTGGTGCTGGAAGAGGGTACGGGCGCGATCCAAGCCTTCCTCGCTTCGCTGGGTTTTTCTCTCGGCCGGCTTAGGAGAGCAATAGGAGTCTATGTCGTGCCTTCATGCTTCGGCTTGGCGCTCCTGGGAGTTTACCGGCTGCTGCTCCCATGGGGATTCGTCAATTCAACCATCGCCGGCGGGCCGCACGTTCGTGAACTCCTGGCGCTGGCCAGCCTTTTTGTTGTTCAACAAGCCATTATGTTCGGCCGTTACTGGTTCCGCGTGGCCACCTGGGCCAGCGAGTGGTCCTACTACTCCAGCACAAGACAGCCGCTGGAGACTCGGGGCTAGGGACTAGGGGCTGGGGGCTGGGAACTAGGGGCTGGGGGCTGGGGAGCAGGGCAATTCTGAATGGTGAATTCTGAATGATGAATTGAAGAAGCGCAGCGGTCAGAGGCCCGGGGCGCGGCGCGCAAAGCAAGTTCTGCATCCCCAATTCACCATTCACTATTCACTATTCATAATTCCGCTTCCTGCTCTTCTTCTGACTCCTGACTTCTGACTCCTGTCTTCCTCACTTGAAAATTTCCGTGAGGGGCGGTCGATCACCGAATTTCGGGTCGTCGATCCCCATCGCTTTCAAGATGGTGGGAGCGATTTCCGTCATCCGAATCGTGTGCAGGTCCACTCCGGCCCTGATATCCGGTCCCCACGCGATGAACGATGCTTCAAGTTCTTGGCGAAAAGGCAAGTATCCGTGCGTCCCTGTCGTACTTTTTCCCTTCGCCAGCAGGTCGCCAGCCGCGCCGCTGCGGAAAGCGTAGCCCGTCGGTGCTTCCAGCGCCATCTGCGCGGCAGGCTCCGCAGCCAATTCTTTCAAAGCTGCGCGGTCGAGGACGGCCCACAGCACCCCTTGGTCACGCAGGGGTTTCAAGGCTTCGTTCACCTTGGAGCGAAGGTCCTCCGATTCCGGCCAATAAATAAAGAATGAGCCGTCATTGGCGACAGTGGCGATTCTTCCTCCCGTAACATTCCCTTCCTCGTCTGCGGTCAACAGCCCCGCCTTCACGAACAGCACGTTCGGCTTGATTACCGCTTCAACGGGTAGAAAACCGTGGTCGGAAACAATGAAGACATCGGTGGAATCAGCCAGCCCGGCGGCCTGGTCGGCGGCCAGCAATTCACCGATGTGACCATCAATCTTCTCCAGGGTTGCGGCGGCCTGGGGGCTGTCCGGACCGAATTGGTGCTCCTCCTCGTCCAGGTCGACCAGGTGAACCAGGAGGAGGTCCGGCTTGTGCTTCTTTAGGATGAACGTCGCCAGGCGAGTCCGCGTCACATCAAGTTCCTGCCCGGGTTGCGGCGGGCCGATTTCCAATAAAGCTTCAAACAGCAGGCCGGGCGTAGCGTACTTCGCGACGTATGTGGGATCTACCATCAGGGACTTCTGGGGGTCCCAGATTTCCGGCACGTCCCAATCAATCGGCGCGCCTGCCGCCACCGGCCAGAAAACCGCACCCGAGGTCATACGGTGCGCGCGCGCCTCATCCCAGAGCGTTGGCACTTTGATGGCATTCGCGAACCAGAACCAGTCTCCAAGGTTCTTGCCCGGCTCGCGCGACGACAAGTTGGAGTAGATACCGTGCTCCGCGGGCATCCGCCCTGTGACGATGGTCGTATGCGAAGGGTACGTCAAGGTAGGGTAGACACCCACCACCCCTTCTGCGTAACTTCCCTCCCTCCGCAGTCTCGGCAGATTGGAAATGTGAATCTTCGCGGCAAGACGGTCATAGAGGCTGGCTCCCAGTCCGTCCACGGAAATGACCAGCACATGCCGCTCCTGCGCAGGCCTCGGGGACGGCGCCCCCTGCGCGCGAAAGCAGGGCGGAAGAATTAGCGCGACCAACCCAACCAGTCCGGCCACCATCAGAAGAAGAGCCTGTCGCATTTTCGTTCTTTGGCCGGGTTGACGTAGAATGAGTGTGGGAATTCTCATGAGCACGGTAACCTCAGTCGATGAGATTAAGGCGGGAAGTGCCTCGCATTCCTGGTCGCCAATCTATTCCGCCCTGGAAGTAATACTGGTGTACGCTGGCATTGTAACTTACATCTGGCGCTGGCGGTCCACATATCCTCACTTCTGGATGGCGCTCTTGGGCGTCGTGCTTGTCAGCCACTTTCTGCACCGCGATACGTTCCGGACTCTTGGCCTCTCATTTACCGGAATGCGGGCCAACGCTCAGGTCGTATTGCCTATCGCCCTGGCCTTTTACATTCCTCTTCTCGTATTCGGTTTAGCGCGGCATGCCCTGACGTTTGTGCCCGTGAACGGGCACGCTACTGCTTCACTGCTGGGCTACGGCATCTGGTGTGCTTTTCAGCAGTATCTCGCCCAATCTTATTTTAATAATCGCCTGATGGGAGTCGTCCGCAACCGCCACCTGAGCTCCCTCCTGGTGGGGATCATCTTCGGCTCGGCGCACATCCCCAATCTAATCCTCATGGTCGCCACCACCGTGGCCGGCTTTGTCTTTGCCGAGGTCTTCGCGCGGCATCGAAACATCTGGCCGATTGCGCTGGCCCAGGCAGTGGGGGGATTGCTCATCGCCGCCGTCTCGCCAACCTCGCTTATCCATAACATGCGAGTGGGGCCCGGATACCTCTTCTATGGGCTCCGCTGAGGCGGCCCCCCTGTCATTCCGAGCGCAGCGAGGAATCTCGCTCTGCGATGAGCTGGATCGGAGCTCAAGGCGGACCAGGGGCCATCGAAGAAAGAACCACCGCGAGATTCCTCGCTGCGCTCGGAATGACATCCACTCAGAGGTTGTTCAGCGGCCAATCCAATGGTTCTTTCGTTACGACTCTTGAGGGATGATCGCAGAGGGCCGATTTCGCACCGTACGGCCTTCAAATTCACAACCCGCTGTGGTCTTCAGCGGCGCTAGGCGCTAAAGGGATTTGACCGCCTCCGGAATCGAGGCAGGTAGGGAACGTCGGCAATCTGGCCTTGAAAATCCGCCGCCCAACGCCCCGGGATGGCAGCGCCGCAGCCGGGGCAGGAACCCGTTGCGGTGAGCCGGTAATCGAGGACGTGGAAGCCGAGGCGTTCGACAAGGAGCTCGTGGCAGTTGGGGCAATAGGTGTTCTCGAGCTCCCCCGTCCGGCCGGCTAGGTTCCCGGCATAGACGAAGCGCAACCCCGCCGCCTTGCCGATCCCGGCTGCTCGCACCAGCGTTTGCGAGCTGGTACTCTCCAGCTCCGTCATCTTGTAGTCCTGGTGAAAGGCTGTGACGTGCCAGGGGATGTCTGGCGAAACGCCTACCAGGAATCCCGCCATGCGTTTCAGTTCGTCGTCCGAATCGTTGAATCCCGGAACAATCAAGGTGACGATTTCCACCCAGAATCCCATTTCGTGCAGCTTGCGGATAGTATCCAGGATGGGCTGAATTCGCCCGCCGAGTTGGCGATAATGCCGGTCGTCAAAACTCTTCAGGTCCACCTTGTAAAGGTCTACCCAGGGCCGCAGGTATTCCAGCACCTGCGGCGTGCCGTTGCCATTGGAAACATATCCCGTGCTGAGCCCCGCCGCGCGGGCTTGCTTGAAAACTGCCACCGCCCATTCGCTGGTGATGAGCGGTTCATTGTAAGTGCTCACCACGACCTTCGCCCCCTGTTGCACCGCCTCCTGGACCAGCTCTTCTGGCGTCATGGGCACGGGCGGCGAAACTGCGTTCAGGTCGCGCAAGGCCTGTGAGGTGACCCAGTTCTGGCAATAGCTACAGTGCAGATCGCAACCCAGCATCCCAAAGCTATAGGCCAGCGCGCCAGGGTAGGCGTGATAGAAAGGCTTCTTTTCGATGGGATCGCACTGCGCGCTGGCGACATAGCCCCAGGGCACAAAGAGCTCACCGCCCTCGTTGTACCGGACCTTGCAAACTCCCGGTTGCCCATCCGGTATTCGGCAGCAATGCCCGCACGCGTAACAGCGCACGAAGCCGCCCTCGAGCTTCTCGTAAAGCTCACCCTCGCGGACGGCTTTCTGTAACACTTCTTGCAGACTAGCCATGACTGCACTCCCCGGCCCCACCAAGTCAGGCGATTGCGCCCACTACTACTATCTTACTCCACAAGGCCACCTCAATACAGGTGCTCAGTTGTCAGTCGTCAGTTGTCAGTCGTCGGTTGTCAGTGGTTGTCAGTGGTAAGTGGTCAGTGGTCGTTTGCCCTGCTTCAGCACTCAGCTATCCCGCCGCGGCGGGTCAGCTTCCGGCCTTTGAAAGAAGGTGGGTGGCGCGTATATCGTTTTGAGGCTATGAATGAATTCCGGAAGGACCTTCTCACCACAGAGACGCAGCGCGGTAGGTGGTAGGTCGGGGAAACAACGCCTGCCAGCCACTGCTTTCCGCCTGCTGCTTACTGCCCACTGCCTACTGCCAACTGCCCTTCCCAAGCCCCCAGGCCCCAGCCCCTAGCCCCTGCCTAACACCTACCGACTACTGACCCAGTATCGGGGAACAACACGGCTTCTCGACTGGTTTGGGCTCCATCAATTCCGCCCGCGTGTAGTCGGGATCGTAAAGGTTCAATTGCCACTTGCCGTCCCGGCCGATCTTGGGTTGTTCGACCTTATACCCTCGGTCAACCACAGTCTTATAGGCTGCTTCAACACTTGGAACACCGAGTGCCAGGTGGTGCATCACACCGAGGGTTCGTGGCGTGGGATTGCGAACGTTCAGCATGTACTCGAGCCAATCGCTGCCTTCGGGGACACGCATACAGACCCAGTCCACACGGTCGTCGCTCATGCCGCCGTACCACTGCAACTGGAAGCCGAGAATATCCTTGTAGAAGCGATCCGCGGAAGCGCGGTCAAGGACTGTGACCCCAACGTGGATGATGCGCTGTGAAATGCGAGTGCCCGGAAGGAATTTGCCAAAATTCCGGCTGTGGAGCGAGCCGGGCAAGTATTGCACGAATTCGACGGAGTGCCCCTCCGGATCTTTTACCATGAAGCTCAGATTGCCGTCGGGCCCGGGCCTCAGCGTATTGGGCACTGTCACGCCACGTTCGGCAAGGTAGCCGCGCAGTGCTTGGGCATCCGTGGTCTCGAAAGCAATGTGCGAAAGCCTGTCTTCGGTGGGGCTGGCCAGATTGGGGAAAAGCTCGATATATTGGTGGTCGTTCACTTTAAAATAAGTCAGCATCAGGCCGCCGGTGGGTTTATCTACGGTGAACGGTTCCTGGAATCCCAGGGTGTGTCCATAGAATTCACGCGCCCCTGCAAGGTTGTCGGTCTTCAGCCCGATATGCGCGATCCCAACAATGGGCGGGCGACGCGTCACAGGCTTGCCGGCGCCCACAGCTCCGAACAACCCCGCAACAACGCCAAGACCAATCATAACGGGCAAGGCGCTGAGCTTTAAAGAGACGAAAAACCCGCCAAGTGACTTTCGAGCTCCGGCATCTCTTATCGTTTCAAATGCTTTCAAGGCCATACCTCCGACGTGCAGCGGCTCCTCTGAAATCTGGAATCCGCCCTCTCATACCAAGGTGCATTCAAACGGACACTGATCATATCATAAGCTTTTTGATGGGTTCCAATTCGGGTGCGTTCTCTGTTCCGCGCAGTGGCAAAAGCAAAGCGGACCCTGCCTTTTGGCGCCGCCAAGGGCTGCATTGTATCAATTTGAATGCATCTTCGTATTGATGGGATGCGCAGACCTGTTCTTCAAGGTCTGCGGCTTTTCTCACCGACCGCGCCCAAGGGCCGCGGACCTTACTATAACAGGTTCGCGCTACTCGCTCAGTAATCACCCTGACCAATGCCCAGGCGGCCCGTGGTAGTGCCGACGTGTGTTAGAATTGGAACTGTCGCTTGGGAGCCGAACCATGCCAAAGGGAAAGCGTCAGGAAAGGGTCGCGCCGGTGGACGAAGTTCCGATTCGGTTGCGCATTGAATCGCTCGAGGAAGGCGGCTACGTGGCAACGAGCCCCGATGTGCCCGGCTTGGTCGCCGAAGGGCGCAGCGTCACGGAAGCGGTTGAGATTGCCCAGGGACTGGCGCGAAGGATCGTCGAGTCCTGCCTCGATCACGGCGACCCACTTCCTCCCGCATTCAAAAAATCACACCCAGTCCTGCGCGACTTCGTTGTGCCCGTGGGCATCAGCTAATGGGTCGCCTCGCTGGGTTCAAGTATCGCGAAGTGGCCCGCAAGCTGCGCGCCTTCGGGTTCACCTTTGACCGCCCCGGTCCGGGTAGTTATGAGATCTGGCGGCACGCTGTCACGGGCCGCAAAGTTACCCTGCCCCACCATGCGCGCGATATGGCAGAGCGCACGCTTCGCGCCGTCCTGCGCGAAGCCCGCATCGACGTTTCTGAATTCTTGAAAACATAGTAGGAACCTGCCCGTCCGGGTACCCAGCGGGTAGCGACGGTGTCGCCGCGGCGACCTCTCGTGACCGTAGGCTTTTCCTTCGATGACGAACCCACGGTCAATTCCAAAGACGCATTGACCGTGACTACCCCCGGGTCACACAACCTCAGGCGTCGTTCGGACTGTAATCTCTGCGCTTGTAGCTTCCCACCTTGGGCAACTCGATCACCAAGCGTAAGGCGTCGTTAATGGCTCTTTCACTGCGCCGGCCATCGGCTCATTAGGCGACGCCCTGCAAGGCGAGAATCCTTTTCTTCACACTGGGTGGAAAATCCACAAACAAGAAATAGCTTTGGTGATAGAGGTAATCCTCGCCACTCTCGTCGACAATCCGCACCAGATCATCCTTGGCCGCCACCGGATCGGCAAGAATCCGATAAACCTTGCCGGGAATGAGCGACGCCTGATAGTCGGTATTGTCGATGCAAAGAGCGAACGGTTTCGTTGGTGTTTTCATGATTCATCCAAGTAGCGCTGACCCCGCAAAGCGGGGTCAGCAGGTCGGGCACTCGCGGAAAATGCCGACCTGAAGGTCGGCGCTACAAAGTCTGGCGGCGCGGACCTGTTTTTCAAGGTCTGCGGCTCTTCTCGCCGACCACGCCCAAGAGCCGCGGACCTACAAAACGGGTCCGTGCTACCCGCATTTGACTGTGGACTGTTGACTGTCGACTTAGTGGCCCGCCTTGGCCACTCGCGCCATGGCAGCGATATGCTCAGGCGTGGTGCCGCAGCAGCCTCCGATGATTTGCGCCCCAGCTTTAATGAGCTCCGGTACTTTGGAAGCCATGAATTCCGGCGTCTCTTTGAACACCGTCTTCTCCCCTTCCAGGACCGGCATGCCTGCGTTGGCGTTAATAAGGATGGGCGTACTCGGCTGCGCAGCCCGCATCTGGCGCGTAATCTCGATCATGTTCACGATGCCGTTGCCGCAATTGGCGCCCACGATGTCCGCGCCGGCCGCCACCGCCTCCCGCGCCGCGCGTTCCGGCGTCACACCCATCATGGTGCGAAAACCACGCGCGCCGGCTTCAAAGGTGAAGGTGCAGATGACCGGGAGCTTGGTATTTTCCTTGGCAGCCTTGATCGCCTGCACCGCTTCGCTGAGGGATGCCATGGTCTCAATGCACAGGGCATCCGCGCCGCCCTCCTCCAAAGCCACCACTTGCTCCTTGAAAGCCTTGTAGAGGTCTTGCGGCGTCACATCGCCGCCCTCGTCCTCCACGATGTGCCCGGTGGGGCCAACCGAAGCGGCGATGTAACCCTTGCCTGCCATGGCCTGTTTGGCGAGTGCAACAGCAGCCTGGTTCAACTCGCTCACTTTGTCCGCGAGCCCATAGGGCTTCAGCTTGTAACAAGTGCCGCCAAACGAATTCGTCTCCACGATGTCAGCACCCGCGGCGATGTAATCCTCGTGAATCCCTTTAACCACGTTCGGGTGAGAAACACACCACGATTCCATGCACTCGCCTGGTTTCAAGCCCTTGGCTTGCAGATAGGTGCCCATGGCTCCGTCGGAAATCAGAATGTCCCCTTGCGCCACTCTTTCTTTGAAAGTCTTCATATGAATCTCTTCTTTCATCCTCTTGAGCAAGCTGTGAAATCAATTGCTCGTGTATTTGTGTCTTAGAAGCCGTGAAATAATCCCTGGATGACCAAAAGAATTTCATCCCGCAAGGCGGGACAAAGTCGTAGAAGGCGCAAAGAAAACAAAACCGTTGTTCTTTGCGAGTCTTTGCGCCTTGGCGTCTTTGCGTGAGATTGTTTATTCTTCCACAGCTTCTTAGCATAGTGCTCAGCTTAACACATTGCCGCAGGTTTCAGGTGTCAGGCGCCTGGGGCTCAAGCAGGAGTCAGGGAAAAAGCGAGAGGCTCTCCCGAATCCTTCCCGCCCCACGGGACCAGATTATGCTCTTAGGGATACTGCACTTTCGCTCTTGACACAAGGCTTGAGATTTGATAGCCTACTCTGGTTGACCTATGGAATACGCGGCCACGGAGCGCTGGAAGGGAGTTCAGGACTGGGCGTCGGTTTGGGCAAGCGCCCACGCTACGCCGCGTCCATTCGACAAATCGTCATGGTGATGAGAGGCGTAGTAACTTTAGTTTTTGAACGAACAACGCAGGAATGTTGTTGAAAACAAAGGACCGGTCTTGAATGCCGCAGGCCAAAGCGGGAATGTTATTGATAATAAAGGAGATTCGAGCAGAAAGCGGGAATGTTGTTGAAAAGAAAGGAGGTAGGTGGTGGGTCGCAGGTGGTACGTGGGGAAGAACAGGTTGCAGATGCCAGATCAGGATTCAGGAGTCAGGAGCCAGGAGTCAGAAGATAGGCAGTAAGCAGAAGGCAGGAAAAGCAAGAATAGATGACGGAGCCTGGCAAACCTCCCCTGATACTACTTTCGGGTCTGTCGTGCTGAGTCCGTCGGCCTAGGCCGAACGAAGCATCCCGGCAGTTTGTCGCTGGATGCTGAGCGCAAAAGACAACTGCATAGATCCTTCGTCCGTCAGCTGACGGACTCAGGATGACAGACGAGTCCAAGTTCGAAATTCGGGTTCAACTGACCACGGACCCGCCATGGCGGGACCCCGACAAAGAGCTCGTTAAACAAACTTCGGGTCTCGAATTCCCATTTTCGGTTGTTGGGTTTCTAGTTTCTGCTTTCTAATTTCTGCTTTCTAATTTCTATTTTGGTGTCTCGACATGCACGCCTGCACCGCGGCGCAGGCGCGCGGCGCGGACGGTATTGGACATCAACATGGCGATGGTCAACGGCCCCACGCCCCCCGGCACCGGCGTATAAGCGGCCGCCTTTTCCTTCACGTCTTCAGGCTGCACGTCCCCCACTAGGACGGAACCTTTAGCCTCGAGGTCCTTGAGCGGACGTGAGGGATCATGAAAGATTCGACGAATTTCCTCGGGGGTGGTCAGGCGGTTGATGCCGACGTCGATCACCACAGCGCCGGGCTTGATGAAATCGCCTGTCACAAAGGCCGGCTTGCCCATGGCCGCCACCAGGATATCGCCCTCGCGAGCCACCGCCGGCAGGTCGCGCGTCCTCGAATGGCAAATGGTCAGCGTGGCATGTTGATGAAGCAGCAGCATGGCCACCGGCTTTCCCACGATGTCACTCCGTCCCACCACCACGGCCCGCGCGCCTTTAATGGGAATCTGGCTGCGGACCAGAATTTCAATGATTCCCGCCGGAGTGCAGGGAACCAGGCCCGGCGTCCCACTCACCAGGTGTCCGACGTTGATAGGGTGGAACCCGTCCACGTCCTTGGCCGGGTCCACAGCCTCGAGCACGCGCTTGGAATCAATTTGCGGCGGCAGAGGTAGCTGAATCAGAATGCCGTCAATTTCATCGCGGCGATTGAGCGATTCAACGAGCGCCAGCAGCCGCTCCTGGGAGGTGTCTGCGGGCAAGTCAATTTTCTCGCTGTAGACCCCTAAGGATTCACAGGTCTTCACCTTGGTGCGCACGTAGATTTGCGAGGCAGGATTCTCACCCACCAGGACCGCTGCCAGTCCCGGCGTGATGCCAGCGCTCTTCAAGTCCTGAATCTCGACGGCGAGCTCCGCCTTGATTTGGTCGCGGATCTTATTACCATCCAAAATAGTTGCTGCCACGATGGTTCTCCTTGGTACAAAAGCTCTCAGCTCTCAGCTCTCAGCTCTCAGCTCTCAGCTCTCCCGCCGCGGCGGGTCAGCTTCGGGCCTTCCTGCCTAGTCCCACCGCCTTCGCTGCTCACTGCCTGCTGCCTACGCCCTACCTTTTGTCTTCTCGCTTCTGGCTTCTGGTCGGCAGACCCAGCGGCGCAGCGATAAACCCATCGCCCCGGTAGTGGCGTAACAGTGTGCACGGTTGAAGGTTCTTTCGCCCCTTCCGGGGCTCACTCCGGTGGGGCGGCCCCAACCCAGGGCTTGCGCCCTGGGCTAAATTCTACCGCCCCTAACGGGGCTAGGCTTTACTACTGCCTTCTGCTTACTGCCTTCTGCCTTCTACTTTCTGCTTTCTGCTTACTGCTTACTGCCTTCTACTTTCTGCTTTCTGCCTTCTACTTTCCGCCTACTGCCCCAACTTTCCTTCACGAAAGGCCTGGATGTAGTTTGCACAATACTCGTCGCGCCCCAGCAAGGCTTCAGCCGCCCGGATATTCATCATCAATTGCGGGTCGCACGGATCGACGATCGCGGCGTCCAGGCCTTGCGCCATCAGCAGGAGAAGAAGGACCTCGTTGAGCAGCTTGCGCACGGGAAGTCCAAACGAAACGTTGCTGATGCCCGCGCTGACATGAACGCCAGGATACCGAGCCTTGATCTGTCTAGTGGCATCCACCAGTGCTTTGCCATGTTCCGGGCCCGTGCTGATGGGAAGTACGCAGGGATCAACGTAAATATCGTCCAGGACGAATCCTTCCGCCATGAGCCGATCGACGAGGTGGCTCGCGGTCGCGACGCGCTCTGCGGCCGTGTTGGGCGGCCCCGCCTCGCCCAGGCAGAGGGCGATCACTTTGGGGCGGAACTCCTTCAAGAGAGGAAGCAGCGCCTGCATGCGCGCCGGCTCATCGGTGATGGAATTGATCATCGCCCGCTGTTGGCAAAGCGGGAGGGCGCCTCGCAGCGCTGCGGGGTCTGCGCTGTCCAGGCAGAGCGGGGTGGCGAGGGTTTCCTGCACGATGGTCACGAGCCATGGCAGAACTTCCGTCTCCTGACCAGGCAGGCCGCCATTCACGTCCAGCATGTCCGCGCCGGCATTGGCTTGTTTGCGGGCGATTTCCTTGAAAAAATCCACGTCTCTCTTTTGGGCCGCTTCTCCGACCTTCTTCCGGGTGCAATTAATCAGTTCGCCGATAATGAGCACGGAATTTAACTCCCCGCTTGCTGGCTATTCGCCAGAGGTTCTAGCAGATCTTTCCTCTTGCAGACGTTGTCCAACCCGGCCATTCGATTGGCCAAGGCATTCGTGCCGTCCAGGCACCAGTCGCGCGGCGGGATCAGGGTGTGTGCGAACTTCCGGGGATCATCTCCCACCGCCAGCGCGCCGCGATAGATCACGTTCCAGATGCAAAGCTGTTCGGGGCGAGCCTCGCAGGTTCCGTCAACCCTCGAGCCTCCGCAGGGCCCGTTACGAAGCTCCTTGTAACACCATCGCATCGAGCAGCCCGCGTAGTCGAAGTGGTCCTGAACACAATCGCCGCAACTCTTACATCCCAGAGTGGCTTTTCGGTAGAGCGTGGAAGGCTCCAGCAGCCAGTACCACAACCCATGACGCCAGGAATTCCCCACCGCCCCGTCCCCATTCGCCTTCAGCCGGGCGCTGAAGAAGCGCGCACCGAAAGAATCCGTGGCGATCAGGTGGCGGTGTACCAGCTTGGAAAGCCATTGGACAAAGGTCGCGTGCGGTTTCTTACGGCTGAGCTGGTAACTGCCTGCGCCATCAGGTAAGCCATCTTCACCCCGCGGCAGCAGGTAAAACTCGTTTGCATAGGGGAAGATCAGCTCGTCCATCTTGCTGCGCCAGTCGCTCGCGAGCGCCGCAGCACGTTCGGCAATGGTCATGAAATCTCGATGCGTGAGGCCAAATCCGCCGACGTGCGCTCCCGCAAAGCCGAGAGCCTTCGCCGCCGCCACCATGAGCGCGGCGCGCTCCAAGCGTTGGGGTTTCTTCTCCTTTTCGAGCCGCCGGATGAGCTCGTCCGGAATGACGCAGCCCGCCACTTCACCGGCTTGCATCATCTGCGCAATCTTGGCCGTGGGAACATAGACATTGGCGAGAACAGGGACGTGTCCCAGGCCCTCGCGGGTCAAGTAGTGCTTCAGTTCGCAGAGTTTTCGGAGGTTGTACCCCAACTGCGTGATGATGAACTGCGCTCCAACCGCGATCTTCAGTTGCAGCTTGTAAAACTGCATCATCTGGTCGGACTCGTGAACCTTGTAGGGGTTCACAACAGCGCCCGCAAAGAAATCGAAAGGCGTGCTGTGAACCGTCCGCGGCCCCAGCCGGTACTCGATGCCCGCCCGCATGGCCTGAATCAGCCAGAGGAGGAGCACGGAGTCCAGGTCGTAAACAGGCTTGGATCTTCCGCCGAAGCCCTCCTTTTGAGCATCGCCCGTCAAAGCCAGAACGTTCTCGACTCCCTCGCGCGCCAGACCGTGAAGGCGGCCTTCCAGGAAGGAACGGTTTCCATCCTTGGCGGTGAGATGAGCAATGGGTGTCAGGCCCCGTTCCTTGATGAACGAGACAAAGGCTTCAGGGGGCAGCGCCGGGTTGCCGCTCGGCAGGTCGGTCACACTGATGACCTTAATCCCGTCCGGCTGCGACGCCGCTTCTTGGACGAAGGTCTCCGCTTCGGCCATGTTGTGATCGCGGCCCAGGACCAGCTCCGCGGTGCAGAAAAACTCTTTTTTTTCGAGCGCCAGCCTCAAATGGTTCTGAGTCAGAGCCTCTCCATCCCCAGTCATGTGCCACTCCTTTTCTACCCGTAAGAACGTGGTTCTTGTATCCCGTGTGCCGCCGAAGTCGCCCTGTAACTATCAACCAGGCGACGCCCGATTAGCGCGGCAAGGTGCTTGAAGAAAGTCATTCCGCTCACTGGGTCCGCGTGCAGGATCTGATCCAACTGGTACTTTTCGATCTTTGAGACCTTGACTGGACCCAGGCATTCGGCGGAAGCCGTGTAAGTGTTGTTCCCCACCAGACTGGACCAACCGATCACATCGCCCGGGTCGCTGGCCACGTGGGCCAAGAGCCCTTGGGGTCCCACGCTAACCCGCACCCGCCCTTCCGAGAGAATATAAAAATTGCGGGCGGGATCGTCTTGGTGGAAAAGAAAATCCCCCTGCGCGTGCGATTCCTCGATAGCGCTTTCCAGGATCTTCTTTCGAGTTTCATCGTGCATTCCCTCGAAAAGATAAGCCTTATCAATGTACATCGTTTGCTCCTGTCTCAAAACAGTCCCGATACTTTTCCGGTCTTCACATCCACATCCACCCGGCGGAAACCGGGGTTGGAAGACGTCCCAGGCATCAAGCTGATGATGCCCGCGCACGGGCAGAGGAACTTCGCGCCCGAGTACACCAAAACGTCCCGAATGGGCAGAATCCAACCTTGCGGAACGCCCTTGAGCGTTGGGTCGTGGCTTAAGCTCAAGTGTGTCTTCACCATCATCGTGGCGTAATCGGCGAATTTAGGATCGGACTCGAGCTGCTTGGACTTGGCTTCCGCCTCCGGCGCCCACGACACTCCATCCGCGCCGTAAACGACTTTGGCGATAAGTTCCACGCGGTCTCGCAGCTTCATCTCGAGTGGGTACAGGTGTTGAAAGTGGGCTTCGTCCTTGCAGGCGTCCATCACTGTATCCGCCAGCTCCAGGGCTCCTTCGCCGCCCTTGGCCCAGTGTTCGGAGGCTGCGCACCGAGCCCCGGTAGCTTCCACAGCCTTGCGCACCAGGGCGACCTCCTCCGGCGTGTCGGTATGGAAACGGTTGATGCAGACCACCGGATTGATCCCCGACCGACGAATGATTTTGAGGTGGTGCAGCAGGTTGGGAATCCCCTTTTCGAGGAGCTTCAGATTCTCCTTGGTGTAATCCTCGGGGAGAGGCAAACCCGGCACCACCCTGGGACCGCCCCCGTGCATCTTGAGAGCGCGGATCGTGGCAGTCAGGATGGAGACGTTCGGCTTCAGGCCGCTGTAACGACACTTGACGTTCCAGAACTTTTCGAAACCAATGTCCGCCGCAAAGCCGCTCTCCGTGACGTGATAATCGAACATCTTCAGGCCGAGCCGGTCGGCGATGATGGAGGACTGTCCCACGGCGATGTTGGCGAAGGGGCCGGCATGCACCATGCAGGGCTGGTATTCCGCAGTCGAGCAAAGTGTGGGGTTAATGGTGTTCCGCATCCAGGCCGCCATAGCTCCCGCAACATCCAAGTCGGTTGTGGTGATCGGATTCCCCTTCTTATCATAAGCAACGGTAATCTCCCCGAGGCGCTTTCTCAGGTCGGCCAGATCGGTGACAATGGACAGAATGGCCATCAGCTCGGAACTGACGGCGATGCCGAACTTGGACTGCATCATGAAGCCGTCCTGCTTGCCGCCGATCCCGATGATGATGTTGCGCAGCGTCTGCGCGCAGAAATCCATGACCCAGCCCATTTCCACGCGCGTGGGGTCGATATCCAGGCGGCGCATTATGCTGTGCTGCTGTAGTTGCTCGTCGTTATAATAGTTTCGCTCGTGCTGCATGCGAGCGGTAAGCGCCACCATGGCCAGATTGTGGGCGCGCTCGATGTCGTTGATGTCGCCCGTAAGACCCAGGGAGAACTCGGTCATGGGGATCAGCAGGGCGTTTCCTCCGCCGGCGGCCGTGCCCTTGATGTTCATAGTCGGACCGCCTGAAGGCTGCCGCAGGCACCCGCCAACATTCTTCCCGCGCTTGCCCAAACCCTCCATCAAACCGAGGGAAGTTGTGCTTTTTCCCTCACCTAAGGGGGTGGGGGTAATAGCTGTGACTTCAATATACTTCCCGTCAGGACGACCCTTTAGTCGTTCAATAATCTTGAGAAAATCCAGTTTCGCGAGCCGTCCCATGGGGATCACTTCATCTTGTTGCAGCCCCAATCTTTCCTGCCATTCGCGGGGACTGGGCATCCCCTGTTCGGCTGCTTCTGAAATCTGCCAGTCTTGCATTTTTGTCGCGTCGTACGCCATCCTTTGGCCTCCAGAATCTCGATAGGATTAACGACTCAACATCATGGCGAAGCGGCGAATGCCGAGGTTTGCTGACCTCTTCCGGATGCGTTGGGCTGTCTCCACACTTCGCTCCCCGAGTTTGTGCACCGCCAGCATTAAGTCAACGTCCATGGGAGTCCCGCGGCTGAGATGCTCGGTCCCGGCTTCCATATCCAGAATGACCACCTCATCGCCTTTTCGAACCAGACACCCCACCATGGACTTGTGGAGAACACTTCTCGGGCTAGGACAACCGCCGCCAGCGCATTGGGCAGTTCCGAGCACAGGGAACTCCACGCCGGCGCATCTTGCGCGTAATGCTATGTTATTCCCTGTTCCTTGCAATCTAACTTGAAAATCTGGGCAAATTGCCGAACCTTGGCACCCCTCCGCGCCTCGATTAGCTTCCGGTCCTCGGCAATTGTATGAACAGAGGCGCGCAACTCCGTAGCGAGACCAAGAGCCGATGCGGAATTCACGTCCGGGTTAGCGTCGATGGGCACGGCCTTTAGATGATCGGTTGCATGCAGGCGAGCAAGAGTGCCGGCTAACGTGGACCTCTCCACCCCACCTTCCCCGGACACAGCGACTTTGAGTGCCACGTCCTGTATTTCCAGCAGGTTACGTGCCATACCCGAGCCTCTTCACCAATTTCAGGGCCTGGATATGCATTCGTTTGACAAGTGATTTAAGAGAGTTAGATATAACCGGAGCAGGTCAACTGGTGAGATGGAAATGAACCCTAAGCTGATCGCGCAGCAAATGGGGAGTTTGGCACTCTTTATTAGGACAAATCACGTTTGCTGGGAAAAACGCACAGTTGACGGTTTTTTCGCCCCTCGGCCATGATGCCCGATTCTCTGCGAAGCTTGCCTTTTCGACTGTCAGATGGGTTTCCACCTGAGCCGTGGGTTTTCCTTATCTTTTATGGCATTTGAGGGCAGCGATTGGGCGGTGCTCATGGATGCGGCGAGCGGTCGCCGAAGCATACCGCTGGGCTTTTTCGACTTCCTATTCAACTGCCCATCTGGGTTGCCCGCAACAACCCCTTGCCTATACTCTTCAGTCGGCTTGGAAAGACGGTTGGGGAGGAGTCTCACCGATGGGTTTGTGGGGTATTCTGGCTACAGGCCGTGTTGGGCATTCCAGTCACTATAAATAACGGCCTAATTCAACCGCACAACGAATGTGTCCGTCGCCAAGTTCGCCCTGCGGAGGCTTTTTGCCAGCGCGCACGCAGCGTCTTCGGTGCTCTCGTGACCAACGCGGACGCGGCAAAAGAGGCCGCCGCCGCGTTCGAAGTCCTGAATGATGACCGGCCCGAATTGAGATTCGATACGCTCCTTCAACCGCTCAGCGTTGCTCCGGTCTCTAAAGGCTCCCACCTGTACGGCGAAAATTCCTTGGATCGCGCCGCCCGCCCCAAATTCCATAATCTCCTGGAGTACCTGTGCAGTGGATGGCATGTGCATGGCCTGAGCTGCCGCAGAAGAAGCTGTGACTTGCAAGGCTCCGTGCTTCCCGGCGAACGACTCACCCTCGTGCACCAAATACACCTGACCGAGCACTTCGACGATGGCTTCCTTCTCCCCGCCAGCCTTCTCCACATACCCGAGGGTACTGACTCCCGACTGAGTTCCCCTCCCGTCCGAAGGAAGAGTGGGTCCAACAGCGGGCGAGGTGGGCACAACGGCTTGCGGTATCTTCACTTCAAACCGACCGCCTGAGTAGTCAGCCAGGGGTTCGGGCTGCATGATACCGAACTGCTTAGACTCCAACTCTCCATTGTTAACACGGATTCCTTGCAATTTGGCCACGGTGGAAGACTCAGACCCTGAAGCCACCAGAGGTGGCACGCCAGCCTCTCGAGTGGACGAGCTTGTCTGAAGGGGTTGGGATTCGTGGCCAAATGAATCGGGCGGATTGATTGGAGCGGGTAACGCGTTCGCTACCTCGAGGTTGGCCGGGGTGGGCGCCGGGGCGCGGAAACTATTTGCGAACGACTTGGTCCCCGGGGCGAGGCGAACATGCTCCCCCTCGGCAAGGATTGCTTCAACCCGACCATCCGCTCTCTCCACATAGCCTAATTCCTGGCCGACGGATGGTTCTGAAACGCTGGCAGCAGAACCGACAGCGATTCGGCGATTTGCGCCGGGGTTTGAAAGTACCACGGGAGTAGGCCGGGGGTGCACCTGCGGCGCCTTGTTAGCGGGGGCCTGCGCCACACCTCGTCCGATCTCCGCCACGAGGTGGGGCTCTGCGGCCGGGGCTGAGTTCTCTACAAGCTCCACAGTGGAGGAAGAGATCCTCGCGACCCTGAAATTGACTGCAAAGGTCTCGCCCTCATGCACAACCTGGACGCGCTGCCCCAGAGAGATGGTCGCCTCGACACGGCCATCGGCTTTCTCGACATAGCTAAGAGGTTCCAGCTTGATCGTTTTGGGCTGGGGTGGAGCGATCGCCTGTGGGTGCGCCTCGGCGGGAGGCATGGAGACGAGGCGCTTTGCTTGCTCAGACTCGAAGAGATGCGGTGCGGCTTGAGCCAGCAGGTGCAGCCTGCTCATTGTCGCCGCAGTTGGACTCACCGCTGCCTCAGCGCGGCGCGGCTCGTTCTGTTCGCGGGAAGAGGCTGGAGGGTGTTCGCCTAATGAAACGGATCGAGCCGGGTCCACGCCGACGAGCCTCAGGGTTGGCTCTTTCCGAAACTGTCGGACCAGGACGTCTGGAAGCAACAGACACACTACAAGCACGATGCCGCTGATCCAGACTCCAAGGCGCCTGCTTCTGTTCATCGCATCAGTCCGGACTCAACTTTCAACCCGGAACTGGAAGAGAAACGACAATTTTATCATGCGACGGAGGCGATGTCAACAACAATCATGCCCGCTTCAACGACGACCCACCTCGAATTCAGGCACAGACCGCAGACCCGAGGACAGTTCTCAAAAGCATTTCATCTCTGCACGGGAGTAAGCCGGACGTCATCCAGCCAAACCTTCCCCGAAATGAGATTGTCGAACTTCTTGCTTGGCAAGCGGACAAGCTTAACCACGATCAATTCGGTCTTTGGCCCGGTCGCGAAATCCAGGAGCAAAGAGGTCCATCCGTCGCTCCTGCCGGTCAAATCGTCAGTTAATTTGTCCAAGGCTGCAACATTGTAAGGATCGTACACTTCCAGGCGAAGGCCGCTGTCGGTTGTAATGTCTTCGGTTTTCATGAAGGCCTGAAGGCGGTAGGATTGCCCGGGTGATACTTTTACGTACTGGTAAAGGTGCTGGTACAGCAGGTTCTGCTTACCCGGGAATTGAACCAAGAGGGCGTGACTGGGCGAGTGATAGGTCGAGGTATCCAGACCCGCATAGACACCTTCAACCGAAATGATTCTCCAGTCAAAGCCCATATTCAACAATTCGTCCTCGAAATCGCCGTTGGAGAGGAGATTCTTTTCGGATGGCAACGACGAGTATCGAATGAGCCCCTTTTTCTGGAGGTCAGTCCAAACCTGGTACGCCTCGTCCGCCCGTTGAGCGCCGATAAGGCTGTCGATGTATGGGGAACTCTGGCCGGGAGAAAATGCCTCTCGCCCGGCCACAATTCGTTTCCAGACGGCCTGTGCCTCATTCAAGCGACGCCCGGCGACCAGAAAATTCAAATAACTGAATTCGGTGGTGACTCGCTCAGGAATCAGTTGCTGAAGAATCTTCCCAGCATCGTCGGTAGCCTTCCAAGCCAAGCCAAAGACATTGCTGTCATATTGAGAGGTACCGGCAAGCACAACCCTGAAATGCCGGAAAGCTTCGTCGATACTGCCCTGCAACAAGTAGAAATTAGCAATTGGCCATTGATAAGCAGGGAGATTTGGCGCCAGGAGATCCACCTGACGCAGGCAGGCTCCTGCCTCCGCTATTCGGCCCTGGAGCTCCAGCGCGGCCGCCAATTCGAGCCAAGTTTGAGGGTCATAGGAATCAAGATGCGCAGCGCGGCGAAGATGGTCCTCGGCCTTTTCAAGTTGCAGATTCGAGGGGCTGTACTCGTAAAGACCACCCAATCGCATATGGTAGTCGGCATTGCTCGGGTCGAGTTTGACTGCACGCTCGAGGTTGCCCACTGTCGGCCTACTCGCCAGCTCATATGCGAGGTAGGCCTTACCCACCCAGCCTGTCAGCAGCAGGAGCATTGCAGCCTCTACACTGACCAGCAACGCCCGTGCAGGTTTCGTTTTTATGGCAATTTGCATACTCTCCGTCCCACTTGAGTTGGTAAGATCCGAATCCTGGCGCAGCTTGGGCAGCTTGACGCGCGCCTCCCGCGGTGTACAAACCCCATCCGGCATCCTCCCGCGAGGGCGCTACAGGGAGGGGAAATCCCTCATCGCCCTGGCCGGTAAGTGAAAACCTGCCGCTCACGCGGGGTCGCCTCCAATAACTAGAAATTGCGACTCTATTATACGATAGAAGTTCGGGAAACCAAGCATAGTTGATAGTTGGGTGGGAGCGAGTGCCCGAGATAGAGGTGATTCCCTGCACGGCTTTGCAGGAGTCAGGGAAAAACCACAAGCGGGTTTCCCTGAATCCCGAACATCAATACCCTTTTTCTGCGACCCGCCGGAAGCCCTTTCGCAACCGCACTCTCTCGAATCTCTTCCCCTAATATCAGGCTTGCAGATCACTGAACAACTTTGCAGCTTGTTGAAAGGCGCTGCAGCGGAGCAACTGGAGGTGTGTGAAGTTCATTTTAGATTGACATTGTCTTGGCGCGCAGGTAGACTATTCGCTTCAAGGTTTCACGCGCGAATCTCCTCACCGACTTGCTCACAGCGAGGCGCCGAGAGATGCAATCAATATCGAGGCGGAAATGAAGGGTCTTCTGGAACGTGTATTTTGGGGGCTCACCGTTTTTCTGTGGCCCGTGTTTCTCCTTACCTTGCCACAATTGCGCGCGCAGGATGCCCAGGATAAGCCTCCTTCCCAGGACATCCAAGGGATTCAAGATTCCACGGACAACGCGGATACAACAGAGCGAAAGACGCAAGAAAATTCTGACCAGCACTTCGGTGGCCCCATCGGTTCCAATTACATACTGGGACCTGAGGACGTGATCAATATCGAGGTCTTTAACGTTCCTGAATTGTCAAAAATCGTTCGAGTTGCCAACGATGGGATGATTTCCCTCCCCTTAATCGGCCGCGTCCAAGCGGCCGGTTTGACCGCGGAGCAGCTCCGGAAAGAGCTGGAGGACAAATGGGGTGAGAATTACCTCCAGGACCCTCAGGTAACGGTTTTTGTTAACCAATTCAAGGCCAAGCCTGTATCCGTCATTGGGGCAGTGGAAAAGCCTGGGCTTTATCCCCTTACTGGCCGGCGCACCCTGATTGAAATGCTCTCGATGGCGGGTGGTTTCGGCAAGCGCGGCACATCGGCGGCGGGACGCACAGTTCTGGTCACGCGCAAGAGTGGCTTTGGCGATTTGCAGCCGGTGGATGGAATGCACATTCGCGGGCCGGACCAAGTTGAAATCGACCTCAACAGGCTCCTCTACACGAAGGATGAAGCCCTCAACATTGAGATGAAGCCTCTCGACATCATCTCCGTAAGCAAGGCCGAGGTTGTTTATGTGACAGGGGCGGTGAAGCGGCCAGGGGGGTTTGTCCTTGAAGATCGCCCCAGCTTGACGGTTCTCCAGGCAGTCGCAATGGCGGAAGGGTTTACGTCAACTGCGGGAAAGAAATCCGCTCGTATTTTGAGAACTAACCAGGATGGGTCAAAGACAGAAGTTCCTATTGACCTGGCGAAGATTATAAAAGGAAAGGCACAGGACACGACGCTGGCGGCGAATGACATCCTCTTTGTTCCCGACAGCAAGCAGAAAATCGTGGGCCAACGGGCTATCGACGCCAGTGTATCCACTTTCTCGGGATGGCTCATTTGGGCCCATTAAGATGGGTGACCCAGCTTCGACTTGGTGATTAATGGCCAACGCAGAAGTCCCCACTACCGACCCCGCTCAGAGCTTGGTTCTTTCAGGCCCCCAGAGTTTGCGACAACCTATTGTGGCGTTGGATGTCTCGGCCGAAGAACTCCCGCACCTGCTTGATTATTTGCACGTCATTCTCAAACGGCGGTGGGTGGTTTTATCCTGCCTATTAATTGTCTTCACGACGGTGGCCATCGGTACGCTCAAGAAGAAGCCTATCTACGAGGGGAAAGTCTTAATCGAGATTAACCCTGAGCAGCCGAACGTTTTGAACTTCCAGGAAGTTCTCCAACTCACTTCCGTGGATATTGAAAGTTACCGGGAGACTCAATACAAGGTTTTGCAAAGCCGAACCCTCGCCGAGCATGTGATCGATGACCTGAAACTGTGCCGCTACCCCGAATTCTACAAGGGGAGCTTGCTGTTCGGCTTGTTCCAGGTCGTCCCTGATAAGATTCCGAGTGCCTCAGACCCCGAACCTCCGGACCGCTCGATGGATGCCTACCGCAACACCGTGAGCCATTTCATAGACAACATCGACGTGAGTCCGGTTCGACGCAGTAACCTTGTCGAGTTATCCTTTTACTCGGAAAATGCTGAATTGGCGGCGCGCATCGCGAACCAGCTTTCTACGGAGTACATCGATCAAAACCTTCAGGTGAAGTGGGATGAGGCCAACAAGGCGTCGGAGTGGCTTTCAGGAAAACTCGTGGGGCTCAAGGCCAAGCTTGAAAAGTCCGATGATGCCTTGCAGTCCTACGCGCGAGCCAACTCCATCATATTTGTTGAAGAGAAGCAGAATCTCGTCAACGAACGGCTCAAGCAGCTTCAGGAAGAATATACGAAAGCCCAAGCCCTGCGTTTTCAAAAGGAATCGCTTTATAACTTGGTGCAGGCCGGCAGGGTTCAGGATCTGCCGGGCGTTCTATCAAATGGTCTGATCCAAAATCTGGCCACCCGCTTGGCAGAACTGGAGCGCGATTACGCCCAACTGACGGCCACAGTGAAACCTGAATACCCTAAAGCCATAGCTTTGAAAAAGCAAATCGATGCGATGCAGGCATCCCTTGACCGTCAGAAGAAGGCCCTGGGCGAAAACATTGTGGATGACTATCGGTCCGCGTTGGCCAACGAGAAGTATTTGGCTCAAGCCCTGGACGAGCAGAAAAAGGAAGTGAATGATGTTGCTGAGAAATCCATCCAATACAATATCCTGAAGCGCGAGGTGGATGCCAACAAGCAGCTTTACGAAGGCCTCCTGACGCGCATGAAGGAGGCTACGGTCTCGGCCGGACTGACAGCCAGCAACGTTCGGATCGTGGACACCGCTCAGGTACCCAAAGCCCCCGTGAAGCCAAGAGTAGCCCTCAACTTGGCGCTGGGCATCGTTCTAGGTGCTGCCTTTGGCGTCGGGCTGGCTTTCTTGCAGGAATACCTCGACAATACACTCAAAACACCCGATGAAGTGGAGAGGTTGTTGCGCTTGCCATCGCTCGGCCTCCTTCCGGACTATAGCCCCGACGGCACAGGCAAGGGCAGCGATAAGGGACTGGCCACGGTAAAGCACGGTAGCGACGGCGCCATTGCCCCGGCAGTTCAGACCGGACGTGAGGCTGTAGAGGCCTATCGCTCGCTTCGCACTTCGATTCTGCTTTCTGCCCACCCTGTGCCGAAGATGCTTCTGATTACAAGCGCCGTGCCGTCTGAAGGCAAGACTACCATAACGGTCAACCTGGGAGCTATGCTCGCCAGCCTGGGAAGCAAGGTGGTGATTGTTGATTGCGACATGCGGAAGCCTTCCTGCCACCGGTCGACAGGCGTGGAAAACAAACCGGGCTTTGTCCAGTGCCTCACGGGCCACGTTGAGCTGGCCGATGCCATCCTGCCGGTGCCCGGCGTTCCGAACTTAAGCGTGATTCCTTGCGGGCCCATTCCGCCCAACCCGGCAGAAGTTCTTTCCTCGCCCGTCACGCCGGAATTGTTAAACAAGCTGCGGTCGCAGTTTGAATACGTGCTTGTCGATTCTCCACCTTTGCTGACCGTCTCCGACAGCCGAATACTTTCCACTCTTACCGACGCAGTGGTGCTAGTAACAAGGGCCTACGGTACGCCTTACGACGTCGTCCGCCGCGCCCGAGAATTACTTTACCATACCGGCGCCCGCATTCTCGGCGTGGCGTTGAACAGTGTTGACGTGCACAAGCAAGGCGGCTACGGGTATGGCAATGGGTATGGCTATTACCGCTACGGGTACGGGTATGGGTACGGGCAGGACACCAACGAGGATTCCGCCAGCCAATCTGAATCGTAGGAGTCAGGCGCTACAAGGCTGGGAAGTTGCGACCGGCGGCTGCAGGTCAGGCAAGATTGCTTCCAACTCGAACCGAACCTCGAGTAATGCCTCTCAGGTTAGCAGGGCAATTCCGACGCTCCTAAACCCAGTCAGCGGGGGAATTTTCAAGACGACATGAAAGCTAAAGTTGTGATTCTCTGTGGTGGTATGGGAACCCGCCTCCGGGAGGAAACGGAGTACCGCCCCAAGCCGCTTGTTGAGATCGGAGGTAAACCCGTCCTCTGGCACATTATGAAGATCTATGCCCATTACGGGTTTAATGATTTCATACTGTGCTTGGGGTACAAGGGCGCGATGATCAAAGAGTACTTTTTGAATTACCGCCTCATGAACAGTGACTTTACTTTGCGCCTCAACTCTCAAGAGGATCCTGAATTCCACGGGACCGAGATGCAAGACCAGTGGTCAATCACCTTTGCGGACACCGGAGCCGAAGCGATGACCGGCGCCCGGGTCAAGCGCATTGAGCGGTACGTTACCGAAGACCACTTCATGATGACTTACGGTGACGGCGTAACAGACCTCGATATCTGTAAGCTATGGGAATTCCACCTTGGCCACGGCAAGATCGGGACAGTGACTGGCGTTCATCCGCTCTCCCGCTACGGCGAATTATCCCTGCAAGGTTCACAGGTGAACGAATTTAACGAAAAGCCCTTGGATCAGAGCGGATTTATCAGCGGCGGCTTTTTTGTCTTTCAGCGCAAGTTCTTTGATTATCTCACCGACGACGACAGTTGCGTTCTTGAAGGAGAGCCGCTGGAGCGACTGACACGGGAAGGCCAGTTCGTTGGTTATCTCCATCATGGATTCTGGCACTGCATGGATACCTACCGGGACTTTCTTGCCTTGAACGAGTCCTGGAAGAAAGGTGCTCCGTGGCAAGTGTGGGCAGACTGAGTACGGCTCACAGGGAATGATTGTTGAGAGTTCTACTAACAGGTGACCGAGGCTACCTCGGCACAGTGATGGTTCAATATTTGCGGAACTTGGGACACCAGGTCACCGGGCTGGACACCGATTACTACTTTGACGGCGACCTGGTCAAGCCGCCGGAAGATTATCCCCGTCTCAAGACGGACATTCGTGACGTGACTGGCGAGGAACTGAAGGGCTTTGATGCGGTAATACATCTAGCCGCCCTGTCGAATGACCCTTTGGGTGATCTGAGACCGGAGTGGACATACGACATCAACTACAACGCTTCCGTGCGGCTGGGTGAGCAGGCCAAGGAAGCAGGAGTGCGGCGTTTCTTGTACGCTTCTTCTTGTAGTTTGTACGGGGCGGCAGGCGAGGAAACACTCAAAGAGGATGCCCCGATGCGTCCCCTGACTCCGTACGCGAAGTCCAAAGTTCGAACCGAAGAGGCGCTTTCTGCGCTCGCTGATAGCCACTTTGCTCCCACGTTTTTGCGGAATGCAACTGTTTATGGAGTTTCGCCGCGCCTTCGTTTGGACATTGTCCTTAACAATCTCGTAGGTTGGGCGGTGACTGTCGGAAAGATCCAGATAATGTCTGATGGCTCTCCTTGGCGTCCCATCGTCCACGTCCAGGATGTCGCCCAGGCTTTCGCCTGTGTGCTCCAGGCTCCCCTGGAACTCGTTTGCAACCACGCTTTCAATGTGGGCGTGAATAGCGAAAACTATCAGGTACGGGAGCTTGCAGCAATCGTCCAGCAGGTTGCCCCCACCTGTTCCATCGAGTACAGCGGAAAGGCGGGCCCCGATCCTCGCAATTACCGAGTGGATTTTAGCAAGCTGGAACGAGCCTTTCCTGCCTTCCGTCCCAACTGGAACGCATTGCAAGGGGCCCGCGAGCTTTACGCAGCCTATCGCGCCGCGGGCATGACAGCGGAGGACTTCCACGGCCGTAAGTTCACGCGATTAAAACAACTGACGTACTTGCTCGAGACCGGACGACTGGACGATTCCTTGCGCTGGAAGCGGTAGAACTCAAATGCCCAGCCCAATTTCATGCCGATCCTGTGGTAGCGCCCGGCTCGAGATCATTCTTCGGCTCGGCCAGATGCCTCTGGCGAACGCCTACCTAACCCGTGAGGAGCTTGCCCGTCCGGAGCAAAGGTATCCGTTGGACTTGGCTTTCTGTCCCTCCTGTTCGCTGGTTCAAATCACAGAAACCGTGCCTCCCGACGTGCTGTTTCGTGAATATCTTTATTTTTCTTCATACTCCGACACGGTAGTCCGGAACGCCGAAGAAATCGTCACGCGTCTCATCGCTTCCCGAAATCTGAACGGCAACAGCCTCGCGGGGGAGATTGCCAGTAACGATGGCTACCTGCTGCAGTTTTACGAGCGTGCTGGCATACCGGTCCTGGGTATCGAACCCGCGGCAAACATCGCAAAGGTGGCGGTCGAAGAGCGGGGCATTCGCACCTTATGCGACTTCTTTGGTGCAGATTTGGCCCGGAGACTCCGGGATCAGGGCGAATGTGTTGACGTGCTGCATGGCAATAATGTACTGGCCCACGTTGCCGGCCTCAACGGGTTCGTCGCTGGCATCCAGTTGCTTCTGAAGGACGAGGGAGTTGCGGTCATCGAAGTTCCTTATCTTATGGAAATGATCGATTGCTGCGAGTTCGACACAATCTACCACGAACACTTGTGCTACTTCTCGGTAACCGCACTGCAGAACCTCTTCCGGCGGCATCAACTGGAGATTCAAGACGTGGAGAGGCTGCCAATCCACGGCGGCTCAATTCGATTGTTTCTTAGACACCGCGATGCCGTTGATCCAACGCCCGCCGTGTCGCAACTGCTCGATCAGGAAGCTTCCTGGGGTGTCAACAAGTTTGGCTTTTACAGCGGTTTCGCGGACCGTGTCGAGCAGGTCAAGGGCTCGCTTTGCCGTTTTCTCACGGATTTGAAGGGCAAGGGGGCCCGAGTGGCCGCATACGGCGCAGCCGCCAAGGGCAGCACGCTCCTGAATTACTGCGGCATCGGTCAGGAATGGTTGGATTTCGTGGTCGATCGAAGTCCGTACAAGCAGGGGCGATACATGCCCGGCGTCCATCTTCCCATCTATCCGCCACAGAAGCTCCTGGAGGCAATGCCGGATTACACGCTTCTGCTGACCTGGAACTTCGCTGACGAAATTCTGGCGCAACAGGCGGAATACCGGCAGCGAGGTGGCAAGTTCATCATCCCGATTCCGGAAGTCCGCATCGTCTAGAGTGGACAGCGGAGCCGTAGCTGCCGGCCGACCGGAAGCTTTCAGTAAGGGGACTACCATGATTGAGGGAGTACGGGTTGTGCCATTAAAGCGTATCCCCGATGAGCGCGGGACCATATTTCATATGTTGAAGTGCACGGATGCACACTTCCGGCAGTTCGGAGAGATTTACTTTACGACGATTTATCGTGGGGTAATCAAGGGTTGGCACAAACATCGGGAAATGACCCTGAACTACGCCTGCATCGAGGGTCGAATCAAGCTCGTCCTGTATGATGATCGAACGAACTCCCCGACCCGAAATGAGCTTATGGAGGTTTTTCTGGGGCCGGATAATTATTCCCTGGTCGTCATTCCTCCCGAAGTTTGGAATGGTATGAAGGGGATGAGTGCACCGTATGCTATTGTGGCAAACTGCGCTACCCACACACACGACCCTTCCAGAACCACACGTCTTGACCCCTCCAGTGACACCATTCCCTACAAGTGGGAAGTCAAAAACTTTTAGCCGGATGGTCCGATGAGGGTTCTCATTACTGGAGCAGGTGGATTCATCGGATCCCAAGTGGTCCGAAAAGTCCTCCAGGACGGGCATACCGTTGTAGCTGTGCTCAGGCCGGGAGAATCTCCTGCGCGCCTAATCGACTGCCTGGATTCCGTTTCTCTGGTTCATTGCGATTTGAGTGATGGCGACGCTGTGCGAAGGTTGGTCAGTGGGACTCGACCTGAAAACGCCATACACCTCGCTTGGTATGTGGAGCCGGGCAAGTACTGGCAGGCAAGTGAGAATCTGGATTGTGTGAGGATGAGTCTTTCCTTAGCGCGAGCGCTTAGAGAGGCAGGCTGTTCCCGAGTCGTGGGCGCCGGAACTTGTGCAGAATATGACTGGGATTATGGATTCTTCTCGGAGATGGTGACGCCCTTGAAGCCCCGTTCCTTGTATGGCATATGCAAGAATGCGACGCGGGAGATCCTGCAAGCTTTTTGCGCCCAGGCGGGAATGGGTTTTGCCTGGACGCGCTTCTTCTACCTCTACGGGCCCACGGAGGCTAAGGAGCGATTGATCCCCTACGTGGTTCTGACCTTGCTAAAAGGGGAGGTGGCCAAATGCACCAGTGGGGAACAGATCCGAGATTTCCTCCATGTGGAGGACGCGGCATCTGCGGTGTGGGCGGTAGCGAAAAGTGACCTTTCCGGTCCGGTGAATATCGGCTCGGGGCAACCGACAAAGGTGCGGACGATTGTTCAAACCATTGCGCAACATCTGCAAAGGGAAGAGAATCTTGTACTTGGAGCTTTGCCCACCGATCCTCAGGAACCGCTGGTGTTGTTGGCGGACGTTCGAAGGCTGGCAAGTGTGGTCGGGTGGAAGCCTTCCCTAACCCTCAAGGAGGGGGTGGCAAAGACATGTGAATGGTGGAGGTCAACGATACACGGGACATGATAAAGCGCCTTTGCCCACTTTGTGCGAGCCCTTCCCCACAGGTCTTCTTCCAACGCAGGAACGTGCCTGTCCACCAGAACGTGGTGTGTGCGAGCGCTGAGGAGGCACGCCAGTTTACTCGTGGGGACCTCCTGCTGGCCTTCTGTAGAACGTGCGGTTTTGTCTTTAACGCAGCATTCGACCCCAACAGCCTCCGATACTCTGCTGCCTATGAAAACACCCAGAGCTGCTCTCCCTACTTCAAGCATTACCTCACAGAGCTGGGGGAGTCTCTCCTTAGCAAATACCGTCTTCACGATAAGGTGGTTATTGAAGTGGGCTGCGGGAAGGGGGAATTCCTCCGACTGCTTTGCAAAGACGGAAGAAACCGAGGCATTGGATTCGATCCCAGCTACGTCGGCCCTGACACCGCTGAGCAAGGGGCAGTGCGCTTTATCCGTGCATTTTATGATTCACAGCACACCCAATTTGCCCCTGATTTCGTCTGTTGCCGTCATGTCATCGAGCATGTGCAATCCCCTTTGGAAATGCTCCATGCGGTTCGACAAGCAATCGGGAACGGGATGGACTCATTTGTATACTTTGAGACTCCAGCGCTACCCTGGATCCTCGATACGGTGACATTCTGGGATTTCTTTTATGAGCATTGCTCGTATCTCACGGCAGAGAATCTTACCTGGGCATTCGAACAGACGGGATTTCAGGTCCTCGAGACGCACTTGGCCTTCGACGAGCAATACCTGTGCATAGAAGCCAAGCCTGCCATGGCCGGCAGCACACCCGGAGCACTTCGGCCAAGGCCCACCCCGAATCTCTGGTGGAAGATCCAATCTTTCCTGGCGAGACTCCAGGGACGAATGGAAGCGTGCGAAGAAAAAATCGACGCTTTCGACAGAGCAGGGGGCTGCGCGATATGGGGGGCGGCAGCTAAAGGGACAACCTTAGTGAACACGATTGACCCCGAGAATCGTCGCATTCGGTTCCTCATCGATATTAATCCCGCCAAGCACGGGAAATATGTTCTCGGCACTGGGCATCAGATCGTGTCACCCAGCTACGTCCGGGAGCAAAGGAGTCGCATCGCGGGTATCGTAAACATGAACCCCAATTACCTGGAAGAAAACCGATCGATACTATCGCAAATGTCGCTTGAAATCCCCATCGTCCAGTTGTAGGGTGCTCGTGTCATTTGCGAAAAATGGGCGTTGCAAGTCGCAGTCATTCCCGTCCCGCCATGGCGGGACGGGAATGACTGGCGTTTCGAAAGGGATACCATCCCAGATGACACCAACACGCGTTGTAAAGGAGGCTCGTTGAAGAGAATTCGCAACCTGATAGTTGATATGGTGAGCCAGACTCTATCCGTCACGTACGCTGACAATGAATTATCCACTTTCCCTCTTTATACCCCCGAAGCATTCCAAGCCATTTCCCGATTGTGGATAAAGACGGGCTGGGCCGCGAAATATTCTTATAACTTCTCCTGGATGGGGCGACCCGTCATTCAATTGCCTGAGGACTTGGTCATAGTGCAGGAGCTGATCCATAAGGTTCAGCCGCAGGTCATCATTGAAACCGGTATTGCGCACGGTGGATCCAGCGTGTTCTATGCGAGTCTATTTGAAATTTTGGGACGGGGTCGTGTGATATCCATCGACATTGAAATCAGGCCGCATAACCGTAAGGCAATCGAAGGGCACCCGCTCAAGAAGCGGATAACCTTGATCGAGCGAAGCTCCATTGCGCCCGAAACGCTCGAGGAGGTCCGGAACCTGATTTCTCCGAATGAAGAGGTGATGGTCGTTCTGGATTCAAACCACACCAGAGAGCATGTCCGGAAAGAACTTGAGCTTTACGGTCCGCTCGTGACTTCCGGGAGCTATATCGTGGCCGCCGACGGCATCATGGAGGACCTCGACGATGTGCCGGGTGGGAAGGCAGAATGGACGCGAGATAACCCCAGGGCCGCGGTCCACGAATTTTTGGCCTCACATCCTGAATTTGAAATTGACCCGGAACCTACCCGTTCAGGGGTCACCTATTGGCCGGATGCGTACTTACGCCGCAAATAACCGCTTCGGCTTTTCTCTCTGTCAGCTCGCATTATTTATGAAAGCAGCCACGCTGCATAGAGAGGGGTACGGGTTTAAGAACCTTTAACACAGCGCTCCTGTTGGCCGCAACCCAAGAACGGTTTCACCACAGAGACCACAGAGGTCACGGAGAAGCGACTCTGGGCATTTCTCTCTGTGGTCTCTGTGCGCTCTGTGGTAGATCCTTTTTGTGCCCCCCGTGGTAGACTCTCTTTCGGGTTTTGAGGTCGGATGTCAAGACTTTCAAAGAACATTCTTTATAACCTGTTTGGCCAGGGACTGCTTGTCATCCTAGGGTTCGTAGCGGTGAAGTTCATTTTCAAGCAGTTGGGCCAGGACGCGCTCGGGATTATCTATTTCACCCTCACGCTGAACGCCCTGCTCACCGCGCTTCTGGCTCTGGGAATAAATGAAACCACCGTCCGCGAAGTCGCGGCCTTTCACGAAGATGATCCAACTTACATAACGAAGCTGCTGCAAACCGCATCGTTTTTTTACTGGGGTCTTTATGTCCTGACCGCAGTTGGCCTCTATGCGAGTGCTCCTTGGCTGGTCACCAAGTGGATCAACCTGGATACTCTCAATCCTTTCACTGCGACGCGGATTCTGCGTGTGCTCGGAATCGCATCGCTCCTTGCCCTGCCTCGCTCCTTTTATATGAGCATTCTGCGGGGAATTCAGCGCATGGAATTCACCAACCTCATTGATGTAGGGACCAGCGCCTTACAGCAGTTCGGCACCATCGGTATTCTCTTCCTGGGTGGCGGCTTGATTCAGGTTACCCACTGGATGGCTGGCTGCTATCTATTAGGCCTTGCCGTTTACCTAACGGTGTGCGCTCATTTTTTCGGCTTTAAGGTATTTGTCCCCAGGATTTCGACTTCGGTGATCGACCGGAATGCCGGATATACGTTCAGGCTGGCCGGGATCACGGTCTTTTCTATCATTCACACGCAATCCGACAAAGCAATAGTGAGTAAGCTTCTATCGCTCGGCGTTTTTGGATACTACGGTATGGCTTACAACGCCGTGTCGCGGGGGATGCTGGTGTCAACCTCGGTTTCCCAGGCGGTTTTCCCTTCTTTTTCCGCTTTGTACAAGCAGGGCGACCGTGATGGGCTCATGTGCCAGTATAGGAAGCTGCAGGATCTTCTGTGCTATGCGGTCATACCCATGTTCGCTGCCATTCCCTTTGCAGCGCGTCCTCTCTTCACTTTCGTGCTGAATGCGGAAGGGGCGCGAATGCTCCTTTGGCCGGTCACATTCTTGTCTATCGGTTTTTGTATGAACGGAACGATGAGTATCCCCTATGTCTTCTCCCTGGCGGTGGGTAAGCCTGAAATCGCGGCCCGCACAAACTTCTATGCGCTGTTCGCGGTTTTGCCCGTGACCCTTTTGCTCGTGTACCGATTCGGGATTGCCGGGGCTGGATTCTCCTGGGTCTTCTACCACCTTTTCGCCTATGGCTATATGATGCCGCGCACCTGTTCTGAATGCCTGGATATGCCTGTCTGGAAATGGTACTTCCATGTATTCAAGGTCTTTGTACTGGCAGGCTTGACCTACGGTGGGGCTTGGGCTATTGTTATGTTAGTTGGGTCTTTTTCGGTCCTGTCGTTAGCCTTGGGCTACGCCTTTGCTTCCATTGCGTTTGTGGCGGCAGCTTATCGACTGATTGGTAACGAGTTACGCGAGACACTGCGCCGGCTGACTTTCCTCAAGCCAGCACCGGCGAGCGTAGTGCCCTAACAATTGACGGAGGACGTGGCCAGAGGTGAACAACCGTACCAATCCGTTGCTCTCGGTCATCATCCCCACGCGGGAGCGCCCTGAGACGTTGCAATATACACTCAGAACGGCGCTCGACCAGACCAGCAAGAACTTTGAAGTCATCGTCAGCGATAATTTCAGCCAGGACAATACAGCGGAAGTTGTGAGGAGTCTTTCCGACCCGCGATTGCGATTGATTAATCCCGGTCGACGCCTCTCCATGTGTGACAATTGGGACTTCGCTCTCCTTCACGCGGCAGGCGATTATGTCATGTTCATCGGGGACGACGACGCGGTCATCCCCGGTGCCCTCGACAAATTGGAGGCGTCCATCCAGACCACGCACCGCCTTGCCTATCGCTGGCCAAGACCTGTTTACAATTGGCCCGTGGATGGCAAACCGGCCCGTGTGGACTATCTTCCCCCCACAACTCAAGCCTCAGAGGTTGATCTGGAGAATTTAGCCAGGCTGGTCGTCTCCATGGGAGGCTGGAGGTGGCCCCTGATCCCGTGTATGTATCACTCAGCAGTTGCTAAGCGCATTCCTGACTCCATTCGAGAGAAGACTGGCAGAGTCTTCCATTCCATGGCGCCCGATGCTTTCATGTCAATGGCAGTGCCTGTTTTCGCTAAGACAGCTATGGATTTGGGCTATTACGTTTCGGTCGCGGGAAACTCGCAGAAATCTAATAGCGGAATCATTGGGAGGCCGGATCGGCATGAGTATTTCGATAGATTTATTCAGGAATACGGCGACTACAAGATTCATCCGACCCTTTTCCCCGGGATCCCCATAGCTTTTAGTTTGATTTCAGATAGCATCTTGGTGGCGATGGACAAGTTCCCCGGTTTCTATGGCGGAATGAAATTCAACTATGACGCTATGTGGGCCTTTCTCTTCCGACTCGATTCAGTTATGTTCGCGTACGACCTGCGTAGGTTGGATATCATTCGGAAAAGGCGGCAAATCCGGCGCTATCATCCTTTCGATGTAGGCCGTTTCCTGCTGTATTCAGCATTCCACCAATCAGTGGTGTTGCGAAGCCGGATACTTTCGAGGATTCTCACGTTCCGTGGGGCAGCCGACCACCCACCCGACAACATCCGTGATTTCGTCAGGGTACTCTCTGGCCGGAACCGTGCTCAAAATGGCGTGGGTGGCTCAAAATGAACCGTAAGTTGCAGTAGAATCTATCGAATTTCAACCCAGTGGGAGGCTTGTTCCCATGGCAAAACAAGGAGAAATCGATTATCTAAAGAACGCCGGAATCGGCGAGATTAACCACGCGGTCAATAAGCCGTTTTCGGACGAGTACTGCGCGGGATACCTTATGGAAGTGGGCGCCATCATGTCTCTCCTCCCTCCGCCGCCGGCAAGGCTTTTGGACTTAGGGTGCGGCACAGGATGGACAAGTTGTTTCTACGCGAGGAGAGGATACGAGGTTACAGGCCAAGACATTGCAGAAGATATGATTTATAACGCAAACGAAAAAAAGAACAGAGAGGGAGTCAATAACGTCCGCTTCGTCGTCTGCGACTATGAGAACATGGGTTTCGAAAGTGAATTTGACTGTGCAGTTTTTTTCGATGCTCTACACCACTCTATTAACGAAGAAGACGCCATTCGCATGGTTTATAAGGCGCTTAAACGTGGTGGAATCTGCATAGCCTCAGAACCCGGGATCGGTCACGCCAACATGCCGAGATCGATCGACGCAGTAAGGAAGTACAATGTCACTGAAAAGGACATGCCGCCCGGAAGGATTATAAAGGCAGGGAGAAAAGCTGGCTTCAGGGTATTTAAAGTATACCCACATACCATGCACCTCGAGAAGACCATCTACGCCGGACGGACTGATCGGCGGTGGGTGAATAAGCTGTTCAGGTGGCGCTTCCTCCGAACTCTTACCGCAATCTTCGTAATGACACTTTATAAGCGACGCGCCGGGATTGTTTTGATGATCAAATAAACCTACGTCACATGTGGACAATTGCGCACGGCCCTCTTCCCCAAAGACGTGACCCATGTTTGCTGAAGCTCAGCGGTTGGAAGACCTCTACTACCAGCTTGCGAATTCGGGTGAATAGATCTCTGCGCAGACCTGAAAAGATGCGCCTCGACATCCCAGGACGAAAGCCCACGGTTTGTCTTTACTAATTTGGGGAATGGCCGATGCGGGAAAACCTGTGGGACTGAGAGAGAGGCCCGAAGGCCGCGGGTTCCGGGGAGTTTAGTTCAAGCGGAGAGGAGTAATGAGGATAGGTATCGACGCATGCGCTCTTTCGACATGGCGTGCGGGAACAACACGAGCCGTCGAAAACGTCGTGCGGGAACTCGTACGCGTTGATGAACACAATGAGTACTTTCTTTATTCTAATCATGACTTTGCCCTTCCAGTAGAGAACGGTAGATGGCAAAAAAGGATTGATTCGCGGTTCGGTTTCCTACCCGGCGCGATCTGGATTCAAACCCGGGGCAAGAAAATGATTTTGGGTGACCGGGTGAACGCTTTTTGGGCGACTGCCCACATACTGCCCCTCGGCCTTCCGCCTGCCATCCGGAAAGTCCTAACGGTGCATGATGTTGTATGGGTTCGCTACCCGGAAACAATGGCCACTTACACCAGGATGGTACACCGGCTTCTAGCCGGTCGCTCAGTGGGCGAGGCAGAAACAATCATCGCAGCATCCGAATCGACGAAACGAGACCTTGTGGCCCTTCTCAATGTTCCCGCACATAAGGTTAAGACGATCTATCACGGTGTCAGTTCCCTCTTTCGTCCCCACGATGTGGTGGTGGCGCGGAAATATATCGCGGCCAAATATGGAGTCTCAGAAACTTATATCTGTGCCGTTGGGACCGTCGAACCGCGTAAGAATCTCTCCACGCTGGTGGAAGCTGTGGGAATTCTCCGCAAACGAGCATACTTCCCCTTTCAATTGGTAATCGCGGGTGGAAAAGGCTGGAAGAATTCGGGTGTGCACCGCTCTGTTGCCCGAGCCGGGCTCAGCGAGGATGATGTGAAGTCCCTCGGATTTGTTCCCGAAGAGGACCTGCCTTTGCTCTATTCGGGGGCTTCCGTTTTCGTTTTCCCTTCAATCTACGAGGGGTTTGGACTCCCCCTAGTGGAGGCGATGGCCTGCGGGGTTCCCATCGTAGCATCAGACGTTTCGTCGATTCCCGAAGTGGTCCTTGATGCTGGTCTGCTTGTTCCGCCTCATGAGCCCGAGGCTTTCGCCGAGGCCATTCTTCGCGCGATGAATGACTGTAACCTGCGCAGCAGCCTTATAACGAAAGGGATTGAAAGAGCTCGTCTTTTTCGATGGGATAAGGCAGCCCGTGAGGTGCTGCAAGTCTTCAATCAGCTTGTGTCGCCGCGGAAGATATAATATAGAGGATGGCCGGGCAGATGCATTTCGCGACCGGGCGCTACGCCACGGTAAGGGGCATGGAATGATCCTTGGAATGGGTATTCTGGCGGGAGTCTCTTAATTGGGTCAGACTCTCCGTCTGCACCTCGAGAAGGAATTCCTGCTCACCCCGGGTACAGCCGCCTTCGCTTTGCGACTCATTCTGCTGCTCTACTCGCGCAGCGTGATCTTTATGGCAGGGTTACTGTCAAACGTGAGTTTTATGATCTTGCTGAAGGGAGCCTCCAGATGAAGACGGAGAGGCCCAACTCCTTCAATTTTTTGTCGCGTCGCCCGCCCCTGACGGGGACACTCACCCCCCGGACATTCCCGTTGCCAGCAAGGTCTGGAGATTTGGGGTTCCGCCGCACGCCCCCCTACCTGACTGCGGCCTTTGCACTTTTCATATTCTCAGTGCCTTTCAAAGCGATGGCTTTACATGATTTTAAGGAGATCAAGTTCGGCTTGCCACCTGTCTATGTGACCCTTCCTTTATTGATATTAGCGGCTGCTCTCAGCAAACCGAAACTCGTCTGGCCCAAACCCATTCGTTATTTGATCGGGTTTGGACTGCTCACCGTGTTGTCCATCCTTCAATGTATGTGGGTCCGCCGAGACTTCATCCATTTGTCCGACCGGGCACTGTGGAGATTCAGCGTGACTCAGTCTGCGTATGTGGTCGCGACTGTAATTGCCACGATTGTGATGTTTCAATGTGTGGCTTCTTACCCTAATCTGCTCCGAACTGCGCTACGGGCGCAGACTCTTGCAGTTATCTTTGCTTGCCTCTGGGGGTTGTATCAGTTCTTTGGATACATATTTGGCTGGGAATACCCCCTAGTTTTCAATAATAACCTTTACTACGCTCAACTCTACTACCAGACCATGGGAGCATTTAACCGTATTTCATCGATCGCCATGGAACCGTCGATGTTCGCAATTTACCTCGCGACCGTGTTGCCGATCTATGTTTACTGTTGCCTTTACAGTCTGCGGATATTCTCTCGTGTCTTGGACACTTTGGTTCTGCTTCTCTGCGGCATCACCTTATTTCTGACCTTGTCCAATACAGCCATCTTGGGAATTATTACTCTGTCTTTGCTCATGATCGGGCGCAAAACAAAGTCTTGGTTTCGTCTGGCAGCGATTCTGATAACAGTTTCTCTCCTGGGTTGTGCGGTGCTCTTATATTTCTCCCCTAATGTTGCAAGATTGACTGAAGGTTCAGCTTTGCTGGATCGCCTGGCCAACGTAATTCAAGGTACCGACGCGTCCGCCAATGACAGGTATAATAGCATGGTTATGGGAGCCAGGGTGTTTATTGAGCATCCGATATTGGGCGTTGGCGAGGGCAATGCAGGCTACTACCTCTTTTCTTATGACACGCGGCTGCTCGTTGGCATGCAGCCCCGCGTGCTGTCTGTGGCTGTACGGACCTTGGCTGAGCACGGTCTGGTCGGAGTGTTCCTTTTGGGGAGCTTCTTGATGTTGACTATCCGTCATCGGGGGCCGGATAGCCTTTCGAAACAGGTCAAATTGGCAGTTGATGCTTTGCGGCTCTCTGTCATTGTGTCTTTTTTCCTTATGATAGCTTCTATGACCGAACTCAACCAATACGAAGCGTGGACAGCATCCGCTCTTCTTCTGGGCGTGACACAATGGCATTTGCGTCATCCGGCATCCCATAAGGTCCCGCCGCCAGAACGGAAGCTCGCACCGATGGGGGGACATTGAGCGTGGGCGCGTCTTCAGACCGCAGGCGTGTTGGCATCAACGTCGCTATCTTGTCCAGCCCTGCGACCGGGATTGGATACTACACACTTTACCTGGTGCAGGCACTCGCCAGAGTCGAAAGTGATATCGAGTTCGTGCTCCTTGGAGCCGCTCCGTCATTGCTTTCATCAATCCCCCATGGAAAAAATTTCCAGGTCCGCACAGCAGCGAGGCTGCAAGGGATTAAGCGGTTGGTGTGGCAGCAGACTGCGCTCCCGTGGCTTGCCGCCTGCGCCCAAGTTGACGCCTTGCACTGTCCTGATTTCAGCCGCCCATTGTTCAGTTCGGTTCCGATCGTTAATACCATCCACGATCTTTCGTATTTGGCGCCCCAGCCTTTTTTCTCCTTTTCCAAGCGGATGCATAAGAGGGCTCTAGCATACCTCGCGCTGAAGCATAGTGACCGAATCATTGTCGTTTCCGAGTTCACTCGGATGGAGGTGCTGCGGCATTATCCAATCGATGCGCAGCGAGTTACCGTCATCTATCATGGGGTTAATCCCGTCTTACGCGCGCATCGAGAAAAGCCCAAGCACCCCTTCCTCCTGTTTGTGGGCACACTCGAACACCGTAAAGATCTGGTGACACTGGTGCGGGCGTTTGACGTCGTGCGAGAGCGAGGCCGGATTTCCCATCGGCTGGTCCTAGTGGGGCAGCCGGGCTTCGGTTGGAGCCAGATCAAAGCCGCAATCGCCGGAAGTCGTTACCGCCAGGATATTGAGATATGCGGGTACCTGAAACGCGAAGCTGTAGAAGAATTGTTGCAGACAGCGGACCTCTTCATTTATCCGTCCGTTTACGAGGGCTTCGGCATGCCGGTCTTGGAAGCGATGGCTTGTGGCACACCGGTTGTCTGCTCGCGCGCCGCCTCCCTGCCTGAGGTGGCAGGGGATGCTGCCGAGTACTTTGAACCGACGAGTGTTGAAGATTTGGCGGCGGCGATTGAACGTGTGCTGAATTCACCCGAACGGCAAGCTGTGATGCGCGAGAAAGGTTTGGACCGGGTGAAGCAATTCACCTGGGATGAATGTGCTCGGCGCCACTGTGAGCTATATCGCGAAGCACTCAGGACGTGAATTGGCCAATCCGCGATGCTGGGGGACAACCGGAGCGCAAAGCTGTCACACGGTTCGTCCGTGAAGCGCGGAGCAGGGACGAGTCGCGCCCAAAGACGGACATGCCGTTTGCCCACGACAATGGCCCTCAGGGCCACCGTTGTCGTACGAGATGATATGCCATGAGATTTGCTTCGAAAGAGACTGTAGGGGCTATAGACGAGCCCCTCGCTGGCCCAGGCGACGCCAGTATGCAGCGATGGTCCAATTCGTATTTCCTCGTGATATGCAGCCTGGTTCTTTTCAGCTTCTGCCTGGCTACCAGGATTCCGTTACGACCCTCGTTTCTAACCGGTTGGGACCCCGTCGAGTTTGCTCTTGCCATACACCACTTCGATATTCGCCAATCCCAGCCCCACCCCCCTGGGTACATTGTGTTCGTCGGGTTGGCAAAGTTGCTGTTCTGGTTTGTTCATGATGACAACCTGACCCTTACGACATTGGCCGCACTCTTTTCCGCTCTTTCAACAGTGCTTATTTTCCTCCTCGCCTTTTGGATGTATGACAGACCCACGGCGCTGCTTGCGTCCGCCCTGTGGGCTACATGCCCCCTCGTGTGGTTCCACGGACTAGTCGGCGAGATCTACGCCGCGGCTGGCTTTGGCAGCCTGGCCACCGCTCTTTCCGTCTTCTTGTTCTTGAGGTCGCCAAGCCGGTCGAGGGCAGTATGGGTAGGGGGAGTATACGCGCTGGCCGCAGGGCTTAGACCGGACCAACTTCTCCTGCTGGCTCCTCTGTTCCTATTCCCGTTCTGGCGCTCCGCTGCGTGTCGGCGATGGGCCCTTTTCGCGTTCTGTTCTGCGGTGCTTGTGTATCTCACCTGGTACATACCCACAGTCGCGTCTGTCGGTGGCTATAGCAATTACGCCCGACTTGTGGGGGGACAGTTTTCTGATGCCGTCAAGAAGGGGAGCATTTTTTTTGGCGCGTCACCGATCGTACATATTTGGATGCTAACGCTATTAATTAGCGGCTTGGCTCTGGGTCTGTTGCCCCTTTTAATTATTCTCGCCATCCTGTGGACCCAGCGTAGGCACAGTGTGGAAGCTAGTTGCACAGGACGGGAGGAGGCCCTCCTGCCTATTGTTTGGGCGCTTCCATTCCTCCTCTTTTACAGCCTTATCTTCATTGGGAGGGTCGCCTACTGTGTAGCCTGCTTGCCACCCATCCTTTTACTGCTGTCGAGATGGGTTGCCCTCAGGGTTGTCGGGACGCGCCAACATGGGGCCAGGAGGTTTTGGTCCCTCCTATTTTTCTCCGTTGCCATAAATGTGGGTGTTTTCTTCCTCGTTCCCAGAGTTCCTGAGCCCACGGCCACAGCCAAATCTTACACACTTTCGCAGCTTCTGCCTGAGGCGCTGAACCTCTCAATCTTGTCCTGTGAATACGATCAGATCCGTTTCGATCAATCCGTGAAGAGGAGATACTTTGCAGAGATCCGGAAACTTCTTTTGAGAGGTAATTCTGCTGTGGTCCTTATACAGCGCATGCCACCAGAACGCTTGAACTTTCGGGTCCTTGAGTACTACCTTCCGAATGTACCTGTCTATGCGGTGACTGGCCTGAGCGACCCGGCCCCCGGAGTTCATCACCCGCTCATCTTAAGTGTTGGCAAGTCTGCAAACAAGTCTGGCCTGTGGCAAGCGGGCAAAGGGAGCAAACGCAGCCCGACTTTGGCGGTCACAATGGACCGCGTAATATTGCTCCATTCAAAGGGCCTGCACGTTGAGGTGAATGCAAAAGACGGAAGCGCACAGGAGGTCGTGACCGAAGACGGGGACAACCGCTTAGACCCCTACCAAATGTATGTCCTGAGTTTGACGCCAACGTCCTCGGTAGATATTACGTCTGGTCGGCAAACAATCTCGATTGTGGAATGACCACGACATCTCCGGAAGCTGTTGGGTCCACTTATGAATCATGCCGGGAAAACAGAACAAAGCGGCCCCATGGACAACGAAGCTCGAGCTGCGCAACCTCCGGACCTTCTCTCTAAGTTGCGGGTGGCTATCGTTCATTACTGGTTTGTGAGGCTCCGAGGCGGGGAGCGCGTCTTAGAGGTACTGGCCAATATGTTCCCCCAGGCCGATATTTTCACTTTGGTGCTCGACCGAAAGGCTCTTCCACCGTCGCTGAGGTCACGTAAAATCACCACGTCGTTTCTGCAAAAGATCCCGGGGATGACTCGCCACTACAAGAAATTCCTGCTTCTCTTCCCTCTCGCGCTGGAGCAGTTCAACCTGGACGAGTACGATCTCGTGATCAGTTCCGAGTCAGGGCCGGCGAAAGGAGTCCTGACTCGTCCGCATACTTGCCACGTTTGCTATTGCCACACACCACTGCGCTACGTCTGGGATATGTATCACCAGTATCGTTCGAGTGCGCCGGGAGGCGCCTTGGGGCGCGCTTTCTACTCCATCGTGGCCAACTACGTCCGACAGTGGGACTACGTAGCATCGGCGAGAGTCGATTACTATGTGGCGAGTTCCCATAATGCCGCCTCCAGGATCGCCAAGTACTACCGTCGAGAAGCTGAAGTGATTCATCCCCCGGTGAATGTCAGCTCTTTTTCGATCGGAACAATCGCGGAGGATTTCTATCTCGTAGTCAGTCCCTTAGTTGCTTACAAGCGGGTTGATCTTGCAATCAGCGCTTGCAACGCAATGAAACGTCGGCTGATAGTGATCGGTCAAGGAGAAGCGATGCGAGCCCTCCAGCAAAGGGCGGGACCCACGATCACTTTCCTAGGTTACCAGCCCGACGACGTGGTTCGCGAGCACTACCGGCGGTGCAGAGCCTTCATCTTCCCAGGCGAAGAGGACATAGGGCTGACTCCCATCGAGGCACAAGCGTGCGGACGCCCTGTGATTGCGTTTGGCCGGGGGGGAGCATTGGAAACAGTGATAGGTGGTCTGCCTACAAGTTCCTTTGACCCCGAGTCTTCAACCGGGGTATTCTTCGCCGAACAATCCGCCGAGTCCCTGGCCGATGCGATCCGATTCTTCGAGTCTATCGAAACACACTTCTCGCCCGCTTTTGTTCGTCGGAATGCGGAACGCTTCGACGTGTCACGTTTCAAGTCGGAGATGCGCACATTCATTAGCCTGAAGATGCTACAATTCAAAAATAGGCAGCTAGAAGATTACTGAAAGAATTCATTAAAGGGCAGAAGTCAGGAGCCAAGAGTCACAAGAAGAGTCCCAGGCCCTAGTGAGCGGAGCGCCCCACTTGTCGGGGCTGCTCTTCAAAAGCAGAGGCGGCGGAGCGAAAGCGATTTCAGACGTTTCAAGGCTGAAAGCTGAAGCCAAGTTCTTCTGACTTCTGACTACTAACTCCTTCGGCCCGAAGGACTACCAAGAGGGGGAATGGATGAGTAAGACCGCGCTGATCACAGGAATAACCGGGCAAGACGGATCCTACCTGGCTGAGTTTCTGCTTTCAAAAAGTTATCGCGTTTGCGGCGTAGTCCGACGAAGCAGCACGGTGAACTTCGAGCGGCTGTACCATCTGCAAGACAGAATCGAGCTGATACCGGGAGACCTCCTTGATCAGAACTCTCTGATCAGCGCTCTTCAACAGGCCGAACCCCAGGAGGTCTATAATTTGGCCTCCCAATCCTTTGTCCCCACTTCCTGGAACCAGCCGGTGCTGACGGGCGAGTTCACAGCACTCGGGGTGACCCGCATACTCGAGGCCGTCCGATTGGTGAATCCAAAGATACGATTCTATCAGGCTTCCTCCAGCGAAATGTTCGGGATGGTGCGTGAGAGCCCGCAAAATGAACAGACAGCCTTTTATCCACGCAGCCCGTATGGCGTGGCCAAGCTCTACGGCCATTGGATTACCGTTAATTATCGTGAGAGCTACGGTCTTTTCACGTGCTCGGGAATTCTG
>JBEKVC010000002.1:0-64698 GCA_049514395.1 Terriglobia bacterium
ACCTGTTTCTGGTGTTCGGGATTGGAACGAATAGCAAGGATGCCGCCATGGACCTTGGGATGGAGCGTTTTCACTCGCCCATCGAGCATTTCCGGGAAGCCGGTCACCTCCGAGACGTCCCGAACCTCGAGGCCGCTCTCACGGAGCAGCCGGGCCGTGCCGCCCGTGGATAATATCTCGACCCCCAATTCAACCAGGCCGGCCGCGAAATCGACGACTCCAGCTTTGTCACTAACGCTGATCAGCGCCCGAGAGACTTTTCGCATGAATGTTCCTTAGAAGTTCCTGCTATGCTTTGACCGCCTTGAATTTCACCTTGCCGTTTTCGACGCTTACGGAAAACTGCACTTTGTCGCAGCCGAGCGAGGCCTTGATTTGCTTGGTCTTGTCGCGAATGTATTTCTGGAATCTCGCTGGGTCAACGTTCTCCACTTTCTGACCTACCTTACGCTGGGCGCTGATCATGGCTTTGAAGATCCGGTCAACCTTCTCCGGCTCTCCTTCCGGGTCCGAGCAAACTACGCGGACCGTCTTCTCAGCAGTCAACGCTTCGAGCTCGTGTCTCTGTTGCGCGAACTGGCCGCGCCCTTCTTCCTTCTCCATCAATCTTCTTTTCCAGAGCTGGTTCTGGACGGCATATTTCTGCGCCAAGGTGTTGAGTTTGTAACGCTGGCCGAAGTTCAAGCTGGACTGGTCGCCGGTGTAACGCTTGATGAAGTTTTCCACGCGATAGACTCGATCGCGCGGGGGGCGGTTGGCGTTCCCGTTGAAGTACACCTCGTACTCAATCTTGAGGCGGCGAAGGTCGTCTTCGAGTTTGCTCAGTTCCTCATCGATAGTCACAGGGGCACCTCGAACATGTCCGGCAAAAGCAAATTATACCCATGCTGAAGTAAGGCCAGTCAATCGGAAAGTTGACGCTCCCGCGCAACTATGTTCAAATGACGCTGGGATTTAGAAGGCAATGGAACACACCGAGGGTGATGCCGGGCCAGCGACAACCGGGCTGCTCCGTCAGATCCCGGCTGTGAACGAGCTGCTGGGTCGAACGGCCCTGAGAGATCTCCAGGCGCACGCGGGCCGCGGTTTGGTGGTGGAGTGCACGCGCCGGGTCCTCCGGCGTCTCCGCGATCGGATCGTTGAGGGCAGTCTTTCAAGCGTTTCCCTTGAGGCGCTGGAACAGGAGATTGTCATCGAGGCCGAAGCTGCCACCCGCTTCTCTCTGAGAGCCGTCATCAATGCCTCCGGAGTGGTCTTGCACACCAATCTGGGCCGCGCCCCTCTGGCGCGCGAAGCGCTAGAGCATCTTGCGGAAGTTTCCACCTGCTATTCCAACCTGGAATACGACCTGGACCGCGGGGCGCGGGGCAAGCGGGACGCGCACACGGACCGGCTCTTTTGCCAGCTTCTCGGTGCGGAAAAGACGCTGCTGGTGAACAACAACGCCGCCGCCGTGCTCCTGGCTTTGAATACCCTGGCCGAGGGGGCGGAGGTTGTTGTCTCGCGGGGTGAGCTCATTGAGATAGGCGGGTCCTTTCGCATTCCCGACGTGTGCGCCAAGAGCGGCGCCATCCTTCGCGAGGTGGGAACCACCAACCGCACCCGCATCGGCGATTACGCGGCGGCAATTAGTGAACGAACCCGCGTGCTGCTGCGCGTCCACCCCAGCAATTTTCGCATTTTGGGCTTTACGGAGCGTCCTTCCCTGGTAGAGTTCGTGGAGCTCGCGCAACGCCGTAACCTGATCTCCATGGAGGATCTGGGCAGCGGATGCCTGGTTGACCTTTCGCCTCATGGCATCCGGGATGAGCCGACCGCAAGCGCCAGCCTGAAGGCTGGTGTGGACGTGATCACATTCAGCGGGGACAAGCTGCTCGGTGGCCCACAGGCCGGAATCCTGGCCGGCAGGCGCGAGCCACTGGAACGAATCCGCAAGAACCCGCTCTTCCGCGCCCTGCGCGTTGACAAACTCACCATTGCGGCCCTGGAAGCCACCATCTCTCTTTACCTCCAGGGAAAAACCCAGGCCATCCCGGCTCTGCGGATGATCCAGCTTTCCAGGCAAGCAATCCGCCAGCGTGCCGCGTGCCTTGCGGAAAGGATTTCGGCCCACCCGCAATTCTCGGCTCGAGTCCAGGATGGCGATTCGCTGATTGGTGGAGGCTCAACTCCCGCGCAGGCGCTTCCCACAGCCTTGCTGGCGGTGACGCATTCACGCCATAGTGCCCAGGAACTCGAAAGATTTTTGCGGCAGAATTCGCCCCCTGTTATCGCCCGGGTTGAACAGGACACCCTGCTCCTTGACCTGCGAACCGTGTTTGAAGAACAGGACGAAGAGCTCATCCGAGCCTTGGGGGCGATTGAGTAGACAGTCTTTGGAGTGCGGCGGCTTGCCGCCGCTCTTTTCGCCGCGAGCTTGCTCGCGCGCCTCTCAGGAGCAGAATCCACAAGTCCGGCGGCCAGCATGCTGGTCCCGCCGTGCGGGAAAAGCGGCAGCCCGCCGCGGCGGGCCGCACTCCAAAGCCAAATGATATTGTTATGCGAGCCCTTGTCTTTGATGGAAAATTGGCCCTGCGTGATATCGACAAGCCTATTCCCAATTCTGGCGAGGCGCTAATTCGGGTCACGCTGGCGGGAATCTGCGGGACGGACACAGAAATCCTGAAAGGCTACTCCGCCTTCCGGGGTGTAATGGGTCATGAGTTCGTCGGGCGAGTGGTGGAATGCGCTGACTCAGCGTGGATCGGCGAGCGGGTGGTGGGCGAAATCAACATCGCATGTGGTGAATGCTCGTGGTGTTTCCGCGGCTTGACCCGCCACTGCCCTCACCGCACAGTTATGGGAATCGTGGGCCGTGCAGGCTGCTTTGCCGAGTACGTGGCGCTGCCCTTGCGGAATCTCCACAGAGTTCCCGCCGCCATTCCGGATGAGGCGGCCGTCTTTGTCGAGCCTCTTGCCGCCGCCGCCGAGATTCTCGAGCAGATGCGCCTCGAGCCCGGTACGAGCGTAGTGGTTCTTGGGGACGGCCGGTTGGGTCTCCTGGTAGCCCAAGTCTTGAAAAGCGCTGGAGCCCAGGTCATCCTCGTAGGGAAGCATGGTTGGAAACTCGACTTGGCGCGGCCTTGGGGCGTCAGGGTGGTGATGACCGACAGCAAGAGTGAGTTGCAGGCGGCCAGCGTTCCAGTGGTTGTGGAAGCCACCGGCTCGCCACGCGGCCTCGCAGAAGCTTTCCGCCTGGTTGAGCCGCGAGGTACAGTGGTGATGAAATCAACCTTCCATGACCCCGCGCCCTTTGATGCCACCAAGCTCGTGGTGGACGAGATCACGCTCCTCGGCTCGCGCTGCGGGAACTTTTCTGCCGCCCTGGACTTGCTTCAGCGGGGGCAGGTCAGGGTGCAACCTCTGCTCTCGAAAGTGTTTCCATTGGAGGAGAGTCTTGAGGCGTTTGAATATCTGGAGCGAACCGCTTGCTTGAAGGTCTGCCTGGCCAATCCTCTTGGCTAGCAGATTCGCATTAAGGCGGGGTTAGTTCCGGATTCCCTAGGCCTCACAGGCTTCAGACGTGAACCGTGGCTCTCGGATAGGACGGCGGAGGTGTTTCGCTTGAACCAGAAACGATTAGGATTCAAACCACTTTCAAGGTGGGCAGGGTACGCCTTATTGCTTTTTGCCGTGGCGCTCAGCATTCTTGTGAGTGTTGCGGCTGAAGGCAAGAAAAAGACGCCTCCCCCGCCCCCAGCAGATCTGCCGGGCCACGTGAACTACTTAGCTCAACAACTCTACGGCGTGATGCTCGATGACTCCGCGCCCATCACGGACGAAATCCAGAAGCTGGTGCTCGATCATCTCCAGGAGTGGATGGCCGATCGCACGCCTTCCGATGTGGAGGTGCGACGCCAACTGGAAATGGCCTTCTCCGAGCTCCATTACCCCCTCTTTGGAGAGCCTGCGGCCTTCGCCCAACCGTGGAAGGGCCAGGTGGTGATTGGCGCAGGATATACTCTGGGCTGGAGTGACTATGACCGCTTGAACGTGGTCGCAATCTTTTCCAGCCGGCTGGGCCACAGCCGCCTCGTTACGGTCACGAACTTTGTGCCGCGCACCGACCTCCATTATGTGTTCCCACAGGAGCCGGAGGGAGACGCGCTGCGGTTCTTTATTTATGGTTTCCGACCGGGTAAGAGCCAACCCCGGTTGACCGCCATCTTTTGCTCGTTTGACGGTCAGAACCTGAAGTCCTTGTGGGAAGTCCACGACGTGTACGATGGCAAGATAGATTTCGAGAAAGATAAAGTGGTGATCCGCTACCTAAGAGAAGAGGAATATGCTCGCGAACAAGCCCACCGGCGGAAACCCCCACGCCACCAAACGATCTACACCATCACGGCCGGAGGTTTGGAAGTCCAGAGCGAGCAAGAAATTCCCTTTTGAAGTGGGAAACTGGAAAATGGAAACTCGAAAACAGAAGCGAGTTCAAATTGCAGGCCCAGAGGTCCGATCCCGTCCTGCGCGGCCCAGGGCGTGAACCCGTCCTGGCGGGACAACTGACCACCCACAGCTTACCACTGACCACTGACCACTGACCACTGACTACTGACCACTGATTACTGACCACTGACTAACCCAGCCATTGTGGATTGTGGGCTGTCCCGTCAAACTGATTGCCCGTCTTAAAGGGCTCGAACTCGCCCTGTGCCGCAAGCGGCGCAGTCTTGGCCAAAATTGCGGCGACCTGTTTTTCCCCGAGAGGCCTGAAGGTTCGTGCTGCTTCCAGCGCCTGATCGAGGATTTGCAGGCTGTCGCAGCCGGTGATGACAACCGAGGTGGGCAAATTCATGGCGTACTGCAGGCACTCTACCGGCGTCACCGTGTTGCTCCGCAGGATGAATCCGTCGCCCATGGGCTTCATTCCCAGCACGCCGATCCCGTGCTTGGTCAGAACGGGAAGCACCTTCTTGCCAAAGCTCTTGAAGTGGGCATCCATAACATTCAAAGGCATCTGTACGGCATCGAAGGTAAACCCGTGCTTGAAGGCGGTATCCAACATCTTCAAATGAATGTCCGGGTCCTTATGCCCCGTGAAGCCGAGGTAGCGGAGCTTGCCGGCTTTTTTCGCTTCCAAAGCCGCTTCGAAGGACCCGTTGGGACCGAAAATGCGGTCGGGGTCACCGGGGCGAATGACTTCATGGAACTGGAGGAGGTCGATCACGTCCGTTTGCAGTCGGCGGAGCGATTCGTCAATCTGCCTTGCAGCCACATCCTTCACCTGGCCGTCAACCTTGGTCATCAGGAAAACTCTCTTCCGGTAACCATCCCGCAAGGCCTTACCCATGCGCACTTCGCTTTCGCCGTGGTTATAGTCCCAACAATTATCGAGAAAATTGATGCCCTTATCGACGGCGGTTCGAATGATGCGAATGCTCTCCCCTTCGTCTTTTTGGGCGCCGATATGGTAACCGCCCAGGCCCACAAGCGACACCTTCTCGCCACTGCGTCCCAGCGTGCGGTAAGGCATCTCGCCTGCCCCGGCGCCGGGCGGCGGAGCTGACACCGCTTGCTCCAGCAGTGGAACGCCTACAGTTGTTGCGGCAATTCCCAGCGTCGCTTTGCCCAAAAACTCGCGACGATTAGGCTTTTGCGGATTCATAAGACCACCTCCATGCTTTGCTCCGTTCATTGTAGCACGGGCGTCCCGCCCGTGAGCTTTGGGCCCTCCCTTGACCCATCCGCGGGCGAGACGCCCGCGCCACCCAGGGCCTCTACGAAGAGCGTCGAAGGGTTTTTCGGCAACCCAGTTCGATTTTAAAGAACCCTGCCCTGAGCAAAACCACCCTATCACTATATCATGAAGCTTCCCCTAAAACGCCTGCTCCACGCGTGAATAGCGCGCCGAGGCTCGGGGCGCGGCAGGACTTGAAAATTCTCGGTCATAGCTGGCCCTGCTTCAAGACTGGGCATGCTCGTGCCTACCGAAAAGAAGGCGCCCGCCGAGGCGCGGCTCTGGAAAGGCTACCTAAATTGCCTCAGATTCTGATGTCGGCGCCCGTCCAAGATTTGTGTCCTGAATCCTGACTCCTGAATCCTGGTCGAGCCCCTGGCACCTGAAACCCGGCCCCTGACACCTGCTCTACTGAAGTTCGAGGCTTTGCAGCATGGCGTCGAAGGTCGGCTTGTAGGCGTCAAATAACGACTCGGGGGCAATAAAGATGAGCGAAAACAGGGAGTTACTCTGGCGCGTTGTGACCAGCAGGTCTCGCTCTTTCTGGCCTTGAAGCGGCGAGTCGGTTTCAAGCCAGGTAGAAAGGGCCGCACGCCCCTCGAGTTTCATGCCACCTTGCTTAATCACTCGCAGGTTGGGGTTCGACAGGCGCATCGTATCCAGCAATTCCTGCGTAGCATCGATCAATCCCCAATTACCCTGCCGGGAACTTGGGGGTTGGAATCGACTAATAGAAGTGCCATAAGCCTGGGCCGAACCGGATTCTGCGTCCTCCACGATTCCCCCGGGCGGGATGAGAGCGACGGCATCTTCGTTCTGCTGCACCTGCCAGTTGTCAGGGTAATCAATTGAAAATCCCTTGCCCTCAAACTTGATTAACCGGCTCGAAGGCACAGGAGGAGGACCAGAGGAACCGGCAGAAGCGGGTGGCGCAGGTGTTGCCCTGGGTGGGGCCGGGAGACTCAGGAGGCGCTCTTTCGTGGCCTCAAATTCCGGGGTGTCGGTCTTCCATTCCTTGGCAGGCCCGAGCAGCGGGATTTCGCTGTCCACGGCCTTGATGCGGTTTTCGGGAACAGGGTGATCGGCGAAGAACTGAATCGTTTTCTGCGGGTACTTCCTTTCGACGACCTCAAAGAACTGGGCCATGGCGTGAGGATCGTAACCTGCCTGGTAGAGGATGTACGTCCCCACTTCGTCAGCCTGTGATTCGGCGCTGCGTGAGTTCTTCAGCAGAATCGAGTTCAAGCCTAAGCTCAGGCCCATCTCCGTCAACTGGGCAGTTAAACTCCCCGTCTGGCCAAGAATGCCTTCCAGGATCACCAGCGGTACCTGGGCCAGCAACGCCTGTGAGACCTCATGCGTCCCGTGGCGCATCACCACGTGCCCGCTCTCGTGTGCCATCACCCCCGCAATCTGCGCCTCATTCTCGGCCGCCACGATGGCGCCGCGGTTCACGTAAATGTACCCGCCCGGCAAGGCAAAGGCATTGATGTCAGAACTGTTCACGACTTTGAATGTCCAGGCGTATTCTGAATTGTTATGGGGCGCCAATGAAGCCAGCCGCCGTCCCAGATCGTTGATGTAGCGTAGCACCTGTGGGTCCGTTACGAGGGGAAGCTCCTTATCAATTTGCTCAGCATTCTCCTTCCCCAACTGGACGTCCTGCTGCATCTTAAAAAGGTTGAAGCCCGGCTTGGACTTCAGGCTCTCGACACCCCAGACCATGCCAGGCGCCAGGAAAAGAAACGCCAGGATCGTTGACGCCCCGAGTCTCTTGCCTGACCGTCGCCACTTGCCGTCGTTCATTTCTTTCCTTTCAATCAGTCCGTTCCGTATGCGCTGGAATTGCCACCTTGCTTATCCTCGCAATCCTAATTCTACATGAGTTAATTGCAGCGCACACAGAATTGCCGTCGGCGCTGCACACGTAGGTGAACCATTACCTTTCCTCGCCCTTCATCGGAGAAGCGTAATGCAACTCGCGGAAACCGGAAACTGGAATTTGGAAACTGGAAATTAGAAATTCGAAATGGGAAATTAGTTTTCGAGGTTTGGGGGCGCCCCGTCGGGTATCGCAGGCCATTATTTCAGAGATCGTCCGCCGTGATTTCGAATATGGTGGGCGAAAAGCAGGTCAGGGAGAATCTGCGGGTGGCGCGAGCGCAGGAGCACTTGCCTCCCCCTGGATGGGGTTCTGGGTCTTGCGGCCGAGCGCAGCGCCGCCGCTATTTCCCAAGGTACTTCTCCGGTTCCTGATCGAACTTCACCTTGCAGCCCTTGGCGCAGAAATATAGGGTCTGCCCTTTGTGTTGGCTGGTGGCAGCAGCCTTCTCAGAATCAATCGTCATTTTGCACACCGGGTCGACAACCTTCATGACCTCACCTCCAGGTTTGGAATCTTCACCCCGAATTCGAAAGTTGGGAGCCGTCGGTCGAGCCGAATCACTTGATTAGAGGCCCGTTTGACGCAAATACCGGAGGAACAAAATGGTGCGGGGTCGGGCGTAGGGGCATCCGCCGCGGCGGACGCTGTGCCCCTACAAGATGTACCTCGCACCCACCCTAACTTCCGAATTCGGGTTCAATCAGCAGGTGGTAGACCGCAGGCGGTAGATGGGGAAGGACCCCAGCCTCTAGCGCCATTTCTTAACTGACTACGGACGACCGCCGACTGACGATGGCATAGTGTCCCAATTAGAATGTAGGGCCGCCTCCCGCCATGGCTGGACGGCCAGGCCGGGGCAAGTCCTGTACCGTATGGTGCAGGGCAAGCCCCGGCCCTACGTCGCATATTAGGACACTACCGACGATGGACAACCTTGGCGGCGCGCAATAGAAGGCGCGCCGGGGCAAACTACACGTGGCACCCGACGGCGGTCGGTTCTTTAGACGGAGGGCGGGGCGCCGCCGAGTTCCAAGTTGATTTCGCCGACGCCGCCTTCGACTTTCACCTTAACCGTGACAGGCGACTTTCCGTAGGCCTCGTTGACATAGGCGTCACCATCTTTTATCAGGCCGCGGACGTTGATGGCGCCGATCCCCCCGTGTGCGGTGGCACGCACGCCAACGTCGCTGGGAAGCCGGACGGTAGCTCTGCCTACCCCGCCATCGATGTTGGCGGTGAGGTCATTCTTCCAATCTCCGGTCAAATCCACGATGGTTTCCCCCGCCCCAAGGTCGACGTCCAGCCTGCTGAGTGAGAGGCCTCCCAGAGTGAGCCTGGCGCGGCCTGCACCCTGGTCGACTTTCAGTTCCAAGGGCACCTTATTGCTGAAGTGCAAATCCCACTTGTTGCGACCACTTCCGCGACCGTGAACTGAGCCTCGCTCCCGGATCGTGAGCTGGCCCTGACCTCCGCTCACGTTGTATTCCACCTCAGGTCTTGATGAGAGCCTGCCGTATGAGAAGTCAGCCTCGAGCAGCTCCTTTGCGCCAGAGCCGACGCTCAACTCACCTGCGGACATGTCGATCTCGACTCGGGCCGACTTGGCATCACCCAGCTTGACTGTCTGCGATTCCGTTCGCGGTGGGCCGGCATCCCAATCCTCCGTATTGCAGCCCGCGATCACCCATAGCGGGAGAACCATGAGCAAAAGGGAAAATCGTGCCATGGGTTTTTCCATCTTACCTCCAATGCAGCGTGTACATCATAGGCCGTGACCAGATTTCAGTCAACGCAGAGCGGGGTGCCAGCGCAGTGCCCAGCATACGCTCCAAGAAAGAATTACGAAGCATGAGTGGGGGATGTTCCGTGCGAAATTCCGTGGGCCATGGTGAGTCTTACACCCCCATCACCAGCCGAGGCAGGGCCCGCCTCGACTGGAGCATAGCCAACAGGTTTGCTATGAGCGGACCAATTCGTAAACGGTGATTTCTGGGGGGGCACCGAATCGGATAGGGACGCCGATGGTTCCGATGCCCCGATTGACGTAGAGCTGGCCGCCTGGTTTCTCAAACCATCCTCTGACGTAGGGAGTAACGAGGCGGCCGGGGGAGAGGTCTGGATAGACAAACTCGAGCGTCACCTGACCACCGTGGGTGTGTCCGGCAAGGCTGAGGTCAATCCCCAGCTCGGCCGCGCGGTCGAAAGTGTTGGGGTTGTGGCTGAGCAAAATGTTAGCCGTGCCGGGCGCCATCAGGCGGTCCACACCCTGAAGGTACTCCCGCACCAAGCGCTGGCCCCGTGGTCCCATTGGGGAGCGCGTCTGGTAGTCCACTCCGAGCAAGTTGATGACGTCACCCCCGGACCTTATGAGAGCCCGCTCGCCCCGCAGGATGCGAATGCCTCGGCGCGCGAAAAGGCGAGTGATGGAATCCTCCACCTTTGCCCACATCTCGTGATTGCCGAGGCAGCCGTAAACCCCGAAGGGGGCCTTGATCCCCGCCAGCGCATCAACCACAGCGGATTGAGTGGAGGGGTCCCAGGTGACAAAGTCGCCCGTGAGCGCGACCAGTTCTGGCTTGAGCCCGTTGGCGATGCCGACGTAGCGTCGAATCTCTTCGGCGGTCATGAACGGACCGATGTGGATATCCGAAAGCTGGGCGATCCGGAAACCCTCGAAGACACTGGGGAGCCGAGGTATCTTGATTCGCTGATGAGAGACTTCGAGGTTGAGACGCTCATAGAACATCCCGTAAGCGCCCGCAACGAACGGGGCCGTGGTCATCGCCAGGGCCGTTTTCTCAAGGAAACGACGACGCGTAAGTGACACAGGGCTTGGCAGCGGGATGGCGCGGCCGGCTTGGACGACCCTCTGGTAAACCCAACGGGCGGCGCTGGCAATCCGCTCCGCCAGCCCCAAAGGGATCGCGATAAGAAAACCCGCTAGGGAGCAAATAATCCACCAACCGAACGGCGCTTGGAGCAGAGCGGCGCGTAGAGTGAGATGTGTGGCTTCAGCGCTTCGTTGGCCACCAAGGAAGTTATAGGCGAACAACAGAAGATAACACACCAAGCCCGCGATGCTAACGCGACGGCGCCAAGTGGCGCTCGGGATTAGGGATGTTACCCATTTTCGCATTTGCCGAACCCAGAAAATCTGGCTGGCAATTAAAATCAACACGACCGCGCTACCGACTAGAAACCTCTGCAACATATGGACTCAGCCCTGGAAACCTCCACCCTTAGTATACAATGCTTTCCACTTCGCATTTTGATGTTGGCACGCGGCGGAAGCCGCATCTCTTGTGTAAGCGCCCCCTGTGCGAGCGCCGCCTGTGCGAGGAGGGGGCTTGACCGTGCGCCAGGGTGGTGAGACAATGCACGCAGCCGTCTTGCGAAATAAACCCCTCAGGCGCGGCGCGTTCGCCGCTGGATCATCGAGTTGGCTGATGGGGACCCGGAGGTTGTCATGAGACGCGATCGCGCAATCCCAAACATCTCAACTGAGTATTTCCAGCGGGATGGTAAGTGGGCCTGGCTGGGTACGGTCTTCATGCTTGTTTATCTTTCAACTCCCGCGCCTGCGGCGCAGGTGCGCGTCATCCAAGGGCAGATGGTACGGCTCAAGCTCCACAATGTGCTGACGACGGAAAACGTGGCCAAAGGCGACCCGATAGATTTTGATGTTGCCGAAGACGTGGTGGTGGCAACCCATATGGTAATCCAAAAGGGGGCACCGGCGCGAGGGAAAGTGATTGGCGTGAAGGGCGCAGGAAAGAGAAACGCGAAGGACGCCTCGGTGACTTTCCAGTTCGTGTCGGTCCGATCCGTTGATAGTCAAGATATTACGCTTCGTGTACGCCCGGACAAATCCAAGAAATCAGAATCCAAAGGGAATGAGGTTGAGGCCAATGACCCGCTTCCCGGCTATCCCCAGCGCGTGATTGGGGCTGAAAAAGGGAAGGAATACGCAGCTTACGTCGATGTTTCAGCTACTGTGAACGTTCCTGATACGCCGCCTGTTGCGCCGCCGATCACACCCGTGGCCACCCCACCACCAACGCCGGTGAACCCCCCGGGGCCAACTCCGCCGGCCTCCACGAGCGGGCTAACGCCCGCGGCTTCTACCCCTTCGATTGCAGTGCCGGAAGAGCCGGCTTCGGTGAACTTTAACAGTGATCCACCGGGAGCGGATATTCTGATTGACGGCGCCTTGGTTGGGAGCACCCCCGCTACACTGCACGTTGATGCGGGGCGCCACGTCATCCAGTTGCGAGTAGGTGGGTATCGCTCCTGGACGCGCAATATGGTAGTCGAGCCGGGCTCCTCCCCTTCGATTCGCGCCACTCTGGAAAAGCAGTGAACGAGCAGGATTGGGGTGGGACCGGGCTGCTGGAGAGATACGGAAAGAATATTGGGAGCTGGAGGGTACCGTGAAGGTGAAGCATTCGATTGGAATGGTTCTTGTCTGCATGCTGATCCCGAGTTGCCTGGCTTTCGGCCAGCGGGTGCGCCTGCCTGAGGGGACTCCCGTGCGTGTGCGTTTGAAGGCTGACCTCACGAGTGACCAGGTCGAGGAGGGCACGCGGGTGGATTTCGAGGTGGCCCATCCCGTGATCATCCAGGGAATAGCCGTGATCCCTGTAGGAGCTGTTTCGTGGGGCGCCGTTCAGAGTGTTAAGAAGGGGAAATTCATCAAGTTTGACATCGAAGGTGTCAGGTTGCCGGACCTTACCGATGTCAAGCTGCGCACAGCGGGCGGGAGAGCTAAGAACCCTGCGCAGGATCAGTTCAAGGTTGATGCGAGTTTTAAAGGTGGGGTTGGAGCGCCGAAAGGAAGCGAATACACAGCGTATGTCAATGAGGATCGAGAAGTAGCAGTGGCTGCACAGCCCAGCATCCCCGCACTCGCCCCTACGCCCACGCCTGCTGAGACGACGCCCCCCACGCCTGCTGAGACGACAGCTACGCCGGCCGTGACCACCCCAGCGCCGTCTGCGACATCCCCCGCGATCTCGCCGAGCCAATCGGCGGCGCCGCTCGCCAACGTGGAGAGGGCCAGGGTGGAGTGTTTCTCCGATCCCTCCGCCGCCGACATCCTGATCGACGGGGAATTCTATGGCAATACCCCCTCGATCTTGAAGGTGCCGGTTGGTAAACACGAGTTGGAAATTCAGCTTTCCGGCTATAAGACGTACTCGATATCGCTGATCCTGGAGCCAGGTACGGGGATTCGTACCATCCGCGCCAGTCTCGAACAAAAGGAATAGTCTGCTCCTGCATCCTCACTCCAGTTGGACCGGAAATGTTGTCCAGGGCACTGTCGCTTCTATTTATGCTCTTCTTAGTTGTCGGCGTTCCGGTTCTTTCCTTATCAACCGCGCGCGACAGCCAAGTCCGTCAGATGCCGCGGCTCGCACTTTATATCTCGGCGGCGATTTCACAGTGGGTGCTGGCGGGTTTGGGGCTGGTCATTTTCTTTCTCAGCTCGCTGAGTGCTTACTCCGTAGGCTTCCGAACGCTCGCGCCCGTCGCGGCGCTCACCTGGGCAGGTGCTCTGGTTGCATTGTCTGTGGCCGGCGTTCGCCTGGGCCTTTTCCTTGAGCTCCGTGGGTGGTGGCCGCCGGAAGCCGAATTGGTCCACCTGTTGATTCCCAAGACCCGCCAAGAAAAGTTCTGGTCGGTGCTGCTCCTGGCGCCCACGGCCGCTCTTTGCGAGGAATTCTTGTATCGCGGCCTCCTCCTCGCTCAACTTACTCAATGGCTGCGTTCGGGCGCATGGGCGTGGGCTGCTTCATCGCTGGCCTTCGGGCTGGCGCACGTTTATCAAGGTTGGAACGGAATGGTAAGAGCGTCTCTGCTGGGAGCGCTGCTGGCATATCCCGTCATCCATTTCGGAAGCCTTTATCCTTCCATGCTGGCGCATGGGCTGATCGACGCTCTGGCGTTTGCGTGGCTAGGCCCAAAATTCCTGCCGCCAGAATCGGTTGCCTGAGCCTCCCGCTGTCATTCCGAGCGAAGCGAGGAATCTCGCGCTGGTCTGTGGATCAAGGACTCAGAGCGAGATTCCTCGCTTCGCTCGGAATGACACCCTCGCGGTACGGAAGACGGGACAGGGAACGGCCTAATTCTTATGCCCTCCCTGTTCCCTATTCCCTGTTCCCTGCTTATGCCCCACCGTCGGAAACAGGCGCCAGCTTGTAAACGATTTCAGCGTCCTCGAGTAGCTCCTCCGCAACCTTCAGACACGCCACACGCAGGCACTTGGTGTCCAGGCAGGTCGGACAATTCACAATGATGCGATCAAAGAGGTAATCGGCAAGCTCTTGTTCCCCAAAAGTGTGGGCCATGCGACTGGTCCTCCGCTCATAGAAAAACCCAAGAGACTGTGTGAGTCCCGCCCCCAGCGCATTATACGTCTGTTCGAGAGAATTGTGCTAATGCTTTCTCGCCGGACAAGGCGTCCCTGTTCTCAAATGCGTGTGGAGTTGCAGGAGAAATCCGGCTAAGATAGGCAAGGTATGGATGAGCGCGAATTTTTTGATGAAAATGAGACTCTGAAACCTGCCACTCTCTCCTGCCTGTTTTGTCACCAGACAGATACCTACGAGATTCGGTGGTTGGTGCGCACAAAGAGGAAGAAGCTTCCAGGTCACGCGGACGAACGAGATCGGGCGCGCTTTGCCAAATCAAGGAACTATATGCTGCGGCGAGACGATTTCGTCCAATGTAAGAACCTCCGCTGCCGAAAGCGCTTTGAGATTTCAGGTATTCAGTCGGTAGTCTTTTTGTGATCGTGCGCTTCCGGGGATGTGCCTGGCGCATTCCTGGGGGGCCATAAGTCCCTCTCCCCAGGTGATGTACTCTTTCGTTTTGGCTGACATTTGCCGCCCTACATCAGGGTGCTGGTCAGCCACCTCCGTCAGCTCAGAGGGTCGAGCGTAACACTCTCGATGTCTCGCGGCGCAGGATTGGAAAGGAACGAAGGCGGACCGGCGCGGAGTTGAAGGTCTGCGCCCGCCCGCGGATAGAGGTCGGCGCCGAAATTCTGGCGGATCTGGTCGTGCTCACCTACTTCCCATGTTCCACGTCTTGCACGGTAGGCAGCGTCGAAGCATCCCATCCGCCGCCCAGCGCTTCGATCAGAAGGACGCTGGCGCTCATGCGTCGGGTAAGAATATTCAAAGCTTGTACTTGGTCTTGCAAAAGAATGGCTTGCTCGGTGATGACGGCGAGGTAGTTGACGGTGCCGGCCTTGTACTGGTAAGTGGAAATATCCAGCGAATTTTGGGCGGCTTTTACGGCATCGTCCTCGGCTTGTGCTTCGTTCTCAAGCACGCGCAACGCGGCCAGGTTATCCTCCACTTGCTGGAAGGCTGTGAGAACGGTCTGGCGATAATTCGCCACCGTAGCGTCATAGGCAGCCAGTGTCTGCTCGACCGTCGCGCGGCGCCTGCCGGCATCGAAGAGGGTCTCCGCCAACTGCGGCCCCACGGACCAGAAGCGGCTTGGCCAGGAGATCCACTTTGAGAATTGGGAGCTTTCAAGGCCTGCCGAGCCGCTGATGGTCAGGGTTGGGTAATAAGCAGCTTTGGCAATGCCGATCTGCTCGTTGGCCTGGGCCATCTGCCGTTCGGCGGCGGCGATATCGGGCCGGCGCTCCAGCAGGTTGGAAGGAAGTCCCACCGGCACGGGTGGCGGTGTGATCTTGATGGAACGGTAAGAGATGGAAAGCTCCGCGGGGGGCCTGCCTGCCAGGACGGCAATGGCGTGCTCGTACTGTGCGCGCGCCACATCATAATCGATCAACTGGGCCCGCGCGGTTTCCAGTTGGGTCTGCGCCAGAGCCACGTCCGAGCCCGACGCCACACCACTATTAAACCTGTCTTGCGTGAGCTTGAGGTAATCCTGATAGGACTTCACGGTGGTTTGGAGTAGTTCTTTTTCGCCATCCGTGCCGCGCAACTCAAAGTAATCTTGCGCAAGTTCCGCCTGGTAAGACAGTCGTGCGTTCTCCAACTGGGCGGCGCTGACTTGTGCGGCCTCGGCGCTAGCCTGAATGCTGCGGCGGATACTTCCCCAAATATCGGCTTGGTACGACACATCCACCGGCAGGTCGTAGGTGGTGGAGCTAGGTAGACCGGTGAGCGCCGATCGCGCGTTCACAATGGAAGCAGCAGCGGAAACGGTCGGGTACAGGTTCGAGCGCGCGATGCGCACGGCGAACTTAGCCTCGCGGAATTGCGCCTCCGCCGCCAGGAGATTCTGGTTGGAGATACTCACCCGTTCTTCCAGGGCATTGAGCTCCGGGTCGCTATAGATTACCCACCATTTGCCGCGTGCCAGGGCCTCGCTGGGCTGGGCCTGTTTCCAGCCCTTCATCTCCTGGGAGTTGTCGGACGGCGGTTCCTTATACGCCGGAGGAACGGGAGCGGTGGGCCTTTGATACTTCGGTCCGATCATGCAAGCGCTCGAGAAGAGCAGTAGGCAGAAGGCGGAAAGCAGAAGGCAGCGCGAAGAGGAAAGCTGAGAGGGTAAAGGGCGCCAATGAGGGTCTGGCATCTCCACGCTGTCCCCTGAACCATGTCCCTCGTGCCCCGAAAGTGCCGTCGAGAATGTGATTTCAGCTAACACATCGGTATTTGTCGTACGGTTCATGAGTCGTGTCTCGTGATATCCAATGTTTGATCCAGCCAAGTCCCGGCCTGTCATTCTGAGCCCGCCTGCTTCTTGGCGGGCGAAGAACCCTAGCATTTCTGGCATCCGTTGACTGCGGGCTTGCCGCAATAGCCTCACGCTTCAAAGCCGCGCGGCTCGGCTTCTTCGCGATGCCCCATACGTATCCGCTCCCACCACCAATGTTGGATGCGGTCAAAGTAGAGGTAAACCACCGGCGTGGTGTACAAGGTCAGCAACTGGCTCACGATCAGCCCGCCAATGATGGCGATTCCCAGCGGACGGCGCAACTCCGATCCGGTGCCGGTACCGATTGCGAGCGGCACAGCACCCAGCATCGCGGCCATCGTCGTCATCAGGATCGGTCGGAACCGCAACAAGCATGCTTCGTAGATGGCGTCGCGTGAATTCTTGCCTTCGTTCCGCTCGGCAGAAAGCGCGAAGTCGATCATCAGGATGCCGTTCTTCTTCACCAGACCGATCAACAGGATGATACCGATGATCGCGATGACGCTTAGCTCAGTGCGGGTGAGCAGCAGCGCCAGAAGCGCGCCGACACCGGCCGAGGGAAGCGTGGAAAGGATGGTGACGGGATGCACGTAGCTTTCGTAAAGGATACCGAGCACGAGGTAAACCGCCACCAGCGCGGCCGCGATCAGGAGCGGTTCGCTGCCGAGCGAATCCTGATAGGCTTGCGCGGTCCCGGCAAAACCCGTATGGATCGTTGCGGGCAGACCAATCTTGGCGGCAGAAGCATTAATGACATCCACCGCATCTCCGAGTGCAACCCCTGGCCGGAGGTTGAAGGAAATCGTGACGGACGGAAAGAGGCCCTGGTGGTTCACCGACAGCGGCGCGGTGATGGAAGTATCACGGGCGATGGCGCTCAAGGGAACCTGATGTCCGGCTGGCGACGTCAAGTAAATCTGGCGCAAGAACTGCGGGTCCTGCCAGTATTGGGGCGCCGCCTCCATCACCACGTGGTACTGATTCAACGGTTCATACATTGTCGAAACCTGACGTTGACCGAAGGCGTCGTAGAGTGTGTTGTCCATCAGTTGCGGCGAGATGCCGAAACGCGCCGCCGTCTCGCGATCGTACTGGACCCAAGCTTGCAACCCGTTATTCTGCTGGTCGCTGTTCACGTCTGCGATGATGCGGATGGTTCTCAACTCTTGGAGCATGTGGGGAGCATAGTTAACGAGGTCTTGCAGGTTGTCGCCACGCATCGTGTACTGATATTGAGCGCTGGACATCCGTCCACCGACGCGCACGTCTTGCGCCGCCTGCATATAGAGCGTGGCGCCCGGCACCACGCCAAGCTTTGGCCGCAGCCGGGCGATGATCTGGTCAGCCGTGATGTGTCTTTGTGCGGCGGGCGCATTACTGGAGGCTCTTTCTCCGGGGGGCTTCAGAGAGATGAACATCCGCGCCGTGTTTCCGCCGCTCGTAAATCCTTCGACGGTATCAATGGCCGGGTCAGCGACGATGGTTTTGATCATTTGCTGCAAAATCCCGTTCATGGCATGAAACGAGGTGTCCTGGTCGGCTTGAATTGCGCCCATCATCCGTCCGTTGTCCTGCTGCGGAAAGAATCCCTTGGGCACATATATGTAAAGGTAAACGTTGAGCGCAATCGTGGCCAGCAGTACGGCCAGCGTAATCCTCGGATAGCGAAGCACCGTGGACAAGGTTCTCCCATACGCCTTCACGACCCTGTTGAAGGCTCGCTCGCTGGTCCGGTACAGCCGGCCATGGGACTCTTGTTCTTTCAAGAGGTGAGCGCACATCATGGGAGTGGCGGTGAGTGAAACCACCATCGAGACCATGATCGCCACGGAGAGCGTCACTGCGAACTCGCGGAACAGGCGGCCCACAACGCCTCCCATGAGCAGCAAGGGAATGAACACCGCAACCAGCGAAATACTGATGGTCAGCACCGTAGAGCCGATCTCCTTAGCCCCCTTCAGGGCGGCCTGGAACGGATGCAGGCCTTTTTCGAGATAGCGCGAGATGTTCTCGATCACCACGATCGCGTCGTCCACGACAAAGCCGGTGGAGATGCAGAGCGCCATCAACGACAAATTATCGAGGCTGTAGCCCAGCAGGTACATCACACCAAAAGTTCCGATCAGCGACACGGGGACGGCGATGCTGGGGATGAAGGTGGTCCGCGGATTCCTCAGAAAGAGGAAGACGACCAGAATCACCAGAATCACCGAGATGATCAACGTTTGCTCGACATTGTTCACGGAGGCGCGGATGGTCAGGGTCTGATCCATGGCCACTCGCATTTCGATGGATTGGGGAATGGCAGCCTTAAGCTGGGGAAGCGCCGCGCGAATGCCATCCACAGTATCGATAATGTTGGCGTTAGGTTGGCGGAAGATGATGATCAGAACGGAGGGCTTACCGTTCGAATAGCCCGCCTGAAGAATGTCTTCAGGCGCATCCCGCGCTTGGCCGATATCGGAGATGTGTACGGCCGACCCCTTGCGGTAAGCAACGATCAACGGTATGTAGTCAACGGCTTTGAGGAGCTGATCGTTGGCGCCCACTTCATACATGCGGTGACCGTCCGAAAAATGCCCCTTGGGAGTGTTGGCATTGGCGCTGCTCAACACGCCCCGGACCTGCTCGAGGCCGATGCCATATTTGTTCAGCGCGGTCGGATTCAGCTCGATCCGAACCCCCGGCAGCGCGCCTCCTCCCACGATGACTTGGCCTACGCCGCTCACCTGCGAAAGCTTCTGTGCCAGAATCGAGGAAGCGGCGTCATAGATCTGGCTTTTGCTCAGCACGTCGGAAGTAAGTGCAAGGAGGAAGATCGGCGAATCGGCCGGATTCACTTTTCGGTAGGTGGGGTTATTGGGAAGATTGGTGGGCAAGTAGCCGCGGGCCGCGTTGATGGCGGCCTGCACGTCACGCGCCGCAGCGTTAATGTCCCGGTTCAAATCGAATTGCAACGTAACGCTGGTGCTCCCGAGGCTACTCGAAGACGTCATTTCGGTGACCGAGGCGATACGCGCGAATTGGCGCTCCAGCGGAGTTGCTACCGAGGAGGCCATGATCTCGGGACTGGCGCCCGGCAACCCCGCGTTCACGGAGATGGTGGGGAAGTCCACCCGGGGCAGGGGCGATACGGGAAGGAGTCGGAAGGCGACGGCTCCGGCCAAAGTGATGGCGATGAGGAGGAGCGTCGTCGCAACCGGCCTGCGGATAAAGGGTTCGGAGATATTCATCGGTAAAGAAATTCAAATGGCAAAGAGCAAATGGCAAAATTCAGATGTGGCACCGCGCACCGCACCTGCCACTTCACTTCTTCCGCTTCTTCCGTTTGCCATTTCAAATCCATTTGCCATTTGCTCTTTGCCATTTGCCATTTGAAATCGTCTCAGTCTGCCGGAACCGGCTCCGCCCCCGGGCTGATTTCGCGACCCCGGGAGAACCGTCTTGCCAGGCGATCGAACCAGAGATAAATGACCGGGGTAGTGTAAAGCGTTAGTAACTGGCTCAAAAGAAGTCCGCCGACCATGGTAATGCCCAAAGGCCGGCGCAGTTCCGAACCGGTGCCGGTGCCGAGCGCTAGCGGCAGACCAGCGAGCAGCGCCGCCATGGTGGTCATCATGATGGGGCGGAAGCGCAGGAGGCAGGCTTGATAAATGGCATTGACGGGTGTCATGCCTTCCTTGCGCTCCGCGTCCAAAGCGAAATCGATCATCATGATGCCATTCTTCTTCACGATACCGATGAGCAGGACCAAGCCGATCAAGGCGATGACGCTGAAGTCGTTATGGGTCATCAACAGGGCCAGCAGCGCACCGACACCCGCCGAAGGCAGCGTGGACAGGATGGTGACGGGATGAATGTAGCTTTCATACAAGACGCCCAAGACGATATAGACGGTAATGAGGGCCGCCAGAATCAACACGGGCTCGTTTGACAGCGATGCCAGGAATGATGCGGCCGTACCCTGAAATGCCGCCTGAATACTGGGCGGCAGGCCGATTTGGTCCTTTACCTTGTTCACGGCGTTCACTCCATCCCCCAGCGACGCGCTGCGCGCCAGATCAAAAGAGATGGTAACCACCGGGAACTGACCTTGGTGGTTCACGGTGATGGGAGCGTTCATCTCCTCGAGATGAGTGAAGGCGGCCAGCGGCACCTGGCCTCCATTCGGAAATGCTGAGGAAGATGCGATCTGTCCCTCGCCGAAGGCGCTATCCGAGGCGATGGTGGAGGAACTGGCGGAAGATGACGTGCTCGACGAAAGACTCGTGTTTGCAGCGGTCAAGGAGCTCGTCGGTCCGTACAATTGGGTAGCCGACGAGCCGCCCGCAACCAAGCCCGCGGAACCGCTGGAGGCTCCAGCGTTAGTCCGTATGAATAGATCGCGGAGGTCTAAAGGATTCTTCAGATAATCGGGTTTTACTTCCAAAACCACGTGATATTGGTTCAACTGGGTAAAAATGGTGGACACTTCCCGCTGGCCGTAAGCGTCGTAGAGCGTCTGGTCGATGGTCGCGGGTGTGATGCCGAGGCGGTAAGCCGTTTGGCGATCGAACACCAGCTTAGCCTGAAGGCCGCCCACCTGCTGATCGCTTGCCACATCCCGCAACTCCGGCGACGCTTTTAGCCTTTCGAGCATTCGGGGTGCGAAGACATTCAGCTCGTCAGCGCTGGGATCTTCGATCGTGTACTGGAACTGCGTACGGCTCACCCGGTCTTCGACCGTAATATCCTGCACCGGCTGCATGAACAGAGTGATGCCCTGCACGCTGGCCAGTTCCGGCTGCAAGCGGCGGATGACGTCGCTGGCGCTTATCTTGCGGACTTCGAGGGGCTTGAGGTTGATGAGAATGCGCCCGCTATTAAGGGTAGTGTTGGTGCCATCTATCCCGATGAATGAAGAAAGGCTCTCGACGGCGGGGTCTTTCAAGATGACTTTCGCCAACTCTTGCTGCTCGCTGGCCATTTCCGGGAAGGAGACCGTCTGGGCTGCCTCGGAGACACCTTGGATAACGCCCGTGTCCTGAATCGGGAAGAACCCTTTGGGAATGAAGATGTACAGCAGCACGGTCAGGACGAGAGTGGAAACTGCGACCACCAGGGTTTCGGTCTGATGGCGGAGCACCCACTGGAGGGTCTTATCATAAAAGGCGATCACCGAATTCCAGGCGTGCTCTGAAACGCGATAGAACCGGCCCTGCTCTTCCACGGGTCGGTGCTTCAACAGCTTGGAGCACATCATCGGCGTCAAAGTCAGCGAAACGATGGCGGAGACCAGGATGGTAACGGCCAGGGTGACGGCAAATTCACGGAAGAGCCGGCCGACAATATCCCCCATGAACAACAGCGGGATGAGAACGGCAATCAATGAAAATGTCAGTGAGACGATCGTGAAGCCAATTTGTTTGGACCCTTTGAGCGCCGCTTGCAGCGCCGGCTCCCCTTCTTCGATGTATCGGGTAATGTTCTCGATCATCACGATCGCGTCGTCCACGACGAAGCCGGTGGAAATGGTCAAGGCCATCAAACTCAAATTATTCAAGCTGTAGCCGAGCAGATACATCACCCCAAAGGTACCGACCAGGGAGAGAGGAACGGCAACGCTGGGGATGACGGTGGCGGAAAGATTGCGCAGGAACAGAAAGATAACCATCACTACCAGAAATACCGTAAGCATCAATTCGAACTCCACGTCCCGCACGGACGCCCGAATGGTGGTCGTCCTATCGGTCAAGATGCTGACCTGGACCGATGAGGGCAGCGATGTGGTGAGCTGCGGCAACAGGGTCTTGATGCGATCGACGACCGTGATGATGTTGGCGCCCGGCTGCCGCTGAATGTTGACGATGACGGCAGGAACGTCGTTCATCCAAGCTGCTTGGCGAACGTTTTCGACGTCATCGGAGACGGTGGCGACATCGGTTAATTTGACGGGGGAGCCGTTCCGATAGGCGATGATGAGCGGAGCATAGTCGCTGCTCGAGAGCAACTGGTCGTTGGCGCCGATCTGATAAGCCTGATGCGGGCCATCAAAGTTGCCTTTTGCCTGGTTGACGCTGGCGGCGACGATGGAGCTGCGCAGGTCCTCCAGGTTGAGGCCGTAAGATGCCAGCAAGGTGGGATTCGCCCGAATCCGAACCGCGGGTTTCTGCCCGCCGCTGATGCTAACCAGACCGACGCCAGGCAATTGCGAGATCTTGGGCGCCAACCGCGTGTCGGCGAGGTCCTCGACCTTGGAAAGCGGGAGGCCCTTTGAAGTGAGCGCCAGCGTCAGGACCGGTGCATCGGCCGGATTGCTCTTGCTATAGATAGGAGGGGTCGGAAGGTCCGGGGGAAGGTAGGTTCCGGCAGCATTGATCGACTGCTGCACTTCCTGCTCAGCCACGTCGATGTTGAGGCTGAGAGTGAACTGCAAAGTGATGACCGAGCAACCGTCGGAACTGGTGGAGGTCATCTGCTGGAGTCCGGGCACCTGGCCGAACTGCCGCTCGAGCGGGGCGGTCACCGAAGACGCCATCACGTCCGGGCTTGCGCCGGGATAGAACGTAATCACCTGAATAGTGGGATAATCCACCTCCGGCAACGCCGAAACCGGTAACTCCTTGTAGGCAACCGCGCCCACAAGCAGGATGGCCACCATCAGCAGGGATGTAGCTATCGGCCGGAGAATAAATGTCCGTGAGGGGTTCATTTAGCTTCCCTTTTGGGCCTTTTCGCCGTACATCTGCACCCTCACCTTACTTCCTTCTTGGAGTTTGTCGACGCCGGTCATGACAACGACATCACCAGGGGACAGACCCGAGGGGACTTCGGCGTCATCACCCTCCGTCGTGCCTATAGTTATCGAACGCACGGTCACCGTTGAATCTGGCTTCACTAGGAACACATAAGTTGTTTGTGAGTTGCGCTGCACGGCGGCCGTAGGCATCAGGGTTACACCCTGCTTTTCTTCCACCAATAGTCGCACGTTGATAAACTGGTTGGGAAATAAGCTCCCCTCCCGGTTTGCGAAGGTCGCGCGCAATTTGACGGTGCCGGTGGTCGGATCGATCTGATTATCCACTGATTCCAACAACCCTTGATCAATCTTTTTCCCATTCCGGTCGTCGGCTTCAACCCTTAACTGCGCCCCCGCATGCATCTTGGCGAGGATGGCGGGAAGGTAGTCCTCGGGAAGCGTGAAAATGACGCTGATGGGTTCGATCTGGGTGATGACGACTAATCCGACAGCGTCGCTCGCTGTTACATAATTTCCAGGGTCGATGAGCCGAAGACCCACGCGGCCCGTAATCGGGGCGGTGATATGGCAGTAGATAAGATCAAGTTTGGCGTTATCAATTTGCGCTTGATCCGTTTGCACGATTCCCTCGTCCTGCTTGACCGTGGCTTCCTGCGTCGCCAGTTGCTGTTCTGGAACGGCTTTCAGGGGGGCCAGGACCTGGTAGCGCTTCAAATCCACCTTGGCGTTTTCCAGGTTGGCTTGGTCCCTGGCCAATCCCGCTTGGGCCTGCTCCAGCATGACTTGATAGGGCCGTGGATCAATCTCAAACAGCGGATCGCCTTTTTGAACGGTCTGGCCTTCCTTATACAATACCTGCATCAGATATCCGGAGATTTGACTCTTGACGGTGACCGTATAAATCGGGGTCACCGCGCCCAGGCCCGTATAATAGACGCCGATGTCGCCCTTTTGAGTTTTCGCCGCGACCACGGGCACGCTTGGTAACCTGAGATTCGCCCCCTGTGCGGCGGTCGTCGCTTGCGGGGCTACTAGCCCCTTCCGCACGCGGTACGCGCCGTAGCCCAAAACCGCGAGCGCCAGGAGCCAAACCCACCAACGGCGCTTCGGCTCCTTCCCCGGGAGTCCGGGCGAATTGCCTGGTCGAACTTGGACTTCATTTCTTTCTATCGTCGTGGGCGTGCTCATGTTTCTATCCTTATCTAATAATCAAACCGCCTCAAAATGAAGGCTGCCATATCTGTTGAAATCGGCGGAGTTATTTCGGCCAAACCTGAAGGCCAGCAATGGTCGTCTGGATAGTCTGAAAACCTTCTACGACTGATCCCTTCCGAGTTCGGGTAAGCCCCGGCTCCTTCTGTAAACCGCTCAGCTATTTGGGCTTGGAGGCTGCTTGATAGTGTTGTCTCAAAGTCCTTTCTTCCTCTGAGTCGCGGCCGTGCGCCAAGCCACTCATTGATGGGCGTCACCCTAATAATGGACGGCCAATACGTCGGCTTGGTTACGAAGGCCGTTAGCCAATAATGCTTTAGCACCGAAAGAGGTGTGAGGGTGGCCAGACCGTCTCTTTGTGTTCGACCCCCCAGGCAAAATGAACAAGCCAAAACCACGCGGTGGCTCACCGCCCGGTCCGGCGGACAGCTTAGGAAAGGAGGTGCTTCGCGTTGCTGGCCGATTAACTGGTTGCACAGGAATCTCAAGATAACCGAGTCCCGCTTTGCAGGTCAACCATAATACAGGATTCAGGAGTCAGGATTCAGGAGTCAGGGAAGCGCGGTGGTGGTGTTTGTCCGATTCCTGATGGGAAGGACAGGATTCAAGATACAGGATTCACGATTCGGGGAACTGCGCTGGTGGTGCTTCCCTGGTTCCTGGGGTGAGGACAGGATTCGGGATCCAGGGGAGTGCGCGGGTGTTTTTTTTCCTGAATCCCGAATCCTGAATCCTGAATCCTGAATCCCGTCTCACCAGCGGCCTGAAAGGGAGGCCCAGGCGCGAGAAAACATGGGAACAGCGCGCGAGTGGATGCTAGAATGGCTTCTTTCAGCAGCATGTTGGAGTGGCGGCGCCCGCACGAAGGCACGGATTTCTTGGGTTGGAATCAGGGCAACTTGCCATCCACTTTTCCTGTCAGTCCACTTTCGATTTTCGACTATCGACGGTCGACTTGGTTGCTTTCATGTTGAAGCTCAACCCGGAACAGCTCCAGGCGGTTGAACACGGTGATGGACCGCTGCTCGTCATTGCGGGCCCGGGAAGCGGCAAGACCCGTGTCATCACGCAACGTATTGTCCATTTGCTCGAGCACGCCCCCGGACTCGAACCGCAAAACATTCTGGCCTTAACCTTCACCGAGAAGGCTGCCGGAGAGATGAAGTCCCGTGTAGGCCAGGCCCTTCCTGACCTCGCCACCTTCCCGCACGTCTGCACTTTTCACGCCTTCGCTTACGAAGTCGTCTGCAAGCACGTAGCGCCGGGCTTTAGCCCGGCACCTGCCGCCCTAAAGGGCGGCGCTACACCACCCGAGACCGAGGGATCACATCATCAGCAGGCCGGCGAGCGCATGTTGCTGGACAAGGAGGATGTGTGGGTTTTCCTCAGGCAACGCATGGAGCAGCTCCAGCTCGAGTTCTACCAAAAGCTGGCTGAACCCGGGGCCTTCTTGCACGCTCTGAGTGAGTTCTTTTCTCGTTGCCAGGATGAGCTCATCGAGCCAGATGACTTCGAGAAATATGCCCAAGAGGCTGAAAGAACTGTTCTGGAGAATGCCGCCAAGCTGAAGCCCGAGGAGCGAACCCTGGAAGACGAGGAGATTCAAAAGAAAAAGGAGTTGTCGCGGGTCTTCCGCAACAGCCGCCGGCTGATCGAGCGTGCGGGCAGTTCCAGTCTTGGCAGCCTGATTCCAGAGGCAGTGCACCTGTTCGACCGCCATGCGGAAATCCTCCAGCGTTACCGCGCGCAGTTCCGTTTTGTCCTGGTCGATGAGTTTCAGGACACCAACTACGCTCAGGTGGAGCTGCTCAAGCGGCTGGTGGCGCCACCCTTCAACATTACCGCCGTCGGCGACGACGACCAGGCCATCTACCGCTTCCGTGGCGCCTCACACGGCGCCTTCGACATGTTTGGGCAAGTATTCCCGGGACACCGGACCATCTTTTTGAATCGCAATTACCGCTCCACCGAGCGCGTGCTGCGGGTTGCGGATGTGGTCATCAAGAGGAATGAGGACCGATATCCTTCCAAGCCGGAGCTGAGGCCTGAGCGCGAAGAAGGCTGCCCAGTTTATCTGCTGGGCAGCCCGGACTATGTGAGCGAGGCGAATTGGGTTGCCGGAGAAATACAACGGCTCGTGGCTAAGGGCTCTTCCTATCGCGACATTGCCGTCCTGTACCGGGCGCATAACTATCGCGCCCGCCTCGTGGAGGAGTTTCAGCGCCGGGGCATACCGTTTGCTATTCGTGGCCTTTCGGTTCTTTCCACAGTGATTATTCGGGACCTCTTCGCCTACCTTAACTTGGTCCTTTCCCCCCACGACAACATCAGCCTGACGCGGGTACTCCTGGCCCCGCGATGGAACTTTCGCGAAGAAGTCGCCCTGCAAGTCCGGGTGGAAGCAGAGAAGCAGCGCTGCTCGCTTTATGACGTCCTCACCTCCTGGGAAAAGGGTCCGAACCGCACCCTCCTCCAAACCACCCACTGGGAGGCCTTGAAACGGCTCCTCCACGACTTGCACTGGGCGGCGCAAAACGGGACGGTGACGGCGCTGTTCAAACTCCTCCGCGAGCGGCTCCAACTGCAATCGTTTCTTGGCGAGCGTGACCTGGGGTATGTAAATGCTTTCGAAGAATTCCTCCGGGAGTGGGAGGAAAAAATCTCGAAATTCCCGCCGCTGGCCAGGCCTGAGTGGGAGGATGCAGGCGCGGAAAAGAAGCCCAGGAAGAATCTGCGCGAATTCATTTATTACTTCCGGAATTACCTCGAGGCGGGAGGAAAGATTGAAGCGCCGGAGCTGGGAGAACGTGCCGACGCCGTCCAGATGATGAGCGTACACGCTGCCAAGGGGCTGGAGTTTCCCGTCGTCTTCCTGCTCAGCGTGGCCTCACGCCGCTTTCCGGCCACGGAGCGCAGGGCCGTCATCGAGTTTCCTGACGAACTTCGCAAGGGGCCTCTGCCCCCGCAGAATATTCACATGCAAGAGGAACGCCGGCTGTTCTTTGTGGCCCTCACGCGCGCCAAGGACCGCCTCTACGTATCCAGCGTGGCTGCGCCGGGGAAGAAGCCGTCAAAATTCATCGATGACTTGCTCGCCGACCGGGTGGTTGAGGCTCGGGACATCGAGCGCCTCCAGGCGAAGGAAGTCACACAACTCCCCGCCCCGGCTATTCAACTGCCACGTGCCGAAGAGCATAGTCCTCAGCGAAGACTATTCGGGGAGATAGCCGAGGCGGCCGGGGTTCATCCTCCGATTGCGGAATGGGCCGCGCGCGAACCTGAAATCAAGCCGGGGGAAAAACTGCGCCTGAGCGCTTCGTCGATTGAGGATTACGAGGACTGCCCGCTGAAGTTCAAGTTCGGCCATTACCTCAAAATCCCCACAGGTCCACAGGCCGCCCTCACCTTTGGAAATATCATGCACCGCTCGGTAAGGCACTATTTCGAGTTGCGGGCCAAGGGAGAAGCAAACTTCGAGGCCGTAAAGAGGTTTTACGAGTTGTCGTGGAGGAAGACCGAGTTCGAGGACGAATACCAGGAGCAAGCCTACAAGCAAGCGGGGCTGGAGCAATTGCGCGCCTTCGTGGAAAAGCAGGAAAGCAGTGAAACGCTGCCCCTGAGCATGGAAAGCTCCTTCTCACTGGACCTGGGCGAAGTATGGTTGCAAGGCCGCATTGACCAGATTAGTCCCCTGGCCCCGCACACGCGGGAGGGCGAGCGCGCCGTCGAACTGGTTGACTACAAGACCGGCAAGCCCCGCTCGCAGAAGGATGCCGACAAGAGCTTGCAGCTCTCCGTTTACGCCCTGGCCGCGCAGGAACAAATGAAGCTGAGACCGGTGCGCTTGACGTTTTATTGCCTCACCAACAACGAGCCTGTCCACACCGTCAGGACCGAACAGGACCTTGAGGCCGTCAAGACTGAGATCCTGACGGTAGCCGACCGGATCCGCCAGAACCATTTCCCCGCTACGCCCGGCTTTGTGTGTAAGTTCTGCGATTACCAGCCCATCTGTCCTGCGCACGAGGAGAACTTCTAGAAACACTGAGGTGAACCAAATGAACGCCATCCTCCTGCTCGTGATCGGTATTGTGTTGGGAATTGTGCTCGGCTGGCTGTGGGTGACAGTTCGCTCAAAGGCCGAACTCGCAAAAGCACAAATAGAAGCGGAGGGCCGCGTCAAAGCGGCAGAAAGCACCTTGAGCGAGGTGCGGGCGCAACTCAACGCGCTCCAGACTTCGTTTGACGCCAAAGAGAAGGAGATTTCAGGCCTTCAGCAATTGTTGCGCGGAGAAGGCGAGCAAAAGGTGAAGGCACAGACAGAAGTAGAGCAGTTGAAGGGCACGCTGGAAGACCTTGCTGCCTTGCGCAGCCGGATAAAGATAGAAGGGGAACTCCGCGTTGCAGCGGAGACCAAACTGCAGGAAGCGCAGGCCAGCCTCGAAGAACAGAAGAAGTTGTTGGAAGACGCCAAGAAAGACCTGGTGGATACGTTTCAAGCGCTGTCCGCGGAAGCGCTCAAGAGCAACAACCAAGCGTTTATCACTCTGGCCAGGAGCACCTTCGAGACTATTCAAGCCCGTGCGAAAGGCGACCTTGAGACGCGCCAGCAGGCTATCGACGCGCTGGTGGCCCCCTTGAGGGAATCCCTCACCCGTTATGAAAAGCAGATCCAGGAGATGGAGAAGGCCCGTCAAGGCGCTTACGGCACGCTCGAAGAGCAACTCCGCACCCTGGCCACCACAAACCAGCAATTGCAGGAAAAGACCTCAGCTCTGACCATCACACTCAAGGGAGGACCCCAGGTGCGCGGTCGTTGGGGGGAAATGACCCTTCGGAACGTGGCCGAGTTGGCGGGCATGTCGGCGCATTGCGATTTCACCGAGCAGGAAACCTTCTCGTCCGAGTCCGGCCGGCTCCGCCCCGACATGATCGTGAGATTGCCCGGCAACCGACGTATTGCAGTGGATGCCAAGGTACCGCTGCAGGCATTCCTCGAGGCCGCCGCCGCCGTCAAGGACGAGGAGCGAAAAGCGGCGCTCGACAAGCATGCCCAAAACGTTCGCGCCCATATGAATCAGTTGGCCGGTCGAAGTTATTGGGAGCAGTTGGAGCCGGACCCGGAGTTTGTGGTCCTGTTTCTTCCCGGCGAGTCATTCTTCAGCGCGGCGCTGGAACAGGACCGCACACTGATTGAAGACGGAATGCAGAAGCGGGTGGTCTTGGCCACTCCCACGACGCTTATTGCTTTGCTTCGCGCCGTGGCTTATGGGTGGAGGCAGGAGCAAATCGCCGAGAATGCTCGCCTCATCAGCGAACTGGGCAAGGAACTCTACGACCGCGTTCGGCCCTTCGTTTCTCACTTCGAAGGGATTGGGTCGGCTCTCCAGAAGGCCGTCGATAGTTACAATAAGGCGGTGGGTTCACTGGAAGGACGGGTCCTGCCCTCGGCCAGGAAGCTGAAAGAACTTGGCGCGGCCACAGGCGATGAGATCCCTGAGATTGAGCCGGTGGATGAGGCGCCCCGGGCGCTGACCGCAGCCGAGCGCGACTCGGCTGAGAATAGCAGTTCATAGTCAACCCGCCGCGGCGGGACAGTTAACAGTTCGAGCTACCGAACATTCCTTCCCGTTCTTGGTAGCGCTAGAAAAAGGGGCCCCAAAAAACTTCGGGGATGCATCGCTGCATCCCCGATAGTTCCTTTCGAATTTGTTGAAGAGCTTACCTCTTCTTCTTGGCTTTCTTTTTCGCTGCCATTCTATTCTCCTCCGAACTTCTTGAATTTCACGCCAGCGTTGCTGGCGGAGCGCGTATTCAATCTCATGTATAGTGACACCGAATTATCTTGTCAAGAAGAAAGTGACGTTCGCGACAAAAAAAATGAAATCGCGATACCCGAAACTGGAAAATTAGAATGCGCGGAGACCTCTGCGAGGATTATTCCCCAAACTCCGCTCAGTACGGAACAACCATCGCGAAGGCGACGACGGGATTACGGACTCACCTCCGCCGCATATTCATCAGAGAACTCGAGGCGCAGGGTAGGTGGATGGAGTCATCCCCGGACCGGGTATGCCTATAATGGGCAAAAACGCGGAGCTTGGCCGCTGCATCTAAGAAGCATGACGAGAAAATTGAAGATTAAAGATCGTCACCGTACCCTATGTCTCCCTCCGATGGCAGGCAGGACGCACACGCCCATCATTCTCGGGGTTGTCTTCATGGCGCTGGCAAGTGTTCCGGGTTTGGGCCAGGAGAAAGCTGAGCAGGAACCGCCGGCCACCATAAAAGTATCGACGGAAGTCGTGAGCGTGTACGCCGTGGTGGAGGATAAGAAGAAGCACCTGATCCCGGACTTGAAGAAAGAGGATTTCGAACTTGAGGAAGACGGGACACCCCAGGAGATTCGCTACTTCTCGCGTGAAACTGACACCCCTATTACCATGGGAATCATGGTGGACACCAGCCCCAGCCAAGGAAAGGTGCTGGGCATTGAGCAGGAAGAGGCAAAGGCCTTTCTGCATCAGGTGATGCGTGTCAAGGACTTGGCTTTTGTCCTGCACTTCGACGTGGACGTGGAACTCCTCCAGGATTTCACGGCCGATCAACGATTGCTCGCCCACGCCATCGACGAGACGGTAATCAATGGCGGCGCGCATGGCGTGTTGCCGGGGCCCTTTCCCACGGGCGACTCCGGCGGCGCCACCCACCTTTACGACGCCGTCTATTTAGCATCCAACGACCTCTTGAAGAACGAAGTGGGGCGCAAGGTACTTATCCTCCTGACGGACGGCGAAGACCAGGGGAGCAAGGTCAAGCTGCAGACCGCCCTGGAGGCCGCGCAAAAATCGGATGTGATCAACTATTCCGTCGCCATCATTGACCGCTCCTTCTATTGGGGACACGCGATGGGCTTCGGTGGGGATTCCGTATTGAAAAAGCTCTCGGACGACACCGGTGGAAGCGTTCTCGAAGTGAACCGCGCCAAAGATACCTCGGCGGCGTTTCAGCAAATTGCCCGCGAATTGCGAACTCAATACCTGCTCGGATATACGCCTACGAACACCAAGCACGATGGGTCTTATCGCAAGATCCGGGTGCAAGTTCGCAATGGGGACTACAGAGTTCAGGCCCGGCGGGGTTATTACGCACCCACACAGTAGGGAACAGGGAACAGGGAATAGGGAACAGGGAGTGCGCACCCACGGAGTAGGGATCAGGTTACGGGTTAACAGGAATGACAGGCTTTTCCCTGTTCCCTGGCACCTGCTATTGAGACAGCGCGAAATAACCGTTCTTGGCCCGCACGCGCAGGCTTTTATCGACAGGCTGGATGGTGATGCTGCGGAATGTCCCATCGTGGGCAGCGTTCGTTGAAACGTAGGCCAAGCTGTATTGATTGCGGAGCTCGCGGGCGATTTCATGAAAATCCGCGGCCAAATCACCTGCCTCGAAGGGAAAGAAGGCATGGCCCCCGGTTACCTCCGCCAGCCGGTGCAGGACTTTGTCCCCCCGTCCCTCCGAGCCCGTGCGGTTGGTGCTGATGGTGAAAACTGTAACCTCAGCACGCTGCGCCATGGCCAGTGCCTCTTCCCGAGTATGCACGCTCTGATTATCCTCCCCGTCGCTGACGATGATCATGACCCGGCGCAGGTAAGGTTCAGGCGGCGGAAAGAAGAGCATCTTCTCCTTGCATGAGAAAAAGACAGCATCGAAGAGGCTCGTAACACCCCCGGCCTGAAGGCCCTGAATGGCGTTCGAGAGTTTCTCGATGTCGTCCGTGTAATCCTGGACAAGCTGGGGTTCCACGTCAAAAGCCACCACGAAGGCGAGGTCTTTGCCGGGGCGCACCGCTATGTTCAAGAAATCGATAGCTGCTTCCTGTTCAAAGTGTAGCCGGGCGCGAATACTGTTGCTGGCGTCGACCAAGATCCCGATGCGTAAGGGGAGGTCGGTCTCGCGGCTGAAGAAGCGGATGTCTTGGGGCTTGCCGTCCTCGAAGATTCGGAAGTCGTCTTTGGTGAGGTCGGTGACCAGCCGGTTCTTCTTGTCGGTAACGGTGGTGAGAACGTTGACCAGTTCAACGCGCACCTTGATTCGACTCTGGTCGTTGGAAGACTGAGAATTATTGCTGTTTGACCCACCGGCGGTGTCTTGTGCGAAGAGTCCTGCCCCCGGGACGCAGAAGAGTAAGAGGAAGAAGAGCAGTCTTTTCATCCTTGAGTTCTCCACTAACCATAACAATTATAAGAACGCCAAGCGGGGCAGTCAATCTCATGTGACTTATGTCGCGCACCCGCCCCGGACGCCTTTAAGGCTCGGCGTCATCCCTCAGGAGGCGGGGGTCGACCTGTCACGAAGATTGACTGGGGTCCTGGACCGCTTTAAGGGCAGGCAAAAGCTTTTCGAAGCGCCGCGGCAGCCCCTCCCGCGTGGTCACCGACCCTCGCTCGAACTTGAAACTGCTTACGGTTGTGGCCTCGAGACCCATCCTGAGCAGGGCAGCAACGTCGAGCCCCGCCTCGGCCCGGTCGAGTTGCTCAGGCCGAGCAAAGATGGCAGGCGCGCGGGGCATGAAGCGAGGGCAGCAGTCCTCAAAGGGTTCGCAGGAGATCTTGTAAGTCCCGATCTGCCGGGCCAGGCGCAGTATCTCCGCCTTATCGTCGCCCGCCAGAGGGCGATAGATGGGGAGGTCAAGGCCGTGGTCAATGGCCGCCAGGTTATGCAGCGTCTGTGAGGCTACCTGCGAGACGCTGTCTCCGGTCACGAGCCCCATCGCGTGCTCAGCCCGGGCAATCTCGCGCGCCATGCGCGCCATCATGCGGCGGTAAAGCAGCACGCGAAAGCTCTCCGGCGCTGCCGCAACGATTTGGCGCTGCACGGCGTCAAAGGGAACCAAGTAAAGCCGTGAGGTGAACTGGTAGGGTGTGAGGGTCCTAACAATTTCTTCCGCCACGCCCCTTGATGAATCCCGTGAGGGAGAGGGGCTTCCGAAGAAGTGCACGAAAGCAGCGTGGCAGCCGCGCCGCATCATCTTATAGGCAGCCACCGCGGAATCAAACCCGCCGGAAAGCAATACGACGAGCCGGCCACTCGTGACGGCAGGCAGGCCGCCAGCTCCTTCCACCCGGTCCGAATAGATAAGAGCTTTCCCAGGGACAACCTCGACCCAGCAGGTCACCTCCGGGTTCGTGAGTTTCACCTGGACGCTGGGGTCTCTCGCTCGCAAAGAGTCCAGGATGACCCGCCCGAGCTGGCGCTCCAACTCCATGGAATTCATGCCATATCCTGTCTCGGCGATCTTGGCGCGTACAGCGAAATTGCGCGGGTTCTTTTCCGCCATCATGGCGCAAGCCGCAGGACCCAATTCAGCAAGCGAACTCGGAACTTCGCGGGCCAGTGCAATGTAGGCGAGACCAAAAACCCGGCGTAAACGCTCCAGGATAGCAGGCGCTGCGGATTCGTCCCCAGGGACAAGCAGCAAGCGTTCTGCAGTGCGGCCGAGCGATTGGACCGGCAAGTCGCAGACACTCTGCTTGATGGCGGAGCGTAGGCGGCTGAGGAAGTAGTTCTTGTTTCCACCCTTAAGCCAGATTTCGTGGTAGTGGAGAATCAAAACTCGGTTCATGCGCTTCTAACTGCCTTCCGAGCGTATCAATGTGCCCGCCCTATGGCTCGTAGCGCTGACCTTTAGGTCAGCACGATGCGCGAGCACCGGAGTGCCGACCTAAAGGTCGGCGCTACAGAGCTGCGATAGGGCGAATGAAGCTAGAATAAAGGTTTTCTGCGGGTGCCGCAAGCTTGCCGAAGGCGCCTAGAGGCCGCCTTCAGGCGGGCATAAGAAAAAACAATGCCGGGCTAACCCGCATTTCTCACCACGGGTCTGGAAGGGCGGGGCTTCAGCCCCGCCGTTACAAGGCCTTCCTGATTATTACTGTGTCCCGCGCTCCGCGCAGTCCGTCAGCCGACGGACTGCGCGGGGCGCGGCACCAACAGAGGGCGGGAGCCGCGATTTCGGCGGGGCTGAAGCCCCGCCCTTCCGGCAGCCCACGAAGAGCGTCCAAACGTGGTGAGAAATCCGGGCTAAAGCCCGCTGCTACGAGCGCACCGGGGAATTCTCCGGGCAGAAACTAGAAACTGGCAGGCTTATGTTCTAGTTTCTGCTTTCTAGTTTCTGATTTCTCTTTTGGTTCTCGGCGGCCGCGTAGTCGTCCTTTGCCCCAGCGCTGGAAGGCCTCGCGCATTTCAGGCTCGGGGTCAGTGCCCAGGGCATCGGCAACTCGATTGATGTAGTTGAAGTAGGAAATGACCTCGACGGCGTCCAGGATGTCGCGGTCCGTGAGTCCAAATTTGTGCAAGCTTTCCACTTCTCGGCGGCGCACCGCAGCGGGCGTGCGCGTCACCCGCACGGCGAACTTGCACAGCGCCTTTTGGCGGGCGGAAAGTCTCGCCCGGCGGTAATCATGCTTGACATGCTCGGCCAGCTTTTCGTCTCCTGTTTCCTCACGGAGATCCTCCCCGTGCGCTTCGATTCAATAGAAGCAGTGGTTGGCCTGGGAGACAACCGTGGCCAGCATTTCGCGTTCGGCGCGCGAAAGGCCTGAAGGATCGAACATCGTGGCCTGATACAAATGCATGGACGCGCGCAGGCTCTCGGGGTTCAGGCTTTGCACCTTCAGGATGTTGAAAACCTTGCCGGCCCGTTTGATCGCCTTGTCATACTCAAGCTTCAGTCCGCCCGTGGCGTCCACGGGTTCGACGGTTTTGATCCACGGCATGTTGATACCCTCATTACGGGGCTGGATCTCGAGAATTGGGGCGCAACGCTCGTATTGTAACCCTGCGGCTCTTCCGGAAGGGACAATCCTCGAAAAGCCACGCCTGCAGCCCAGAACCCGCGCTACGATTTGTGCAATGAATCAATTCCTCAAGCGTGCCCGGGTTGTCTGGTCGGCATAGACAGAGTAGAATGACAGGAATGAGCGATTTGGTCCACATTGCCTCAGCTCCCATCCAGGTGCGCAAGCCCGAATGGCTGAAGGTGCGCGTTCCCGCCGGAGAGAACTACTTTGAGCTGAGGCATTTGATGCGCGGGCTCGGGTTGCATACCGTGTGTGAAAGCGCGCGTTGCCCGAACGTCGGCGAGTGCTGGGCGCATCGAACCGCTACTTTCATGATTCTGGGCGAGCTTTGCACCCGCCGCTGCGGCTTCTGCGCCGTGCCGAAAGGCCTGCCGCACGGTGAGGTTGACTGGGAGGAACCAGAAAGAGTGGCGGAAGCGGCGTCGAAGATGGGTTTGAAGTATGTCGTGGTCACTTCCGTCGACCGGGACGACTTGAAAGATGGTGGGGCCACGATATTCGCCCGGACGATTGCGGCCCTTCGCCGGCACATTGCCGGGTGCCAGGTAGAAGTTCTGATCCCCGACTTCCGCGGGTCTGACGAAGCTCTGGAAACCGTGCTGCGTGCTCAACCCGACATCCTGAACCACAACACCGAAACTGTCCCTCGCCTTTACCCGGTGGCGCGGCGTGGTTCCCGGTACGAGCGGTCCCTGCGCCTCCTCACACGCTCACGTGAAATCGCTCCTTCCATCCCAACCAAGTCCGGCCTCATGGTGGGCCTTGGGGAAACGTTTGAAGAACTGCTGGCGGTGCTGAAGGATTTAAGTGTTGTGGGGGTCGATATCGTCACGATTGGCCAGTATTTGCGTCCCTCCGGTGAGCAGTTGCCTGTGGCGCGCTTTTATTCCCCCCAGGAATTTTCCACTCTCAAGCAGGAAGGTCTGCGCCTGGGGATCCCTCACGTCGAGTCCGGCCCTCTGGTTCGCAGCTCCTACCACGCCCACGAGCAAACCCAAAAACTGAACCCGGATTCGAAAGTTGGCAGCCGCCGTTTGAGCAGAATCACTTGATTCGATGCCCGTTCGACACAGATACTGGAGGAACAAAATGGTGCGGGGCCGGGCGTAGGGGCATCTGCCGCGGCGGACGCTGTGCCCCTACAAGACGCACATCGGACCCACGCTAACTTCCGAATTCGTGCTGAATCAATAAGTTAGTGAATCAATGGCCTATTGTCCCGACCGGCGCGCCAGAGCTCGCTCGGCTTGTTGGTGGAGAGGTTTCCATATCTCCGATTGGGGATGGGCGGTTTCGTCGATCACCTGCCGGTAGAGTGCCTCGCCCTCCTTGACATCTCCCATGCGGAGCTCAACGCTACCAGCCAGCAGGTTCCAAAGTGGGTTGTGGGGATACTGTTGCTCCATCTGGCGAAACAGTTCCAGGGATCTTGCCAACTGCCGCTCCATCGGACGGGAGTAGTTCTTGGCAAGGTGGAATTGCGCCTCCGAGGTCACGAGTTGCCCTTTTTCCATTGCTCGCTGGATTTGGCGGAGACCCACAAGGCGGTCGCCGCCCGGAAGCAGAATCAAAAAGCGCAGCATCTTCACATAGGTTGGCAACGTGTCCTCGAAGTAGTTGTAGAGCCCGACTCCAAAGTAGGCATCGTTAAGGATGGGATCGAGCTTCAGGGCGGCGAGAGAAAAACTCCGCAAGCGCTTGCCGGCGTGGGCAGTTGCCAAAGCATGGTCCCGTAGAGCTTCCAACCGCGCGCGCAGTCCGTAGGCCAAGCCCTCGTAAAAGTAACTGCGCGCTTCATCCTGATGCGCGTGGATGCGCGTTTCGGCTTTCAGGATTGCCAGTTCATCCAATCGCCTGAAATCGCTGTCGTAAGGAGTGGCGGCGCCGGAAAGAGCCTCGAAAACGTCCGGGTCAATCAGCTTGGCCTCGGTCAAGTAAATCTTCCACCAGTTCGCATCGGCCTCGAGAAGGTAGCCGAGAGGCGACTCGGGATCGGACTTCTGGATCTGGCGGAAGATTTCCACCGCATGGTCGAAGTCGCCATCCATGAGTTTATTCATCCCGCGGACGGCAATCTCCTGGTTTCCCACTTCGTCTGCCTTCCCGGCCCCCCAAGCGAACTTCACAGTTCCGCAACTAACGGTGACCCACAAAAGGATCAGTGCCAGCAGATTCGGTAGTTGAATTCTTCTCATTGAGGCTGCACTCATGTCCAAAGACTCTGCCACGAAGGTCGAGCAGAAACTCGTACATCACCAAGCATTCTACCGCGAACGGAGGAAAACCAAGGAATCCCGGTACAGGCATTTCAAAGACCTTCCAATTTTGCCACATCGGAAAGACGTATAACCACTTGGCGCTGGCCCAGTAGTTCCAGAACTCCCAGAGGATTCCACACACAAGCCCGGAACAGAGGTAGGCATTGAGCCGGCTTATTTCACCCTGTTCCAGGTCACGCAACAAGGAGCGCCCTCCCCAGGAATAATTGATGGGGTCGAGCACCAGGATGAACCCTACCCAAACTGCCCCGAACAAACAGCCTCCTATGCGTGGAGGCGCGAGCAGGGGAAGCGTAAGGCATGCCAAGCCAAGGGAAAAAAAGGCGATGTGTCTGGAAGGGCGAAAGGCACATGCGGCTTCCCGTTTATCTCGACTCAAACCCAGCGCCGAAATCAGGTCCGCGGTCTCGAAGACGGCGGGCCAGATGGTCGCAAATGACCAGGTGAAACCCAGTCCGCGAAGGAGCGGATTTTGAGGCAGTCCGACGTAAGTCCAGTTTCCAAGGCGCAGGTTGTAGGCCTCAAAAACCAACCACAGGGGTACAGAACAACAAGCCAGGCCCAAAAAACTGCGCAGTGAGTTACGGATGCGAGACGAACCCTTCAGGCTGCACACCAGCGAATCGGCAAAGAGCAGATAGCCTGTCCACACGATGGGCGTAAAGAAGACTTCGACCCAGCGAAGGCGCAAGAACAACAGCAACTCTGCGAGCAGAATAATTGCAAGTCCCGACCAACCCCACGCCGGGACCGAAGCTTTTTTCTGAGTGGAGTATCTCCAGCCCAGCGTGCCTAGCATCGCCGCCAGCATCACGATGCCTAAAAGGATGTGATTCCCGTTCATGAGGTTAGGCAGGAGTTTCGCCAGCAGAATAGACGATTCAACCTGAAAAGGCAAACCGCCGCAGGGCCAACAAAGCAACGCCCTGCCTGCAGAACGTGCTGCTTACCTCGAGTATACCGATGAAGACCCACCGCCAGGCAGTTGGATATGGGCATGGCCGTTGTTGAGGATACGCACTTTATCTTTCACTTAGGGGTTCAGTTTTGCATGTGGTTAGAGGCGAGGCCGGATGGCCAAGGGTAGAAACTACCCTCGGCCTCCGGTTTTCAGCAATGGCGGCAGGCCATATGGAAGGTCTATGTGAAAGAAGCAGGTTAATCTTTGTAAATCCAGCCTGCCACCAGCGACGCCATGATCGCTCCCAGCCAGAGGTCGAGCATCCACCAGAGCGGTAAGTGGCGGCCTATCGGCGACCACGCGGCGGTTGACAGGTTCATGGGAAACCCTGCCGCGAAGCCTACCAGCAGCCCGACCGTCAGCGCCGTGCCCGGGCCGGCGCCGCGCGTCGCACGCACTGAAGAATAGAGCCAGGCGACCACGTAGGCGAGAAGGAAGATTGTGATGAACCAATAAACCAGGAACCCGTGGTATCGCGCTTGCTTGAGCATCGTTCCCGCATTCTGCGCAATCGTATACCGCGGTTCCAGAATCACCACGTTGACGATAGTGCTCCAGATGCTCCAGACCACGCCTCCGGCCACAGCGCCCAGGGCCACACGACGTGTGTTGACTGTTGCCATGCATCACCTCTCCTGAATCGAATGTCTCGGGGAAAAACTCCAACGGACGCTCATGTTACGCGCGCAACTGCGGGAGGTCAATTGGAATCACAGCCTGACTGCCCTCTCGCCAGGCGGATTGCGCAATCATGGCACCCGCGTAATGGCTCCTTCCGATGCGGAGGAGACCAGCGCGGCATATTTGGCAAACACACCTGTTTTGTACCGCGGCTGGGGCTCACGCCAGTTGGCCAATCTATACTTGATCTCCTCATCGGCCAGTTCAACATCGAGGCGTCGCTTCTCGATATCGAACACTACCACATCGCCATCGGCGACCGCGGCAATGGGACCGCCGCGGGCAGCCTCGGGAGCCACGTGACCCACCATCAGGCCATGCGTCGCGCCGCTGAACCGGCCGTCGGTGAGCAACCCGACCGAGTCGCCCAAGCCCTCCCCGACCAGCGCTCCCGTCACGCCCAGCATCTCGCGCATGCCCGGGCCGCCCCGCGGGCCTTCGTAACGGATCACCAGCACGTCTCCCGCCTGGATGCTCTTGCTCATCACAGCGCGCATGGCGTCTTCTTCACAGTCAAACACCCGCGCGGGCCCACGATGGTAAGTCCTTTCGTACCCTGCCACCTTGACGACACAGCCTTCCGGCGCCAAGTTCCCTTTCAGGATAACCAGCCCTCCGGTTCTCTTAATCGGATTGGAGACAGGCTTGATCACGTCCTGGCCCGGCGTCTCGATGGCCAGCCGGGCTTCCTCAGCAACTGTTCGCCCGCTGGGAGTCTGTTGAGACCCGTCGATGAGTCCCGCTTCCAGGAGCTTCTTGGCAATCAGGGGGATTCCGCCGGCCCGATGGACATCTACAGCTACGTACCGCCCACCCGGCTTCAGATCAGCAATGATGGGTGTGCGCGAACTGATGGCGTCAAAGTCATCGATCTGGAGCGGAACTCCAGCCTCGCGAGCCATGGCCAGCAGGTGGAGCACGGCGTTGGTTGAACCACCCGTCGCCGCCACACTCACAATGGCGTTCTCAAACGCTTTCCTCGTAAGGATGTCGAGTGGCCGCACGCCTCGCCGGAGCAAATCCATCACCATCTCGCCGGTGCGGTAGGCAACTTTATTCTTCAGGGGGTCCAGGGCCGGCACGCTGTTCCCGCCCATGGGCGAGAGGCCGATGAATTCCATCACCGTGGACATGGTATTGGCCGTGAATTGGCCGCCGCAGGCGCCGGCCGCAGGGCAGGCATGGTCCTCGAGGTCCTTGAGCTCGGCGTCCGTCATCTTCCCCGCGGCATGTGCGCCCACGGCTTCGTACACGTCCCCAATCGTAACGTCGTGGCCCTGGAAGCGTCCCGGGGCAATCGACCCGCCGTACAGGACAATGCCCGGCACGTTCAGGCGAATCAGGGCCATCGCGCCTCCGGGGATTGTCTTGTCGCATCCGACCAGCGCCACCATGGCGTCAAACATGTGGCCGCGGCCCAGCAACTCGATCGAGTCTGCGATGACTTCGCGGCTCACCAGCGAAGCCTTCATACCTTCCGTGCCCATGGTCACGCCGTCGGAAATCGCAATGGTGTTGAACTCCATGGGCGTTCCACCCGCCGCGCGCACGCCTTCTTTCACTTTTGCGGCCAGCTCGCGCAGATGGAAATTGCAAGGCATGGTTTCAATCCAAGTATTCGCGATGCCAACAATCGGCTTCGCCAAGTCGGCATCGGTAAAACCAATTGCCTTGAGCATGGCCCGAGCGCCCGCCCGGTCTCGCCCCTCGGTGATGGTGCGACTACAGTGCTTTGGATCAAATGGCATTCTTGCCTCCAGGGTAATCAGCCTACGAAATGAAACCTGACGCGGTGCTGAACTGCAAATGTTCGCAGATTCGCCGCGAGGGAGCAAGCATCGTTTTCAGCAGCGCGTTGACTAGCAGGATGCTGAAGAACGTTTGCGAATGTTGTTATTCCGACCCAGAGCGGAGCGAAGGGGAAAATCTCTGTCTGGGAACAAAAGACTTGGGGGATTCCTCGTCGTCTCCGTCAACTGACGGACTGACGGACTCCTCGGAATGACAGGCCAGACCGGTTTTCCGGCGTCCTGCTAGATTCCCTGTCGCGGACTGGCATTTGCTGGCCTGATTCGGTTCTGGCATAATGGCATTTGGGAGCCAGTGTCACGCTCGTGGGGGACTGAGTGAATATTACAACCTCCAAAAAGCGGCTTGACGATTTCTGTCGCAAGTGGAAGGTCGCGGAACTGTCCGCGTTTGGGTCGGTTGTCCGCGACGATTTCCGTCCCGATAGCGACGTGGATCTGTTGGTAGCCTTCGCCTCGGACGCCCAATGGAGCCTCTACGACTGGACGGACATGATCGGCGAGCTGCGGGAGATCTTCGGGCGTGACGTGGACCTCCTCTCTCCCCAAGCACTACGCAATCCCTTTCGTCGGCACGAGATCCTGAAGGCCCGCGAGATCCTGTATGCAGCCTGAGGCCAAGGATGCCGCACACCTGTGGGACATGCTCGATGCTGCCCGCGCCGTTCAGGAATTCGTGACCTCCTGCTCTTTCTCGCGGTTTCACTTCGCCGAGTGCGGAAGTTGGGCTAACGGAGTTGTCTTCGGGCTTCCTCGAGCGCGCCAATCAAGGCTGCAATATCGTCGGCGCTTGTCCGGTAGTTGGTGATGCAGGCCCGAAGCACGGGCACTGAGTTGGCCAGGCGGGTAGTTGAAATCCAGGCTTTTCCAGAGCCGACAACTTTCATAGCCACGGCGTGCAGGTAGGCCGCGGAGCGGCCCTCCGCATGCCGCTGGTCAATGAAGCAACAGAGGGGCAATGGTGTTTCGTTAACGACCTGCCAGCCCGAGGCTTCGAGTTGCTCCCGCAGCAGCGCGCCCATGGCCACCATCTGGCGGATGGCCGCGGCGTATCCCTCCCAACCAGCTACGGCCAGCGAGAGAAACACCTTCAGACCTATGGCCCGACGAGACCACTGAATCGAGTGCATGCAGGGATCGACCACGTCCAATTCCGCTGCCTCGCGCGGCATATACGTTACGGCTGTACGGAATGTTCGATCGAGGATTTCGGTGTGGCGAGTGATATAGATTCCCGCGCCCATGGGCACAGAAAGCCACTTGTGCGCGTCGAAGGTAAGGGAATCAGCGCGCTCGATGCCCTCCAATAGAGAACGCAGTTCGGGGACCAACGCTGCCGCCCCGCCCCACGCCGCGTCCACGTGAAGCCATAGTTTTTCGCGCGCGGCCACCTCGGCGACGGCGGCAAGGGGATCAATCGCCCCCGCGTTGGTGGTTCCCGCAGTTGCGACCACCATGAAAGGCGCGAAGCCCCGGCCACGGTCCTGGGCGATTCTCGAAACCAGGGCTTCCGGATTCATGCGCAGGCTGTCTTCCACTGCAATCTCGTGCACGGCATCCGTTCCCAGCCCGCACAATCGAGCCGCTTTCAGAATGGAATGATGCGCCTCCGCGGAAACGTAGAGAACGGGCTGGGCGGCAAGCGCCCGGACGCCACGGCAGGAGAATTCCGGAAACCTCTGCACCAAAGCGGTGAGGACAGCCGTATGGTTGGCTTCCATGCCGCCCGAAGCAAAAGTTCCATCGGTCTGCGCGGGGTCGTAACCAAATCGAGCGCCGAAGGCACGCACCAGATGCTGTTCAACCTCGATGGCCAGTGGGCTGTGGCTCCAGGCGGCGAGTTGGGGGTTAAAGGCCGCAACCAGGGCGTCCCCAGCGATGCCCATGGTAGTCGGCGCGGGGTTGAACAGTCCGTAATAGCGGGGATGCGGTGTGTGGGTTTGAAACTTCCACAGACCCTCGACAAGAAAATCCAGGGCCTCGAACGCATCCATCGGCGCGCAGAAATCGAAGCGCGAGAGCAAGGCGCGGAGCTGCACGGGATCGAGCGGAGGGGTGACCCGGCCGGTCTCCAGCTTTGTAGCGTAGGTTTCAATAGCGCCCACCAACTGCCGCCAAAGTCTGGCGCGAGTCTCAGCATCAAGCATCAAAGGCGGGGCAGCCATGTGTTATTCCGATTCTCCATTCTTGCGAGCCGCTTCCCACGCAAGCATAGCCTTCTTTCGTGCCGCTCCCCAATGATAATCACCGGTAATCCCCATCTTGTGGATGGCCCTGTGGCAAGGAATGAGGAAAGATATGGGGTTCCGGCCCACAGCGCTGCCCACAGCCCGTGCGGCCGACGGCTTTCCAAGTTGGCGCGCCAGGTCTTCATAGCACACCATGGAACCCGGCGGAATTCTGAGCAGGGCTTCCCAGACTTTGACTTGGAAGTTTGTGCCCATCAACAACAGCTTCACAGGATTACTGCCGTTTCTTTTCTTGGGACTGAAAATTCTAGCGATAGAGATCCGGGTCTTCTGCGGATTCTCTTGAAACTCTGCCGCCGGCCATCTTCGCTTGAAGTCCTCGAGAGCCTGTGCGCGACCCCCTTGCCCCACGAAACCCAATCCGCAAATCCCGCGCCCGGTAACCGCGAGAAGACACTCACCGAAGGGGCTGGGGTGGTATCCGTAACTGATCTTGCAGCCTGCCCCTTTGGCCTTGAACTCTCCAGGGGTCATTGCCTCGACATTCACGAAAAGGTCGTGCAGGCGGCTTGGGCTGGACAACCCGGCATCATAGGCGGCGTCCAGCACGCTCCGGGATTCCTCGAGGACCTTCTTGGCATGTTCCAGTGTCAGAAACTGTACAAAGCGCTTGGGACTGATGCCTGCCCAGCGCCGAAAGAGCCGCTGGAAGTGATATTCGCTCAGGTTGACGTTCCGCGCCACCTCGTCCAAACTCGGCTGGTGGTGATAGTTCTCCGCGAGAAACTGTATGGCTTTCTCGATGCGTCGATAATCTTCCGCTTTCGTTTGCATTTTCCCTCCCTGCCCTCCTGATCCATCATCTCTGGGATGGCGCGTCGGCGCAACCCGATTCTTGCTGCCCGAGCATGTTCGAACCCGAATTCGAAGGTTGGAGTTGTTACCGTAGTCCACGGGCGCGCCCAATGCTGTCATCCAAAGTGCCCATGGTCTGATGTGGACGGGATTTCCATTTTTCCCACGCATCTCGCTTTTTTGAAGTGCTCTGCACCCGCAAGATCAAGTTCTCATGTGTTTTCAATGGCTTAGAAGAACGCCGGGGATATGCGGCGGAGCGCATGAAATGTGGCATTTTGACACACTTTGCGGTTCGGCCGTCTAATGATACGCTACATATCTAGCCGATGGGCGCAAGGAAACTGCGGGGTATGCTTCGTCCGGCCTAGGCCGGCGTCCTCAGCATGACATGGGGCTGTGCGACAAGTCAAAAGTCGAAAGTCGAAGGTCGAAAGTAGACTGACTGGGAACGGGCGCGACAAATTAGGGAAATTCCAGACTGAAAATTAGAGGCTCGACCACAAGGCCGCCAATTTCGATTTTCCAGTTTCTAGTTTCCAGTTTCTAGTTTCTGCTTTCTGGTTTCTCCGAGGGGAGGCCCTCTGTATCCGGGGTGACGGCGACGGGACTTGGCCGGTGGGTGATGATGAGCGCTACACCGGCGATGATAGTGACGCTGGCCAGCAACTCACGAGCCGTCAATGCCTCGCCTGCCACAGCCCAGCCGAGGAAAACCGCCACGGCCGGGTTCACAAAAGCATAAGTGGAAACCCGCGCCGTGGCTACCGTGCGCAACAACCAGATGTAAGCAGTGAAACCGAGCAGCGAGCCCGCCACAATCAGATAGAAAAGACCCAGCAAGGAGCGGAGGGCGACATCGTGGATATGGAGCTGCCTCCCCTCCCCGCTCAGGACGCCCAGCAACAAGAGCAAGGCGCCGCCGGCCAACATCTCCATGGCCGCCGCCAGAAAGGGCGAAGGGGGCAATTTCAGCTTGTGCGAGAGAATGGAGCCGAATGACCAGGAAAACGACGAGAACATCAGTACTCCCGCGCCGGCAAGATCCACGCGCGAGCTACCCCACAGGTGGGCCGGACCCACCAGCAAGGCAAGTCCGGCCCCACCGATAGCCATTCCGCCAACCACCCGCCCCTCCAGCTTCGTGCCGCCTTTCCTTAAGCTATCGAGCAGGACCATCCAGATGGGGATGGTCGCCAGCAGCAAAGCGGCGAGTCCGGAAGGCACTCGCTGCTCCGCCCAGCACAACCCTCCATTGCCAATCACCAGGAGCAAAGCCCCTAAAATGGCTGCGCCGGCCCAATGCCGACGGGAGGGCGCGGTCGCCCCACCAGCGCGCGTCAACAGGTACAACGTGGCGCCGGCCATAACGAACCGGCACCCCGCCATGAACAACGGAGGGATTGTTTCAACGGCGTATCGGATGGCGAGGTAAGTGGACCCCCAGATGAGGTAAACGGCTGCGAAGGCGAGCAGAATCTTGGCTCGAGAGGGATGCGCGGTTGGTGTTGTTTCAGACAATGAGCCTCCCCACTTCTCCAGTTCACAGTTGACAGTCGACAGTCGACAGTTAACAGATTGCCAATCGTATCGACGTGAACCGAACGGATTATGATGCGGGGAAAAAGTGACGGAGTAAATAGGTTTCAGGGGCCAGGTGTCAGGGGCCAGGTGTCAGGGGCTGGGGGCTTGGGTCCGGGCCAATCTTGAATTCTGAATTCAGGACTGCACTCTCTCACCACGTCGTCCCTAGTGTCCTGTCCCGCCTTATTGTTGACAACGAGCAGCTTGGCAGGAACCCCCTCACCCGGCCCGCCTCCCGATGAAGTACATCGGGACGGCGGTCCACCCTCTCCCCCAAGGGGGAGAGGGGCGGGGGAGCGAGGGGGTATTGTGAACAATTAAGTGGGACAGGACACTAGCTCCCAGCCACTAGCCCCCAGCACCATCTTTTTGAAAGCTGGAAACCAATGGCCGAGAATGAATAACGGACCACTGACAACTGACAACTTCTCTCAGACTGACATGCCGAAACGACCCCCCGATTCAATCACATATTCTTCAGCACCCACTGAACGCGCTGCACGGTTGGTTTGGCGACGGCGGGTGCGGGGCCGGTGGCGGTGACGGTGGTTGAGGGGAACCACGGCGGCGCAAATCCTTGGGTGGCGGCAAACCGTTGGTCGAAGTACACGTTGAAGGTAGTTATGTTGACTCCGTGAGCCGCATTCTCAATCCGACCGCCCACATTGGTCACGGTGTTGATGGAGCCTTCGTTTGTACTGAAGCCATAATTCTGACCTGCCTTAAGCGCCGCCATAGATGCATCAATCTCCAGGTTGTTGTTTGAATAATTGCTGTTGAGGTTGATGTTTCCGTTGGCCGTAAAAAGGCCCAGCACCTGGCCGTTATTGTGCCCGGGGATCAAGGTATCGGCGGGGTCCCCATTGCAACAAGCCGGGTTCGTTCCTGCCACCACTTGGTTCTGTGTCGTAGTGACAGGTTCAGTTTTGTAAACCAAATCGCCCTCGATATCGATATTGCCGTTGGCTACAATGCTGATGGCATTGTAATCTTGAATGCCCGCCTGCCCCTGACCTGGGCCGCTCAAACCACCGGTGCAGTTGCCACCCCCCGAGCAACTCGAGGCGATATTGCCGTTCACGTAAATCATGGTGCCTGCCTGTGGCGGAGTTATGCTTTGGTTCATGGGGACAGCGCAGAAGTTGACGGTAGTGGTCGAACCTGATCCCACCTTGGTCGCCACCGTGGTAGTGCCGGTCGTTCCCGCAGGGCAGCTCCAGGAAGTCGGTGGGGTGGCGAGGGGATCAACCGTGATTGTGGTTGTGGTTGTGGTGGAGACAGGAGTCTGTGCAATGGTAAAAACCTGCGCGGACGTTCCGCTGGTCGAAAGCGTCACGCTCGCGCCCACGCTCGAGCTTCCCGCCACGTAGAAGCCACCCCCATCGATGGTGTTAACGCTCCCGCTCGTGGTGTAGGGGATATAAACTCCGGATGTGGCGCCGCTTGTCGGATAAGCTGTCCCCGAAGCGGTTTGAAGCGGAGGGTAGGGGGGGGTACCGCCACTACCGCCGAGGTTACCGTTGTGCATTTGAGTGGCAGTGGGAGCACTGGAACCCTCGCCCGTGCCTTTGCCATCAAGCACCGCCCACTGCTGGCTGAAGTCATTCTGCGGCAGGGACTCCGTGTTGAGTCCGAGGCTCAAGGGCGGGTTTCCTTCAAAGGTGGGCTTAATCGTCTGCGCTTGGTTTCCGCTCCCGTACTTGTAACTGCTGGTTGGAGACTGAATGCAGTTGTTTCCAAACCAGAAGTCTGCATCGGCGTTCGCCTGCCCCACGGGGTCGGTAAAGATATAAGAGCCGCTGGTGCCAAACTGCCAGGCGCCATTCGTAAAAAAGGGGCCCGTCAAGGTGCCGGGGACCAGCGGCGCGAGGCAGGGAGGGAACTGGTCAATGAAGGCCCCATAAGCGGCGAAGCTGGGCGTGGAGGTTGGCTCTTGGCCGCTGACAGCCAAAATGATACTTCCGGTCTCGGATACGGTGGTCTGCTCCGAACCCTGGGCCATTCCCGTGACGCAGAGTTGGTAGTTATAAATATATTTATATCCATTCGGGTTATTATTAGAATCGTAAGAGGTTATAGTGGGCGAATTGGGTGCCAGGGAAAAGCCGCTCGGGCACCCCGTAGTGTTAGGAATCACGAAGCTCTCGACCCATGAGTTGGCAGCCTGGCCGGCATTGAGAGGGGTGGAACTAGCGTAGGCAGTCAAAACGCTGCTCAAAACTGTCGCCGCTGCGCCCGCGGGGATCGGATTCGTCGTGAAGGTGCTGGGAACCTGAGCAACGATCTGGCTTTGTAACTGTTGCCGGGCCATGTTGAGTCCGGAGTCCGCAGCGTAGAACGATCCTCGGGCGTTGCGGTAGTAACCGTTGATCAACATGTCGGAGCTGGAGGAAAAGACCATCGCCAGGGCCATGAGGCTCATCATGCTCAAGAGCAGCAGGGTGAAGACGAGCGCAAACCCGTGATCTCCATAATGCTGCTTTCGCAGCCCCGTCAGGGGCGGAAGATTGTAGCCCAGGGCGTAAGCCCTGGGGTGGAGGGCCCTCGCCCCGCCTTCGGCACCCCTCTCCCGCCCGAGCGGGAGAGGGGACGGGGGTGAGGGAGGGCTCGCTGACCCATCCCGCCCTGCGGGACCGTGGACTACATTCTTTCGCCCCGACAAGTCGGGGCTGATTTCATCAACGAATTCCCATCTGCCGTTCATGACATCACCTCAGTCATTCATGCTCAAGTTCCGTGGGTTGACCACCACAGAGGCGCCCTGCACTATGTAGGGCCCGCCATCAAATGGATTACGGAAAGTGAAGGAAGGGTCGGTGCTGGGTTGAGTGCGCGCGATCAGGGAAACGCGCACGGACCTCACCCGAGAGAACAGATAGGCCGAATCATAGGGCGGTGGATTTGTGTTGTTGGCGTTGTATTGGGCCGCGTTGTAATTGTATTGGGTTGGCAACGAGTCGGTAACGCTGTTCCAAATCGTCACTCCGACCTTGAACCCAAGGACTTGGTCCATAAGGACCGTGGTGGTGCCCCCTTGGACCCGTTGGAGCTGTGGATCGCTCTGATTTGCAGTACTCACCTGGTAGGTGATGGGGGCCAACTGGAGAATCCAATCGCCGCCACAGAACTGATCTCCAAAATTATTGGGTGTTGGGCAAGTATTACCGTCGCAAGCCGTGATGTCCAGGGGGTCGTTAGTCTTCCAGTTGGCGCCGGTGTTGGTGCCATCGGTGTTGGTAGCATTAAAAGTGAACTTTACGGCCTTCGAGTTGTAAACCGTCGGGGCCGCGGTCAGAACCACCGCCGTCAAGCTCTGCCCCGTGCTGGTTAGAAAGAGCAGTTGAGCACCGCTGGCGTATTTGGCCGCCGTCGCCGCGAGCGTAAGCCCGCTGGCCGCTTGACCGTAAGCCACCCCCGTAGATGTGTTTGAGCAGTTCGACGTCCCATTTGCTCCGGTGCTGTCCGTGGCGTTGATAGGGGGGTACGTAGTGGAATTGGCGACGGCAAGGATATTGAGCTGATCGAAGCAGTTAGTGCCATAGGTGTTGGTCGTGGCGTTGTAACAGGACGTACCCGCCGCCGGCACGTTGTTGATGATGGTGACGCCGATCGGCCAGCTTGGGATGTTGTACCCGACGTAGTATCCTGTGCCTGCATTTGCCAGGTCGAGCTGCAATTGTCCGGTCGCATTGCGGATCCCAATATTGAGACCGACCATGCCTTGTTGCTGGCTGGCGGTCGTACGCATGCGGGAGAAAAGCATGAGGCCGCTGGCGCTCGCCAAAATGAAGATGGCCATCGCCACTACCAATTCCAAGAGCGAAAAACCCTTGTCGCGCCGCCCAACCTTGGGGACGTGCAGTAGACCACGGCTCATTGAGAAAGTTCCTTTCCTTGTCCTCATGGGCGCACCATGCTCATTTGAAAGGTCACCGGCGGCTGGACGGTCAGGTCCATCAGGGTCACCAGAACCGTCACGCGTCGCGTGCCGGCGAGGCAAATCGAGCTTACGCCGGCCACCGGAGTGTTGGCTTCGATAATCCAGCGCCGGTGAAACGTGGGGGAGGGCATCGTAGTAGGGTTAGTGACCGTTACGGTTCCGTCCGGAGCGTGGGTGGTGGTGGTGTAGATCGTGCTGCTACTGCCGGGGCTGCTCACGGTCTCGGAGAAGCAGCCGTAGGTCGGGTTCGGGCAGTCGGTGCTGTTGACCGTGGCCATGCAGACGTCGTCATAGTAGCTCACGACGGCCGAGTTTCCTGTCGACGAGCACATGCTGAGAGGCGGCGGACAAGTAGTAGGGTTTCCAATAATGTCCTGGGTCAGACTGCCTACAGACGAGCTTGCCGATGGCACGCAAATCTGCGGATCGTCGACGTCCCACCGGTTCAGGTCCTCCAACTTTTCCGAGGCCAATTCTGCCGCCAGGTTCATGTACTTCGACTGGTGACTGGTGTTCATGCAGCGCGCGGCCAGGAAGGCAGTCGCTAGCACCCCTATCACAAGGACGATGAGCGCCACGAGGGTCTCCAAGAGGCTGAAACCATGGTCTGAAGCCGATCTAGTTGACAGAAACATCGCCCACTCCTGTCACGCTAATGGTCTTCGTTAAAAGGCCGTTGCTGATCGTAAAACTCATGGTGCCCGTAGTGGCCGAAACAGTGCCGTTGGCGTTGAATTGAAGCGTAGTGGTCTGGTTGATTGTGACGTCGTGGACCCCGGAAAGTGGAACGGCGGTGCCCACGTTCGTAAAGCTCGTCGCCGGGGGCGGCTCACTTGTCAACTGATAGGTTGCGTTACTGGAATTGAAGGTTATGTCGTACGGGTAAGCGTGCATGATGGCCTGGTAGCGGGTGGCCGAAATCGCTCCGGTGGCGGCGGACACGGCCGCGATCAGCCGATAATTGCGCAAGGCATTCATGGTTGTTGGGAGCGCCGTGGATACCAGAATACTCACCACCGCAAGAGTGATGACGATCTGGAGCAAACTGTAACCGTCGCTCCTTTGGGCTGCCCTTCGTCTGGCACGGCTTGCCACCGCCCTATTCACGTCATTCACCACAATGGTCCTCCGTTACCGCTTCCCATTCCTGTCCTCACCCTTAATCTATTTGCAAACCATCCTCCCGCATTGCGCCTGAGGGGCAGATGACACCGCCTCCGAAACACTCCTTCCGCTGCAATGGTGCTGGTGTCAGTGCCTGGGGGACAGCCTTCGGGTAGTTGTTAGGAGCAGTCCGAATGCGCTCTCCCGCAACGCCACGTGACTGCCGACGTGTCACCAAGCGCTCCGCACGTGGTGTCACCTCCCCGTTAGTTTCCATCCAGTCCTGTCTGTTGCCAACAGTACCGGGGTACTAGGGATGTATTCTCCTCTGGTCCTGGCACAAGAGGCGGTAGGGGCGGTTCGTGAACCGCCCCTGCGGAAACGGGCGGGATTGTTGACCGGGGCGCTTCGCAAACCGCCCCTACGGAAACGTGCGGGATTGTTGACCGGGGCGCTTCGCAAACCGCCCCTACGGAAACGTGCGGGATTGTTGACCGGGGCGCTTCGCGAAGCGCCCCTACCTTCGGCAATGACGATAATCCCATGCAAATGATTGGGCATGACGGTCCATTCGTCTAGGGCGATGTACGCGTATTGCTGACCCAGCCACTCCCAGCAGCGCGCAACGTGATCTCCCCATTCGTTGCGGTGCATCTCCCCCTCGAGGATCTGACCGAACAGATGCTCTATCCCTTGCGTGCAAAGGGTTACGTAATAGCTTCCGGGCTGGGAATAATCATACCCCCGCAGGCGGATGGAGCGGCGGTGATGGATTTCAGGGTCGTAGGGCATTGTCGCAATCGTAGGGGCGGTTCGCGAACCGCCCCTACGGAAACGGGCGGGATTGTTGACCAGGGCGGTTCGCGAACCGCCCCTACTTTAGTACCACGTTGCCCAGGTATCCGCGGTTCTCGCCGTCACCATCTTTCACGAAGACGCTCACACGGAAGGTGCCTGCGGGCGCCGGGATGGACTTATCGAGTCGGACAACCTCTCGGGGATCGACGGCCTGCAAGGTCGCCTGACCCAGTTCCTCTCCCATTACATTGTAGAAGTTAGCGATCAGAGTTCCCGGGGTGAAGACGCCGAAGACGCCCTTCAAACTAACCTGCCCACCTTCCAGGTTACCGGCAAGCGGCTCGTTGATGGCGCCTGCCCATACGGCGTTCAGCACCGGGTTCGGGACACTGGTGGGTGACCAATAGACTGGGAAGGAGTATTCCTCGCCGGGGTTAAGTGTCGCATAGGGGCTTAGCACCTCGGATTCGAGGATGTAGGGATTTTGCTTCGGGTCGTCAGGAAGAGTCTGGTCCCAAGGTCCGCGGGAGATTATACCGGGGCCGTTATTCCAGGTTTCCACGGCGGCGCCGTCGGGATACTCCTTTTCGGGGAAACAATTGAAGTTCTCGACGAAGCCGATGTTTTTCTGTCCGTTGACCACTGCGTACCAGCCACGGTCGGTGTCGGCTGCGGCCTTCCCGACGCGGTAGAGATAATGGGCGCGCAGCATGTGGCCGTCGTGCAGGAGTTGGTAGCTTGGGTGTCGAGCGTCACCGTAGGGGTTGTAGTAGCCCCGGGGGTACTTGCTGTGGGGATTGAGCGGGATATACATAAACAGGTCGGGGTTTGGTTTCGAAGGGTCACGGGCGTCCGCCGCATCGTTCTGAATTAAGTGCCAGATCCCCCAACGAATCTGCCGGCGGCTGATGTTGCGCATCACCTGGTCAACCTTAAGGCGCGTGGTCCCGGCATAAACGTGGTACGTCCGCACAAATTGCACGCCGGTGCGCGGGTCCGCCGGACTGGTCACGCGGACGGCGACCTCGGCGGGCGTCTCCGTGACCAACTCGGCCGTATATTTGCTGCCGTCCAGTATGTAGTAGGGAATGCTGGGCCATTGCTCCTCGCTCATCCAACCTTCCGGTCCGGGCCAGACTTTGTCACCCCCGTAGTTCGCCCAGCCGGCTTTGACGTTGTTCTGCTCAGGCGGCAGGACTTTCCCGGCCAAGTCTTTATTCACAAAGAAGAACCCTTTCTCGCCAAGCTGTAACTGAATGGCGCGGCCCCCGATGTCAGGAGCGACGTAAAGGGTGACGATGCCATTGGTCAGGCGATAGGCGTTCCAGCCGTTGAATTGAGTCTTTTCAAGGCTTGCGGAAAAGGGATTATTCTGAGTTGCCATGGCAAACCTCGCCGAAAACAAGGTTGTCGAATTTGTTGTCAAATAATTTTGCCGCGATCCGGTTGCTACGCCCATTGATGCCAGCAAAGTGCCCAGGGCGCAGCCCATCAGCATCTTCTGAACTCGTCCCACTTCCTTCCACCCCCATGCATGGCGACATATTCGCTGGCGCGTGCCCCAGGCCGAACGCGGTTCGGCCCTAGGCCAAATTCGCCAGCGTGTGCGCCAAATCCCGGACGGCAGGATAAAGGTCGCGATACACCTGGTAATAGCGGTCATAAGCTTGGACGTTTTCCGCCAGGGGCGTCATGCTCTCTTTCACCTGTATGGCTTCTGCCGCTGCCTCCGAAACGCTCGCATAGGTCTTGGCCGCGACGCCGGCGAGCAAGGCAGCGCCGAAGGCAGAGCCTTCCGAGGTTCGGAGGGTCACGAGTTCGGTGCCAAATATATCCGCCTGGATTTCTCGCCAAGTGAAGTTGCGCGAGCCGCCGCCCGAGGAGCGAATCTGCTCGACCGGAATTTTCAGCTCTCTGAATATCTCGATCGAGTCGCGCAGGCTGAACGCCACCCCTTCCAGGATGGAGCGGATGAGGTGTGCTCGCGTGTGAACGGCGGTCAGACCGAACCACATGCCGCGCGCCTGGGCGTCGAGGTGAGGCGTCCGCTCGCCCATCAGGTAGGGCAGCCACAGGACGCCGCCACTTCCAGGGGGAATTTCCCGGGCCTCGTTGATAATGAGGTCGTAAGCATCGGCGTCCGTGTGGCGGGCGTACCAGCTCTCCGAAGCTCCAAAGTTGTCGCGGAACCAGCGCAGGGAGAGTCCGGCGCCCTGAGTGACCCCCATCACGTGCCATTTGCCGGGAACGGCGTGGCAGAAGGTATGGATGCGACCACGGGGGTCGAGCTTGGGCGCCTCGGTGTAGGCAAAGATCACACCTGAGGTGCCCAGCGTGGCGGAGGTCAGCCCGGGCTCGACGATCCCATTGCCCACGGCGCTGGCGGCCTGGTCGCCTGCGCCGCCCACCACCGGCGTCCCGGCGCTCAAGCCGGTGAGTACGGCGGCCTCGGGTGTGATCTGTCCCGTGATTTCGACAGATTCGAAGGCGCGCGGCAGGAGCTTGGCGTCCAAATCAAGCAACGATAACATCTCGTGCGACCACTGGCGGTTGGTCACATCAAAAAGCAAAGTGCCCGAGGCGTCCGAGACGTCGGTGGCAAATTCACCCGTAAGACGGAAACGCACAAAATCCTTGGGCAGGAGGAAGTGAGCGGCGCGCTCGAAAGTCCTCGGCTCCTCATCGCGGATCCAAAGCAGCTTGGGCGCGCTGAAGCCTGTGAGGGCGGGATTGGAGACCAGCTTGATCAAGCGCTCCGCCCCGACCGTTGCGGTGATCCAGTCACATTGCGCTTGGCTGCGTTGGTCGCACCAGATCAAGGCAGGCCGGAGGACCGCCGGCGTGCTGTCCATCAGAACCACGCCATGCATTTGGCCGGAAAACCCCACGGCGTCAATGTCGCTGCCCTTGAGCTGGGCTTGATCAAGTGCCCCACGGACGGCCACCAGCGTGGCACGCCACCAGTCCTCAGGCTCCTGCTCTGCCCAACCGGGCTTGGCCATTTTCATGGGCTGGTGATCGCCCGTGGCAGCTCCCACAATATGACCATCCGGGCGGACGATGATTGCCCGTGTCCCGGTGGTTCCAACGTCAATTCCCATCATGTAAGCCATAGCATTGAGTCCTGTAAGAGTATTTTCAAGAGCAGGATTCGGGATTCAGGATTCAGGACCACGAAAAGTCTTGGGAGCGAGCGCTATAGGTTTGCTCTTCCCCAGTCCCCAGCCCCCAGCCTCGGTTCGTCCCTGACTCCTGAATCCTGAATCCCGAATCCTAGATTTTCACTTTCTCCCACCGTCCTGACTTTGCCGAGCGCTCCACCGCCTCCAGGACGGCTTGAACCTTCACGCCTTCGTCGAAGCCGGGCTGGGGCGGCTGGCCCTTCTCCAATGCAGTCAGGAAGTCGTGGACGGCATGGACGAACGTGTGCTCGTAACCAATGATGTGGCCTGGTGGCCACCATGCGCCGACGTAAGGATGGTTGGGCTCCGTCACCAAGATCGTTTTGAAGCCCTGCTGCTCATTGGGCTCCGTGCGATCATAGAATTCCAGCTCGTTCATCCTTTCCAGGTTGAAAGCCAGACTGCCTTTGCTGCCGTAGATTTGGAAGGTGTTGTAATTCCTCCGGCCCCCGGCGAAGCGTGACGACTCAAAGACTCCCACGGCGCGGTTCTTGAAGCGGGCGAGAAAGTTCGAGTCATCATCCACTGTGACCTTGCCTTTCTTCCCTTCTGCTCCTTTGGCTCCCCAGGCGCCTTCACCGGTGCCGGGCAAAGGCCGCTCCCTAATGAACGTGGTCATCTGGCCGGCGACCGATTCGATGTAACCATTCAGGAACTGGGCTAGGTCGGCGGCGTGTGCCCCGACGTCTCCCAGGGCGCCGCTGCCTGCGTATTTTTTTTCCAGGCGCCAGACCAGGGGGAAGTCTGGATCCATGATCCAGTCCTGGAGGTACGCGCCGTGATAATGATACACCTGCCCCAGGCGGCCCTCTTCGATGAGCTGCTTGGCGAAGGCTACCGCGGGCGCGCGGCGATAATTAAAGTTCACCATGTGGGAGACGCCGGCTTTTTCCACCGCGCGGAGCATCTCCTTGGCCTGAGCCAGATTGTTGGCCAGGGGCTTCTCGCAGATGACGTGCTTGCCAGCCTCGGCGGCGGCTATCGCCATGGGATGGTGAAGGTACCCCGGCGTCGAGATATCCACCAGGTCAATATCCTTACGTTCGATTACCCGGCGCCAGTCGCAGTCGGACTCTTCCCAGCCCAACTGCTGCGCCGTGGCCTCGAGTTCTTCGCTGCAAGCCTTCCCACAGAGCACTTTCATGCGCGGCCGATACTTGCCGGGAAAGAACCTGCTGACCTGCCGGTAAGCGTTTGAATGGGCCTTGCCCATGAATTGGTGACCGATTAGAGCAACGTTGATTTCTGGCATCTTCGGATTCACCTCTTTCCATAAGTGACAAGTGACGAGTGACAAGTGACCAGCGGGAACTACAGGAGTCAGAGGAGAAGGGGCTGGGGACTAGGGGCTGGGGAAGCACGGAAGGCAACTGGCAGTCAGCAGCCGCCCAAAAGAAACCGCGATCTGGTGTTGGTGATTTGCCCTTCACTGCTCCCTAGCACGCACTCCCTGCTCTTCTGCCTACCTCCTACTGACCCCTGACTCCTGAATCCTGAATCCTGCTCTTCTCACGCCCACCACATCTCCTTGAGTTTTTCTTTGATAATGACTTGGTTCAAGAAATTGGCCGCTTTGGTCAGACCCTCGTCCACAGACATCAGGCTGTCTTCGTGTTCGATGGACAGCACATCGTCGTAACCCACCATCTGGAGCGTGGAGACAAAGTCCGCCCAGAAATCCAAGTCGTGACCGTAACCGACGGTGCGGAAGATAAACGAGCGGTTTTTCTCGTCGCTATAGGGTTTGGTGTCGAGCACGCCATTCACCATGATGTTGACATTGTAAAGGCGCGTGTCCTTGGCGTGGATGTGAAATACTGCTTCGCCCAGCTTGCGCACCGCCGCACAGGGGTCAATACCTTGCCAGAACATGTGGCTGGGATCGAAGTTGCAACCGAGGGCAGGTCCGGCGGCTTCCCTAAGGCGGAGCATGGTTTCCGGGTTGTAAACCACGAATCCCGGATGCATTTCGATGCCGATCCGTACCCCGTGGTCCTGCGCAAACTTGGCGCGCTTCGTCCAGAAGGGGATAACCTTTTTCTCCCACTGCCATTTCAAGATTTCCAGGAAATCCGGTGGCCAGGGCGTGGGGGACCAGTTCGGGTATTGAGCATTATCCGAATCGCCAGGACAACCGGAAAAATCGATCACCCGCGTAACGCCCAGTTTTTCCGCCATCAAAATCGTCTTGCGGCTGATTTCCGCGTGCGCCTCCGCAATCTTCTTGTTGGGATGAAGCGGGTTGCCATGGCAACTCAAGGCGCTGATGCTGATGCCCTGGTCCTCGAGCTTTTGCTTGAACTCTTTAATCTTGGAGGGTTGGCTCATCCAGTCCAGCTTCAGATGCGGGTCGCCAGGGTAGTTCCCGGTTCCCAACTCGACGGTGCGGATGCCGAGAGGCTTTATCTTTTCGATGACCTCGTCCAAACTGAGCCTAGCCAGGAGCGCCGTAAAGAGTCCGACCTTCATATCAGGTCTCCTTTTCTTGAAGGTTAGAGTGGGCGCCGCTGGTCAGGCATGTTGCCAGTCTTGACGTCGCCCCTCCTCCTGCCAAGATGGGCAGTAGACACCAAGAATGAGAAGGCTAAATCTATAGTCCGATAGCCCCCTCGTCAACTGGAAAATGGACGCCAACAACCTGCCAAGACCGCCTCGCTCCCGGCAGCAGGAGATGACTCTCCTTGACTCCGAGGTTCATCTCAGGTGTTTCCCCGTTGTGGTGACGGTCAGTTGGCCATGTTTAACTCCCCGCAGGCTCAGGATGCGATCAGCCAGGCTCTTGACCTCCCCACTTCGGCCTTTCAAGATGACCACTTCGAGGCAATGGTGGTGGTCCAAGTGCACATGCGTGGCCGCCAGAACCTTGCTTGCGGCCTTATGCTGGGCCTCAATCAGCTTGGCGGAGAGATTCGGCTGGTGGTGGTCGTAAACCATGGTCAGCGTTCCCACGATCACCTTGTTTTCATCGGCCGCCTCTTCCACCAGATGCTCGCGAATAAGGTCCCGTATGGCCTCCGACCGGTTTTGATATCCCTTGCGGTTAATAGCCGTGTCGAACCTCTCGAGAAGCTCCCTTTCCAGGGAGAGTCCGGTCCGAACCAGATCACCCATTTTTCACCCCCTCGATCACGTGCGCTAAGGCTTGGTTGCACTAATAACCTGTGACCATCGGAAGGGCGGGGCTAAAGCCCCGCCCTTCCGTCCCCCGACAAATAAAGTCGCTAACTTCTGCAACTAAGCCCTAAAGCAAGTGCGTGTCGTTCAGAGAAAGGCAGAGGCATTTCACGCCAGGCGCCCCTACTTGAGATACTGGTTGAACCATTCGATGGTGCGCTTGGTGACATCCCGCTCGTGTTCAGGCTGCCAGATCACGTGGCCTTCATCAGGGTACACCACGAGCTGGGTTTCCACGCCGAGGGTTTTTACAGCGTGCCAAAACTCGAAGGACTGGGGCGCAGGGCATTCCCCATCGCGGTCGCCTACCAGGATGAGCGTAGGGGTTTTGACGTTCTTGATGAAGGTGAGGGGAGAACTCCTGGCATAGACGTCCGGGTCATCGTAGACGGAGGCGCCGAAAAAGGGAATCATCCACCGGTCGATATCGTTTTCTCCGTAATAGCTCTGCCAATTGGCGATGCCTGCCCCGGCCACCGCGGCGCGAAAGCGGTTCGTCCGGGTCACGGCCCACATCGTCATGTAGCCGCCATAGCTCCAGCCTGCAATTCCGACGCGACGGTCATCCACCGGAAGCGTTTTCACCACATAGTCGACGCCCGCAAGAATGTCGCGAAAATCGCCGTAGCCGAAGTCCTTGACGTTTGCCGCGGTGAAGGCTTCGCCCTCGCCGAAACTGCCTCGCGGATTGGGGAAGAGGACGAAACAGTCTTCGTACGAAAGCAGCGCAAGGTTGAAGAACGCTCCCGGCCAAGAGGGTTTTTCGCCGGCTCCGGGCCCGCCGTGCACGGACACCACCATGGGGTAGCGCTTGGAGGGATCATAATTTACCGGGTAGAGGAGCCAGCCCTGGATTCTCATCCCGTCATTCGACCAATGGATGCTTTCGGACTCGCCCCAGCGTGGATGAACTCCGGCGTTGTGGCGCGTGACCTGCTTCCAGGCCCCGATCTCCCCCGCCCAGATCTCCGGGGGTTGCTGGAATGATTGGCGGACCAACGCGCAGGTCTTTCCATCCTCCGCCAGGGATATCCCAAAGTCCCACCAGGTTCCGGTTGAAATGGTTTCGGGGCCGCTCCAGAGGGTTTCGATTTTCCCATCGCGAGCATCAAGCGTGGCAATGCCGCTCGCGCCGTCGATTTGTTCTGTGAACAGGATTCCTTCCGAGGAGGGGAGCCAGGTAAGCGTGGCGGGCGAAGCCTTGATGCCGGGCGTAAGGTGGCGGGCTTCGCCCCCGCTGGCAGGAATCGTGTAAATATCGCCTCCGGTGCTCCCCTCATCGCTCATGATTCCTCCGATGAAAGCGATGCTCTTCCCGTCCGGCGACCAGTGCGGTTCGGCAATCTGGAGGGGCGGCTTGTAAATGAACCTGACCTCGCCGGAAGCGATATCGATGGTGTAAAGCCGGGCAATCCACCAATTGGCGTCGCCCGCGCCATGCGCGGCGGTGGCCACGAATCTCCTGCCGTCGGGCGACCAATCGTACTCGTGGATATAGAGGTCGGCGGGCGAGACCTGCCGGACCTGGCCGGAGGCCACCTCAACGGTCGTCAGGCGCTGTTCGTAGACCTGCTGCTCGATGAGGCCGGAGGGTGGAGTCATGGGCTCGAGTGGGCCAGCCGCGCGTGGGGCGTTCTCGGTGAAAAGCAACGCCAATGTCTTGCCGTCTGGCGACCAGGACGGAGAAGCGAGAAATCCAGTCAGGCTGGTAAGTTGGCGCGCCGTGTGACCCCTGGCGTCCGCGACGTAAAGCTCAAGCTGGCCGGAACTCTCCTTGTCCGAAAGGAAAGCGAGCTTCTTGCTGTCCGGAGACCAGGAAATGTCGTGCTCGGCATACTGAGCGCTGCCCTCGCCGGCTGAGACACGGCGCGGCTGTTCCGAAGAGCCGAGGGTAGCCACATATATTGCGGAGTTGCCCGTCAGCTCCTGTTTTTGTCCCCTTAAGGACTCGACCCAAGCGACCCTTTTGCCATCGGGTGAAATAGCGACCTGTTTGAATGTGTGGACCGCGAAAAGTGAGTTCAGAGCATCGTCAATGGAGGACTTCTGGACGGCGTAGCAAGTCGCTGCGCCGACCATCCATAACGCCAGGGCAAGCGGCAAGCGGGTTTTCGAATGCATGCACAGTCTCCAATCGGGGAGAATCAAGACTCACAAGAATAACAGAAAACCCGCCCAAGGCAGGAATTCCACGTTCTATATGATTGTCTTTTCACGCCGCGCCATGCGGGCTTGCGGAAGCGCGCTATAATTGGCGCTTGCGATCAACGTTAACAAAGAACAGGGAGAAGCTTTATGAGCAAGAAGGGCAGCGACGAGGACGAGACCGAACGCGCAAAAAAGATAGCCGAACTGAAGCGTCAAGCGCAAGAACTGGCAGGCGGGAAAATGGTCGAGGGCGAACTGGAGGAATGCCCCCCAGAAGTCACGGAGCAATTCTGGGAACAGGTGGTCGCCTATGAAAAGGCCCCGTGGACCACGAATTTCAAGCAGCTCGAAGAATCCGGCATGCAGTTGTCGGCGCCTGAAACACTCGACGATGAACAACTAACCGTCAAGCTTGGGGAGTTGATTCAGCGGCTGGCACTGCTGCGCGTGTTTCTGGACGACACGGACCACCTGAGCGACCGCGAGCTCTATACCGAGCTTTGGTCAGACATGCTGCGCGAAGAGGTCAAGGCGATCCCACCCGACCCGGACGGCGCCTACCACCTGAGTCCGCTGGGCGGCTGTAGCGAAGAGGATATTCAACTGCAAATGAAATACTACGCCGACGAAGAATGGCGCCGCCAGTTTCAAGAAGAATTCCCGGATTTCGTTATGCCCGCGCACGAGGACCCGCCCTACGACCGCGACCGCTTCCTTCCCCAACCGGATTATGGTTCAGCCTCCCAGCGAGGCCCGGTAAATTGATCTGAAAAAATTGGCGGCCTTCCATCATCGGGAGATCTGGTGATCGGGAGATCGGGTGAATAACTGGGCTGTTCTCCCGAACACCCGATCTCCCGATCACCCGATGGAAAATGACGAATCCACCTGCCGTCAGGTGATGTGGGCGCCCTGCGTATCGACGTAAACGGCATACAGTGACTGACTGGCGCACATGAACAACCGGTTGCGTTTGCTTCCGCCGAAGCAGAGATTGGCGCAGATTTCCGGCAGCAAGATCATGCCAATCCGTTCGCCGGTGGGAGCGAAGATGTGCACGCCATCGTATCCCTCACCGACCCAGCCGGCCGCGGACCAGATGTTGCCGTCCTTGTCGGCGCGGATGCCGTCGGAAAGCCCCGTGCCCTTGCCAGGCAGCTCCATAGAAGTGAACGTCCGTCCGTTGCGCAGGCTCTTGCCGTCCACCACGTCGAATACTTTAATGATTTTGGGAGCTTGGGGATAATGCGTGGCCCCCGTGTCGACCATATAAAGCAATTTGTAATCAGGTGAAAAGCAGAGACCGTTGGGCTTGTAGCCCTCATCAGTGACAAGGTCGATCTTCCCTGTCTTGCCATCGATCCGGTAGACGGCTTCCTTGAGCTCGAGCGGCGCCACCTGCCCTTCGTAGTTCGTCAGGATGCCGTAACCAGGGTCCGAGAACCATATGCCCCCGTCGGGATGCACCACGATGTCATTCGGGGCGTTGAACGGCTTGCCCTGCCAGCGGTCCGCCAACACCCGCACCGACCCATCATGTTCGTAGCGGACGACGCGGCGGGTGAGGTGCTCACAAGTGACCAGGCGGCCTTCCCAATCAAACGTGTTGCCGTTGCCGTTGTTGGAAGGGCTATGGAAGACGCTGACGTGGCCATCCTCCTCCAGCCATCGCATGTGCACATTGTTGGGAATATCACTGAAAACCAGGTAACGCCCGCCGCCATTCCATGCGGGCCCTTCAGCCCAAAGCATTCCCGTATGGAGTCTCTCGATGGGCGTGCTCCCGATTTTGTATTTGGCGAACCGCTTGTCCAGGACGATGATGTCTGGATCGGGGTAATGAATGGGGTTCTTCCCGCTCCAGTCACGTTGCCCCGCAGTCGCCGACGCCGCAGCGGTGGCGCCGGCCAAGGCCGTGGCGAGGAAAGACCGCCTGCCGACTTTCGGAAGTATGCTTTGCTTGGATTCGCTCTTCATGGCTTGATTGATTTCCCCTCCCTTGGCGACCCCGATGTCGCCCGGAAATACGCAGTACCGTCGGCATACCCGTGAAGCGTGTGTGCGAAGATTCTATCCGCGATCAAAGTTGGAGTGGGCACTAAGCACGTCCTACAGCGCAGCCTCCGGTCCCAGCCAAAATGAGACTCTCGGTCTCCTCCGTGCCTCTCAAGCTCCAGGCTTGCTCCTCCCTGGCCCCTAGCCCCCAGCACCCAGCCCCTGTTCCTCCGGCATCTGCATGTCACTTGTCATCGGCTTTCAGTAGAGGTATCTCCCGGACTGGTTAACCTCCTTGGGCAACAGGGGGGAAAAATCCTGGAGTTTTTGCATCAAGGGGGCGGTTTCCGACTCGTCCACGGCGTAGATGGAGACCTTATCCCCGCCCGCCACAACGTTGTCGGCGAGCGCCCATTGGCCGACCCAGACCCAATCGCGCGGCAGGCCGCCGATGGGTGTGTACCAGTTATCGTAGACCATGGCGACCTTGACTCCGGCCTCCCTTGACAAACGGAGGATGTCCGCGGTGTGGTATTCGTGGTGGCGCATGAGTTTGGTGACCTCGTATGTTGCCAGCCCCCACAAATCCAGGCAATGGACATCCGCAAGGAAATTGACGGCGCCAATGTCGTTCAACGCGATGGTCGAACCTTGATAATACCTCTTAATGAAAAGTCCCATTTGATATTGTTGTTCGTAAATGTTTTTCGAAGCCTGGGGAAGATAGATCATCGCGGCGCCCGCCCGCACCGCACAAGGATAAATGAGGAGTGCAGCCAGAAGCACCCCGCCAACATGTTTGGGGATAAGCGCGCGATCGGTGGGCGTTCCAAAGAGCTTCTGCGGAAGCTGGTCGGCGAGCTGGGCGACGATCACCACGATCCCGAGCGCCACAAGGTAAGCCTCGTGCCGGAAGAACAAGGCGACCATGCAGAACTGAATGTGCGCCAGAGCGATCGCTACAAAGATAGCCGTCATCACTTGCCGGCTATCCCAGAGGGCTTTGCGTCTATCGGAGGCATAGAGGGCGAGAAAGAGGGAGCCCAGCACCAGCACGACCAAGTGCGGCCCCATTTTGACGTTGAAGTAAGCCGGGCCGAACAAGGAGTCTAACGCCGTACCCCAATCCGTGAAACGCGGGAAATTGCCTTTCAAGAGGATGGAGCTGGGTAGCCACGACCAACCCTTCGCCAGCCCGAGGGCTCCGTAAAGAAGGATCGAGGAGAAACCCGCCATCCCAACCGCCACGCCGGTCAACCCTCGCCCGCGGAGCAAGAAGAGCGCGCAGACCACCAAAATCAAGAACATTCCCTCATATCGAACGACCGTAAGGATGGGCGAAACCGCCAGCAGAAGGATAAGGTCGCGCCGGGCGGTCGAGGGACTCTCTTCGGAAAGCAGCCGCGCCGCGAGGAAGGTCAGGAGAATCGTCAAGGCGACGTGCAGGGGATGTTCCGAGCCTATGCAGATCAGCAAGGGCAAGGGCGTGAAAAACACCAAAACCAGCAGGGTCCAGAAGGTGAGCTTAGGCGAGAGCTTATACCAGCGCAGGATACAGTAGGCGACTCCCAACACCAGCGCGCCACAAAGCAGGCTCAGGTAAAACGGGGACATTTCGCTGACGCCAAAAACCAAGTAGCTGACAGCGATGAGGAACGTCCACAAAGGCGAGGAGGAGGAAGAGGTGAATCCGAAGCGAGTGATCCCCCAGACGCCATGGAGCGCGAAGTTCTTCGCCATGGCCATTTGAATGTAGGGGTCATCGAGAGCATAAACCAAGTGCCCATTTTCCCGTAGGATGAGGAGGGTTGAAATCACTCCCACGGTGACGCACAAGATGACAACGCTGGCGAACAACGGCCAATGCTTGATTAAGGTTTTGCTCATAGGCGGACACCTTATTCGGGACGGTCAAGCTACCGACCCTCCCCTGGCCCCCGGCAACGTCCCAATTCTACTGCAAAACCTTGCCGGTAGCGCAGGTCTCCTCCCGCCCTGTGCGGGAGACGGGCAGGTGTTCGGCCGTGGGTGAAGTGCGCGCATGGGCTGAAAATGTGGATGCAAGATATCTCTGCAATAACCCTTGACAAGTCCCCCATGCTTGGGTAGAATTAGAAATTGCTCTGCAAGCTAATGAGCCTACAGAGTAAGTGCTGGAAAGACCAGCGAGGCAGACAAGAGGAGCCTCAAGCGCAAGCTTTCCAACCTTCCCCAATTGGGGGACCCCGCCCTCGGCGGGAGACAAAGCTCTTTGACAATTGAGTTGAGCATGCCACGTCAATTGGACTGAGTCCTTTAAGGATTTGGGTCCAAATGCTGAGCGACACGTTCTGCCCCGCTGGCAAACCCTGGACCGTACAGTTCAGGACAAGGGGTGGAACGAAATTCTCCTTCCGGATCTGAATCTTGGAGGAGAACTCACAAGTCAACGCTTGCAGGCTGATGTAGAGCCGTCCGGTAGGGCGGTACAAGACCGGGCTGATTTCTTCCGATCCAATCGGGAGGTCCGGAACTGCAAAGTCTGCGGGCGAGCCAAGTTTCAAACGAGAGTTTGATCCTGGCTCAGAATCAACGCTGGCGGCGTGCCTAACACATGCAAGTCGAACGAGAAAGCTTGGGTGTAGCAATACATCCGGGTGAGTAAAGTGGCGAACGGGTGAGTAACACGTAGCTAACCTACCCTTGAGTGGGGGATAACCTGGGGAAACCTGGGCTAATACCGCATAACATCCCGATGACGCAGGTCGTTGGGATCAAAGGCCTTGCAAGGGTCACTGGAGGAGGGGGCTGCGGCCGATTAGCTAGTTGGTGAGGTAACGGCTCACCAAGGCGATGATCGGTAGCCGGCCTGAGAGGGCGCACGGCCACACTGGCACTGAAACACGGGCCAGACTCCTACGG
>JBEKVC010000003.1:0-53289 GCA_049514395.1 Terriglobia bacterium
CGATCCCTCCAGGGTCTTTTTGGGAGAGATTGAGGGAAAAAGCATTTTCCGTCCGATCGTGCGACCTACCAGATATGCAAAAGTATCATCGGCCCAAATCACCAGAAACAATAGGAGCATCAGCTTCTGCCCTCCTGGGTTACCTGCCGTGCCGACGAGGCCAAGGCTACCAGCACCCAGCCGCGAAAATCTCAGCGGAAGCAAGCAGGAGAGTGTCAATCCAATATAAGCCACACCGAAAATGGTTGTGGCTGTAGCGCCCAAGTAGGTCTTCAGGTCGCGGGTTATCGCCAACGCGATGGTGAGTGTCATAAGGACAAAAGCAACAAGCAGGACGAACGCATACATTTCTGGTTTGCTGGTATCCACAGCTCGCACCGCGCAAAGCGCCGCACTGGCCAGATACGCCGGCACCGACAAGGGTTTGAAACCCGCGTGCTGGCAAATCTTAAAGAACTCGTAGAGGCACAACTCCACACTCACAATCACGGCCGCAAGCAAGAGCCATTTCGGCGACCAGCCGATTAGATAAATTACCGGGGGAATCAACAAAAGCGCGGTCAGAATTCGGAGTCTCATTAAGACAAGCACATGCCGCCGACCTGTTCTGCAGGTCTGCGGCTTTCACTGCACAGTCAGTTTGGAGTTGTAGCGGCGAGTTTATCTCGCCACGTGGCGGCGTAAAGCCGCCTCTACATCAAACTGACGCACTGCCCAGAATTTCTACCCTAGCCCTATGCCTCCGTATCGGCGTTCTCTCTTCTGATAATCGATGATGGCCTGGAACAAGTCCGCCTGGGTAAAGTCCGGCCAAAGGGTTTCCGTCACCCAAAACTCCGAGTAGGCGGCCTGCCAGAGGAGGAAATTGCTCAAGCGCAATTCGCCGCTGGTCCGAATGAGCAAGTCAGGATCGGGTAAATCACGGGTATAAAGGTGGCTGCTCAGAGCGGCTTCGTCAATGGTTACGTCCCCACCCTGTTTTGCCTTGGACAAGAGCTCGCGGACCGCATCCACCAATTCAGCGCGCGCGCCATAGTTGAGCGCCAGGGTCAAGCGCAGCCCGGTATTCTGCCTTGTGCTTTCGAGCGCACTCTCGAGGTCGCGCTGCACGGGTTTCGGCAGTTCGTGAATTCTGCCGATGACCGAAAGACGAATATTCTGCCGGTTGAGTTCCGAAATCTCTTTCTTCAGATACTCGCGCAGCAAGCGCATGAGGAGCGTGATCTCAGTATGAGGACGTTTCCAGTTTTCAACTGAAAAGGCATACAAGGTCAGGTAGGGCACGCCCAGTCGCGCGCACGCCTCGACAGACTGCCGAACGGCCCGAATCCCCGCTCGGTGCCCCGCAATCCGCGGCAGGCGACGCTTCTTCGCCCACCGCCCGTTCCCATCCATGATGATGGCAATGTGGCTGGGCAGCCGGTCGAGATCGATTTGGGCCAGAAGACTCGATTCAGAAGATTCTGTCTTCACAGGGGCCTGCATGCGTGAGTCCACGCTGGAAACTCAGAAAACGTAGCACAGCAAAGGGATAACTGCAAGGAATCAATGACCCACTCAATCAATGGTTCAATTCCCCGTGCTTCAGCATGGCGCCGGCGTGTTTCAGCACGGCATCGGTGATCTGGCTGCCGGAGAGCATGCGCGCCAATTCCCGCACTCGTTCTTTCTCGGTGGCAAGGTGGGTCACGGCGGTCAGGGTGCGGCCGGCGCGCTCGAACTTCTCCACGTAGTAGTGCTGGTCGGCAAAGCAGGCGATTTGCGCCAGGTGCGTGACGCACAGCACCTGGCCATCTTGGGCCAGGCGCTTCAGGCGCTGCCCGATAGATTCCGCCACCCGCCCGCCGATCCCGGAATCAACTTCGTCAAAGATGAAGGTGCGGGCGACCCGCCGGGCGGTTCCTGCTCCGGGCCGATTCATCCCCACCACGGTCTTGAGCGCCAGCATGAGGCGCGAGATTTCCCCGCCCGAGGCAATCTTCTCCAGGGGGCGCAATTCCTCCCCCGGGTTGGGAGAAATTCGGAACTCCACCTCGTCAATGCCACGCGGCCCACCGCGCCCTTCCAGCAAGCTCTCAAAGTGGACTTCAAGGCGGGTTTTTTCCATGCCCAGTTGCGCCAATTCCTCGCGCACCAGCCGGGTGAGTTTGCGCGCCGCCTCGCGCCGCTTGGCGGAGAGCGCCTCAGCAGCTTTGCGGAAATCCCCCGCCACCTTCTCGAGCTGCCGCTGGAGCACTTCGCGGCGCTCGTCGGCATGTTCCATCTTCGCCAACTCTTGCCGCGTTTTCTCACCGTAGGCGAGAATTTCTTCCAGCGTCTGCCCGTACTTGCGCTTCAGCCGGTCAAGCAAGGCCAGCCGGTCCTCGATTTCCTCCAACCGCTGCGGGTTGGCTTCCAGCTTTCCCAGGTAATGGCTCAGGAAATTGGCTGCATCTTCAAGCGTGGCCCGCGCGCCCGCCAGCGGTTCGAGGTAAGGTTCGACGGCCGCATCGTAACGCCGGAGGTCCTCGAGTTGCCGCATGGCCGCCGCCAGGCGCGAGCACGCGGCGCCCTCTTCTTCGTAGAGTTCGGAAAAGGCCCCCGCCGCGGCGGCGCGGATTCGCTCCAGGTTCGAAAGGATGCGCTTCTCTTCTTCCAGGTGCGCGTCCTCGCCGGGCTGAACCCTGGCGCGCTCCAGTTCCTGCAATTGAAAGCTCAGCAGGTCAATCGTCCGCAGCCGCTCCTGCTCGTTTTGGCTCAGGCTTTCGAACTCTGACTCCAGTTCCCGGCGCTGGGCGTGCAGTTCCCGCACTCGTTCAAGCTCGTCTTCGACCCCTGCGAACTGGTCCAGCAGGTCGAGTTGGGCCTCGCGCGCAAACAGTGCCACGTGTTCGTTCTGGCCATGCATCTCCACCAGCAACTTGGCCAACGACTTCACCGCCGCCAAGGTAACAGGCTGATCATTCACCAGCATGCGGCTCTTTCCACCCGCCTGGAGTTCCCGCCGCAGGATGACTTCGGGTTCGTCACCTCCAGCCAAGCCGTATTCTTCCAACCAGTCTGACCAGGGCGGCCGTCCCTCCGTGCGGAACACTGCGGTGACCAGCGCGCGTTCCTGGCCGGTGCGGATCACCTCCGGCGAAGCTCTTCCCCCCAGCGCCAAGCCCAGAGCATCCACCAAGATGGATTTTCCGGATCCCGTTTCACCCGAGAGCAAGTTCAGTCCCGGGGAGAATTCGACCTTGAGCGTGTCAATCACCGCATAATTCTGAATGTGTATTTCGTGGAGCATAATCAGTAGTCCGTGGTCCGTTGTCCGTTGCGCTTGCTGCGCACTCCCGCGATTATACGCCACGTTAGGTGGCCTTAGGAGAGACGAGTGGAACAACTGTGATTTCTGACTTCTGGGCTCTGACTTCAAACTGCTAGCAACAGAGCACGGGCGACTGACCATGGACAACGGTAGTGTCCCAATTAGAATGTGGGGCTTTCCCAAGGGGCGGCCAAGCCGGGGCAAGCCCCGGCCCTACGTCGCATATTAGGACACTACCTGGACAACCCGTTCCTGGACAACCCATTCATTGACTGACCCTGGGTGCTGTGTTAGCTTGGAGAGATAGTGGGAGAGGGAGTTCATGGTTTGTAAAGGAGGCTAATTGCTCCCCGCACTGCTGGCGCAGTTTCAGAACTTCTACCAAGGCGAAGTCTGGCAATTATTAGCGAACACTGGGCTGGTAGCCAGGATTGTTTTGTTGTTGCTGGCGGGCTTTTCAGTCTTATCCTGGGCAATTATTATTTACAAATATAAGAATTTCAAGGCGGCCCGCCGGGAGTCCCAGGAGTTTTTGAAAGTGTTCCGGCAAAGCAAGCGACTCTCCGAAATCCGCACGTTCAGCCGGAGCCTGAAGTTCAGCCCGCTGGCCGAGGTCTTCCAGGCCGGATATCGTGAGATCGAAAGCCAAGCAATAGTCAACGAGAACCCTGGCAAGCCCCACATCCGAAGTCTGGAGGCGGTGCAAAGGGCCTTGCAGATGGCCTCGTCCAGCGAGCTCACGCGGATGGAGCAGTGGCTCACTTGGCTCGCCACCACGGGGTCCGTCACGCCCTTCGTGGGACTTTTCGGAACGGTCTGGGGAATCATCGACGCGTTTCACGGAATGGGCACGGCGGGCACAGCTTCTCTCCGTAGCGTCGCACCCGGAATTTCAGAAGCTCTGATCACCACGGCTGCCGGCCTCTTTGCCGCCATCCCGGCCGTCATCGCGTACAACCAGTACGTTCAGCGCATCAAAGAATTTGGCTCCATGATGGACGATTTCGCGCTCGAATTCCTCAATCTCACGGAGCGGTATTTTAAGTAGCAACAGCATCTCTCTGGCTGCGGCGTGGAAGAGCTGTCACTTGTCCGTAGTCCGTGGCCTGTTGCCACTGACGACGGACCCGCCGTGGGGAGACCAGGGACAATCTGAGGTAATCCATGGCATTTACTACACTCAAAGGTCGGACGCATACTTCGCTGGCCGAGATCAATATCACGCCTTTCGTGGACGTGGTCCTGGTGCTCCTCATTATTTTCATGCTGACGGCGCCTATTCTCGAGTCAGGGATTGAAGTGGATCTGCCCAAGACCCACACCGTCAAGGCTATTTCGGATGAAAAAGTGGTGGTGACCATCGACAAACGTCAGACTGTTTATGTGGGCAACGATCCGGTGAATATTCACAGGCTCGGCTCCTATGTTCTGGACCATTTGAAAGGCGCGGGTCAGACACCGGTATTCATCCGCTGCGACCAGAAGGTGCCCTTCGGTGCTTTTGCGACCGTTGTGGACGCATTGAAGCAGGCCAACCTGACCAACCTTAACGTAGTGACGGAGCCGCTGGAGACGCGCAGTCAGCAGTAGGCAGATGAGCAGGTGTCAGGTGCCAGGTGTCAGGTGCCAGGGGACAGCGGGAATCATGTTCCAGGCGCCAGGGCCTGGGAGAAGGTGGGGGGATGGAAATTCAGAATTCACAAATTCAGAATTCGGAATTTCCTCGTCCCGAACTTCCAAAGGCTGGAAGCTGGCGGCTGACATCGGGACAGTGACGAGTGTTGACTTTCGACTTCTGCATGGTAAGCACATGCCACGGTCGTGTGACTCTTGCTGAGAGCTGAAGGCTGATAGCTGACGGCTCAAGCTGGTGTGGGATCAGTAACAGGGTTGGGATGAACGCTCAGGCCATCTCCATTATCGTTCACGCCCGGCGCGAAAGGCTGGGCGGTACGCTAGCCGTCTCCGCCGCGATGCACGTTCTGCTTTTTCTGCTCTTGGTCGGGTACACGACTTTGGCCTCGCCCTTTGGGGGCAGTTGGGGAAAGAACTGGGGAAGCGGCAGGTCCACGCGCATTGGGGCGGTGGCATCCCTCCCCGGCGTGCCGCTGCCCGCCCCCATGCTTACCACGCATAATACCCTGGCCAGCGATAACCCCGGACTGCACCAGACGGAACCTGAGCCGAAGGCCGAGCCGGCGCCCAAGGCTGTCGAGATTCCCAAGTTCAAAGAGTCTGTGAAGCCGGAGAAGGCTGAGCGCATCAATACACATATCCAAAAGGAAAAACCAGTCTATGCGGAGAATGCCGTCCCCTATGGCCTGGGGGGCCAACCTTCAATGAGCTACACCCAGATGGCCAGTGGGGCCGGCGAAGGTGGTCTCAGCTTCGGGGAAGGCGGGGATTTTGGCGAACGCTATGGGTGGTACGTCGCTTCCGTCCGGAACCGCATTAGCAGCAATTGGCTGCTCTCGACGATCAGCCCAAGCATCCTGAGGGCGCCCCGCCTCGATATGACGTTTACTATTTTGCGTGACGGCACGATCACCGATGTTGAGATTACGCAATCCAGCGGTTTACCGGAAGTTGACCGCTCTACTCTGCGGGCCGTTCTGGCTTCCAACCCGCTGCCCGCGCTTCCTTCCGATTATCCGGGAAACAGGGTCAAGGTGAATCTCTATTTTGATTTTCGCCGGTGACGGGGGCTGCCTGGCGCGTCGTCGAGGGGCGGTGAATACATCACAGAATGATCCCGCCAGGATTGCGAACTGCGACACGCCTTGATATACTTGCTCTCGTCATGCGGCACGAAATATGTCACACCGCGAGACATCTGTGCGGCAACGGACGCGCATCTAATTCTCTGTGGAGTTCATGTACCCCATGCACTTCTTCTTCAGGCGAATCCGACTTTACATTCTACTCCTGGTGACCACGCTTCCGTTGCTTTTGATGGCCTTCCACACCAGCCAGAGTCAGGACTGGTTCAGCATTGGAATTAACCTCGGCGCGCCCAAAATCAAGATGGCAGTGTCGGACTTTCCTGCCAGTTCAGTGGACCCGAACCTCGTCAACCTCACCCAGAAGTTTAATCAGACCTTGTGGAACGACCTCGACCAGTCCGGCATCTTCGACCTGGTCAGCAAGAGTTACTACCCTTTGACGCCTCCCCGTGAGCCCCAGGAGGTGGACTTCAAGGCGTGGAGCTCGGCCCCGGTCTCTGCCCAGATGCTTTCTTTCGGGAAGACCGAAATCATTAATTCCAATTTGGTCATTACGGCGCGCTTGTTTGACCTTGGCAATCCTACTAGTCCCAGCATTATTGCCAAGCGCTACGTCGCAACCTTGAACGAGATCTCGACCCGCGAGGCTGCGCACCGGTATGCCAACGAGATTATTCAGACCCTTGGAGGTGGAGTTCCCGGCATTTATCTCACCAAAATTGCGTTTGTGAGCCGCCGCACCGGGCACGCCGAGATCTGGGTAATGGATTACGACGGTTCTAACCAGCACCCCATTACGAGTTACGGCTCCCTTTCGACGACCCCGCGCTGGGCCCCGGACAATGCCAAACTTGCCTTCACGAGCTACGCCTCCGGAAACCCGGAGATTTACATATTCTCACTGGAGACCAACCAGCGCGTCCCCTTCCCCAGTTACAAGGGGTTGAACACCACACCGGCCTGGTCACCCGACGGAAAAAAGATAGCCTTTTGTTCCAGTATGAGTGGCGACCCAGAGATTTACGTCTCCGACGTCAATGGCTTCAACCTCCAGCGGCTCACATTTTCTCCGGGGGTGGATATTTCTCCGGCGTGGAATCCCAAGACGGGCAGTGAAATGGCCTTTGTTTCTGACCGCAGCGGCATGCCCCAGATTTACATCATGTCGGGGGACGGTACTAACCTGCGAAAAGCCACCACCGCGGGAGGGGGCGGCGATGCCAGCGGCCCCTCCTGGTCTCCCAACGGTTTGTTTCTCGCTTTTCATTGGAGGCTCTCTGAAACCGGGACCTACGACATCTACGTTATGGAAATCGCCACGGGAAGAATCATCCAGTTGACTCACGACGCGGGACGCAACGAGCATCCTACCTGGTCGCCCGACGGGCGCCACCTGGCCTTCGAGTCCACCCGCTCCGGCACCCGCCAAGTCTGGACGATGCTCGCCAATGGCAGCAACCCCAAGCCACTGACCGAGGAAGGGCAGAACTGGAACCCCAACTGGTCGAACTAGTTTTTCGGAGAGTAAGAGAAGGTGTCATTTTCGTGGGCATAATCGCCTCAACTCTGTTGATTCCGGGAAGAGATCGGCAACCAAGCAAAATGGTCATGACAGGGCCTTTTTGTAATTAACCGGTTGTGTTTTTTTTTGAGTTGATGTTAGTATCTAAGCTCTATAAAGTTATTATCCCGCCTGAGGCGGGGCAGGCCGCTTGCGTCGGGCCCGGCCGCCAGAGGGGTAATCCGGGTAGTTCGATTCGTCCACAGGAGCAGGAGAATTCTTTTGAGCGACCAAGGAGGATTTAGCATGCCACAGCAGAAACGCAGTCTTGCGCTTCTCGTCGGTTTATTGGGAGTTGTTCTTCTGGCGGGCGCGTGCCACAAGAAGCAGGTGGCCGCACCACCTCCGCCACCACCGCCCCCACCGCCGGCGCCAACCGTTAACCTGACGGCCGAGCCTGGCACGGTTGAAAAAGGCCAGTCCGTCACGCTCAGTTGGACTTCTCAAAACGCCACTGACCTGAACCTCGATCCTGGCGTGGGAAAAGTTCAAGCGCAGGGGTCAACCACAGTTACCCCACAGGACTCCACTACCTACACATTGACAGGCACCGGTCCAGGTGGCACCCAAACCGCAACCGCGAGGGTTACCGTGACGGTTCCACCGCCACCACCACCGCCACCGCCACCACCGGAAGTTAAGGTCAGCGAGGAGGACCTTTTCACACAAAATGTGAAGGATGCCTACTTCGATTACGACAAGTCCGACGTCCGTCCTGACGCGCAGCAGGCCTTGACATCCGATGCTGACTTCTTGAAGCCGCACACGGGTATCAAGTTCACCATCGAAGGACAATGCGACGAACGTGGGAGCGAAGAGTACAACCTCGGTCTGGGTGACCGACGCGCCACCGCCGCCAAGGATTTCCTGGTAAATCTGGGAGTCAGCACCGACCGCATCAACACGATCTCTTACGGTAAGGATCGGCCGGTTTGCACTGACCACGACGAGGATTGCTGGCAGAAGAATCGTCGGGCTCACTTCCACTTCGGTACTGAGACAAAGTAAGACGACCCGGCCGGGAACCCTTGGGACTCCCGGCCTATTTCTCCTCGCACGTTCCCATGTCTCACTGACTCGGGTAGCCGGCGCAGGAAAAGGGGGAACTGTGCCTACATCCACCAGACCCGACACAAGGCATCGCTGGCCTTTTCCGCCTTTGCGCCCATTCCTGCCAGTTGACCCAGACGCCGGCGAGAGAGTACACTGGCGTGAGTTTAATTTAAACAGCGAGGGTGACGCCCTTTGAAAAAGCATGCCCTACTGACTCTGCTCATCATCAGCCTTCTGGTTGCCGGGGTGCGGCCCGGCTATGCCATCAGCAAAGAGATGTACCAGATGATGCAGGAACTGGACGCCCTGCAACAGGCTGTCCAAACCCTGCAAAAGACCCTCGACACCCAGACCGCGGTGTTGAAGACCCTGATCGAACAGGCCAACGACAACGTCAACAAAATGAAGGTCAACATGGACGATCTGCACGACTCCATGCAAAAAAATCTGGCCACTTCCAACGCCCACCTCGATTCCATGACAACTCAAATCCAGGCCCTCAGCGAAAGCCTCGATGAAGCCAAGTCGCGTATCGGCAAGCTCGGCGAGCAATTAACGCAGACTCAGAACATCATCCAGACTTTGAGCGCCCCCAGCCAACCTCAGGGTGTACCGCCAGGCGCTGCTGCTCCCGGGCCAGGCGGGGAATTGAAACCCCAGGCAAATGTTCCCGATCCGGATAGCCTATACAACTCAGGCTTGAGTTTCTACAACGGTGGGCAGTACGACCTCGCTATTCAGGCGTTTCAGGATTATCTCCGCTCCTACGGTGGGACTGACAGGGCTTCGAACGCCCAGTTCTATATCGCAGACAGTTATTACATCCAGAAGAATTACAAGAACGCGATCACGGAATACGACAAGTGCATCGAAAGGTATCCCCAGGGCAACAAAGCCGCGGCAGCACAGCTAAAGAAGGGATTTGCACTGATCGAGCTCGGCGAAAAGACTGCCGGGCTGCGGGAATTGCGTTCCTTGATTGAGCAGTATCCTAACTCCCGCGAGGCCGATTTGGCCCGCCAAAGACTTAAGAAGCTGGGCTATACCGTGGCGCGGCGACGCTCCGACTGACTCCCAGCCTGCGCATTCTCTGTGCTGCCTGGCCAAGACAACCCGTGTGCGTACAGCTTAAACACGGGCCGCTAGAGGGAGGTTCCTATGTCTGGCTCCGTTAATAAAGTGATCCTGATTGGCCGCCTCGGGAAGGACCCGGAAGTAAAATACACACCCAGTGGCGCACCCGTAGCCAAATTCAGTCTGGCCACGGATGAAGTTTTCAAAGACCGTAGCGGCGAGCAGCAGAAGCGCACCGAATGGCACAACATCGTTGCCTGGAACAAGCTGGCCGAGATCTGCGGGGAATACCTCACCAAAGGCAAGCTGGTCTACATTGAGGGAAGCATCCGAAGCCGGCAATGGGAAGACCAGGCGGGAAACAAGCGCACCGCCTATGACATCGTGGCGGGTAGGATGCAGATGTTGGGCTCAAAGGCGGATAGCGATCGTGCCGCGGCAGCCGCAGCAGCAGCGCCCTCAGCGGAGCGCCCCCCCGTGGAAAAGCCGCCAGCCTCAGAGCCACCTGCCGAACCCGAAATTACGGACGAAGATGTTCCGTTTTGATCAAGAGACGCGTTGTCCAGCCACGGCAGGTCCGTTGGTCAGTAGTCGGCGTCAGTCAAGATTGGCGGGGAGCAATCCATGAGGGGCGAATCAACGCCGAGCGGTGAAGTATCTCCGCTCAAGATAGGGAGTTCCCTGCGGCTGGATATTGTATTCCGAGCGGTGTCGCTCTTCCTCGCACTTCCCTGTGATTCCGGTAGCGTAATAATAGCTCACGGCCTTTCGCAAACGTGACTCCACTTCAGCGCACGAGCCGCTTTCTCCTCTCATCCCAGCGGCGAACGAGCTCATCGAATTCTTGGGTTTGCTGCGGCGACAGGATTTGCCGAATTCTGTTGCGCGTCTCCTGCCGGATCGCATTTAACTCGGAATCCGCTTGTTGCTGGGCGCTTTCAAACTTCTTGGTTGAACCATCTAAAATCTGTTCCAGTTGTGGGACTTGCGTGTCGGAGAGGTTGAGCTCGGCCTTGAGGCGGCTGACCAAACTTCGTCTGTTGAACGGCCGATGCCAGCGACCCGTGCTCCATGCATAATAGTAGACGCAGGTTCCCCCGACGATCACACCTAGTAGAAATGTCAACGCGAAATAGAGGTAGGCTCTTCGGCTCATTGATCTCCTTAGCCGACTTTAGTCGGGCAGCCTTCCCGGAATCAAATCGTGTGAATCCCCGACGTCGCCGCCGATTACGTCGGGCTGCGACGATTGACTATTGCTCTGCAAGCCGAGAAAATCCGCGCCGGCAACTCCCCGGACCGGCCCCGAGGTCGGCAGCACCAAACTAAGAAGCAAGGCCAGAGTCAGGGCAAGCGTGGCATAAACGAACCGCCGGCCTACGGTCTCGAAAAACTCCCGCCGCGCCCCCTTCTCTTCCCATTCTTGCAGTCGCCGAACCAGTCGGGAGGCAAACCCCAACGAGGCTTCCGGCGCCGCCTCCTCCGCTAAGGCGCAAAAGCCGGCATGCACCAGACGTGCCTCACGCAAAAACCCCCCGCACCCCGCGCACTTGCTCAGGTGCTCCCGCGCCTCCGCAGACAACTCGCCGCCCCTCAGGTCACTGACAAGATCCCGAATCGCTTTGCAATCCATGGCCTATTTTCCCTCCTGCCGCCATCGCCCCAGGTCTTCAAGCATCCTCTTCCTGGCACGGTGGAGGCGCACTTTAACGGTGCTTGACTTCAGATTCAAGAGGTCTGCAATTTCCTCCACGGAGAAGTCCTCCAACTCCTTTAGGGTTAGAATGACGCGGTCATCCGCGGGCGCACGAGCGAGCAGCCTGTCGACGAAATCCCTCAGGGTTACTTTCTCTCCGTGATCCAAACCTTGCGGCTGAGGGCTTTCCACCTTGCGCTCCAGTTCTCGCGCGCTTTCTTCAGTCATCTCCGAGTAGTAGCTGATGCGAGAGGCGCGAACTTTGCGCAAATAGTCATAGCAATGGTTCACCGCAATTCGGGACAACCACGTGGCAAAGGAAGACTGAAAGTTGTAACTTCGAATGGCGCGAAAAGCCTTGAAAAATATCTCTTGGGCGAGGTCTTCGACTTCGTCACGGCGGCGGACCAGATGAAACACGATGGAAAAGATACGCTGCTGGTGCCTTTCCACGAGGGGGCCGAATGCTTCACTATCCCCTTGTTGAGCACGTCGAATGCACTCGATTTCGTAGGTGGTCTCAGACTCCAAACTTGCCATTCGAGTTCCATGTCTGGACCTCCCTCAGTAACAGGGACGAGGGAGGTTGCCAATTGGTTACAGATAGCGGCCCAAGCCAATCTGCACTCTGCCAATAGAAACCATTGACGGAGTCAATACTTTATGGAAAAATCGGAGTATGGTCATAGGAACGCGTCTTAAAAAATTAAGAGAAGATCGATCACTATCCCAGGGCGACATTGAAAAGCGTACCGGACTCTTGCGTTGCTATATCTCCAGAGTGGAGAACGGTCACACGGTGCCGTCTCTCGAAACCTTGGAGCGGCTTGCCGCAGCACTGGAAATCCCCCTCTATCACCTCTTCTACGAAGGGGACGGAGAACCGGTCCTGCCAAACCTGAGCAAACGTCGAACCACGGAAGAGTTGGTTCTCGATGCCGAGCAGGAAAAGGAAGTGCGCTTTTTTGAGAAGGTAAAACGGCTTCTCTCAAAGATTGATGAGAAGGACCGGCAACTCCTGCTCTATATGGCTCAGAAACTGGCAAGTCGATAGCCATCGCCCTTTAGCGTTTAAAGGTATGGTGTCTTTGGCTTCCATCAAGGCGGCCAGGGAGTAGTCTATTCCCACTCGATCGTTCCCGGCGGCTTTGAGGTAATGTCGAAGACGACGCGGTTTATTCCCTTCACTTCATTAACAATTCTGGTCGCCAGCCTTTGCAGAAGCGCCGGGGGAAGCTTCGCCCAGTCGGCTGTCATCCCGTCTTCTGACTCGACAGCTCGAATGGCGATGGTCGAGGCATAAGTTCGCGCGTCACCCATTACACCCACGCTCGAGACAGGCAGTAGAACAGCGAAAGCCTGCCACAAGCGCGTGGCAAGCCCGGCTGCTTCCACCTCTTCCCTCACAATGGCGTCAGCATTCCGGACCATTTCCAATCGCTCTTCCGTAACCTCACCTACGATCCGCACGGCCAACCCTGGGCCGGGGAATGGCTGCCGGTTCACCAGCCGTTCATCCAAGCCCAATTCCCGGCCCACGGCACGGACTTCGTCCTTGAAAAGTCCCCGCAGCGGTTCGATGAGCCGGAACTTCAAGTCCTGAGGCAATCCTCCCACGTTGTGATGGCTTTTGATCGTAGCGGCAGGACCCTTGACAGAAACCGATTCGATCACGTCCGGGTAGAGCGTCCCCTGCACGAGGAACCGTATATCGCCAAGCCGGCGAGCTTCGGCTTCAAAGACGCGGATGAATTCCTCCCCGATGATTTTGCGCTTCTGCTCGGGGTCCGTAACCCCCCTGAGCCGGGTCAGGAAGCGGGATGAGGCATCCACCGTGCGGACGTTCAAGTGGGCTTGCTCCCGAAGCATTGCTGCCACCTGTCCGAACTCCCCCTTCCGAAGCAAGCCATTATCGACGAACAAGCAGCTCAGGCGGTCGCCGATGGCCTGTCCCACCAGCGTGGCGGCAACGGCAGAATCCACTCCCCCCGAAAGCGCGCACAGCGCCTGCCCGCCATTTACCTCCCTGCGGACCCGCTCCACGGTCTCCTCGATGAAGGACCTGGGAAACCAGTTCGGCTGAATTCCGGCGACATCCTGTACAAAGCGTTTCAGGATTTCCGCGCCGTGCTCCGTGTGGCGGACTTCCGGATGGAACTCCACCGCGTAAATCCTCGCCGTCGGGTTCTCAATCACCGAGATGGCGTTCTCTGTCCTTCCGGTAATAGAGAACCCGGGCGGAACTTCCGCCACATGGTCGCCGTGGCTGTTCCAAACCCGCAGCGGCGACTCGAGGCCTTTCAGGAGTTTCGTGGATGGGTAAATTTCGAGCTGGGCGAACCCGTATTCCCGGCGCCGGGCGGGTTCCACCCGTCCGCCAAGCTTCCGGGAAATCCACTGCAACCCATAGCAAACACCGAGCACCGGGATGTTCAACGTCAAGACCCGCTCGTCACAGACAGGAGCGGCAGGGTCGTAGACAGACGACGGGCCGCCGGAAAGCACCAAGGCCTGCGGGTTCATCCCGAGCAGCTCGTCGAAAGGGATATGGCAGGGGACGATGAGCGCATAGACCTGCATCTCGCGGATGCGGCGCGCGATCAGTTGCGTATATTGCGAACCGAAATCGAGAATGACAACCGGACGGGGATGTTCCATTTGAATAAAGTAGCGGCGAGTTTACCTCGCCATGTGGCGGCGTAAAGCCGCCTCTACGCCTTCTATCGGGCCACAATATTGATCAGCTTTTGTGGCACTATCACGACTTTGACAATTTCCTTACCCGTCAGGTGCTGGACCACCTTTTCTTCCGCTTGCGCCCTGGCGAGAATCTCTTCCTCGCCGGCACCGACCGCGACGCGAATTCGCGCCCGCAGTTTTCCGTTCACCTGCACGGGCATCTCCAGTTCATCCTCGGCAGCAAGTTCGCGGTCAAAGGGCGGCCAGGGAACGCGCAGCAGGGGCTGGGCGTGACCCAGCCCTTCCCAGAGCTCGTCGGCAATGTGCGGCGCAAAGAGCGAAAGCATCATAACCAGAAGTTCCAGAACGGCCTTGTGCACTTCCGAGCGCACCTTACCCGCCTCCACCGCTCCTTGCCGCTCAGCCAGCTCATTGACCAATTCCATGCACAGGGCCACGTCCGTGTTGAAATGCCAGCGGCCTTCCATGTCTTCCGTGACGTGCCGAAGAGTCTGGTGCGCCTTGCGCAGTACACCCCGCTCCTGGGGCGTAAATTGACCCTGTAGGTCTCCGTCATTGGAAAGCGCCTGCACAGGCCGGAGATTGTCCGCATGCTTTGAAACCAGCCGGTAGACCTTCGCCAAGAAGCGCGCGGCGCCTTCAATTCCGGCGTCGCTCCACTCCAGGTCCTTCTCCGGAGGGGCCGCGAAAAGCATATAGAGCCGCACCGTGTCCGCGCCGTACTTGGCGCACATTTCCGTGGGGTCCACCACGTTGCCCTTCGACTTGGACATCTTCGCCCCGTCTTTGATCACCATGCCCTGAGTGAAGAGGCGCGCCACCGGCTCCGAGAACTCCACCAAGCCGATGTCCCGCATCACCTTGGTGAAAAAGCGCATGTAGATCAGGTGCAGGATGGCATGTTCGATTCCGCCGATGTACTGGTCCACCGGGAACCAGTATTTGACCACCTCTTTATCGACCGGGGCCGTGGAGATCCGGGGCGCGGTGTAACGGTAAAAGTACCACGAGGAGTCCACGAACGTATCCATCGTATCCGTCTCGCGGCGCGCGCCTCCCGAGCACTTGGGACACGTGGTGTTGACGAACTCGGGAACGTTAGCGAGCGGCGAGCGGCCCTGGCCGGTTAATTTGACGTTCGACGGCAGCACCACCGGCAGGTCTTCCTCCGCCACAGGGACGACCCCACAATGGTCACAATAAATTACGGGAATGGGCGTGCCCCAATACCGCTGGCGCGAGATCCCCCAGTCCTTCAGACGGTACTGGACGGTAAGTCTCCCAAAGCCCTTTTCCTCCGCGTCCTGGGTCATGCGCAGGATGGCCTGAGTCGAAGAGAAGTTGCTGTAATCGCCTGAATTCACCAGTTTCCCGTACTCAACATAAGCCTCTCTGGGCGTGGATGCGAGCGCGTGCCCACTTGAATCTTGGGGAACGATGACCGTGCGAATGGGCAGCCCGAACGTCGAGCAAAACTCGAAATCCCGCTGGTCGTGGGCTGGCACTGCCATGACCGCCCCCGTCCCGTACTCCATCAAGACGAAGTTGGCAATCCAGATGGGAACTGTCTCCCCGCTGAAGGGGTTCCGCGCTCCGAATCCAGTATCAACCCCAAGCTTTTCCAGATTCACTTCCACGCGCGCACGCACGGCGGAGGCTTTAATCCGCTCCACCTCCTGGCGCAGCTTCTCCGGCGAGTTCGAGCCGGCGACCAGTTTCTCCACCAGGGGATGCTCAGGGGCCAGGAAGACTGCCGTGCAGCCGAAAATCGTGTCCACGCGCGTGGTAAAGACGGGCAAAGGCGCTCCCAGTTCAATAACAGCGAAGTCCACTTCCGTCCCCAGCGATTTGCCAATCCAGTTCTGCTGCATGGCCAACACCCGTTCGGGCCAGCGCACCAGCTCTTTCATGTCCTCGAGGAGTTGCTCGGCGTACGCGGTTATTTTCCAGAACCACTGCTCGAGCTCGCGCTCGACCACCGGCGTGTCCTCATGCCGCCAGCAACAGCCGTTCACCACTTGCTCGTTCGCCAGCACCGTTTCGCACTGCGGACACCAGTTCACCCGGCTCTTCTTGCGGTACGCCAGGCCTCGCTCATACATCTTGAGGAAGAACCACTGGTTCCAACGGTAATACTCGGGCAGACAGGTGGCAATCTCACGCCGCCAGTCGTAACTTACGCCCAACCGTTTCAATTGGCCCCGCATCCGGTCGATATAGCTGAAGGTAAATTCCGAGGGATGGCGCTGCTGCTGGATGGCAGCGTTTTCGGCAGGCAGTCCGAAGGCGTCCCACCCGATGGGATGGAGCACGTTGTAGCCCTTCATCCACATATAACGGGCCAGCGCATCGCCAATGGAATAGTTGCGCACATGCCCCATGTGGATGTCGCCGGAGGGGTAAGGCAGCATCTCGAGCACGTAATACTTCTCTCGGTCGACGGCTACCTCAGCCTCGAAGAGTCTTGCCTCTTCCCAACGCTTCTGCCATGTTGCTTCGATTTTTTGTGGATCGTAATTGGAGTCCATAAGAACAGTCTAGAGTCTAGAGTCGAAAGTCGAGAGTTCAAAAGTCTAAGGTCTAAAGTATAAAGTCTAGAGAGTACCGCCGCAGGCACTGTCATTCCGAGCGCAGCGAGGAATCTCGCTCTGATTTCTTGCCTATGTCCCCGCCCCGCCGCGCTTGCTGATAGCCGACCGCTGAGGGCTGATGGCTTTAATTCCCGCCAGCGTCCTCATCATGCGGAGGTTCCGCTTGTCGTCTCCGGGCCTGTCAATCGGCGTCTCACAAATGAATGGAATCGCCCTGAGCTTGGGGTGACAAACGATCCGGCGGAAACCTTCTTTGCCGATCTGGCCTTTCCCAATGTGCTCGTGCCGGTCGGCATGGGAGCCAAAGCCCGTCTTCGAGTCATTGGCGTGAATCACCCGCAGGTTCCTGAGGCCCACCGTCGAGTCAAGGCTTTTCACCGTCTGGGCAAGGCCGGCCTGAGTGTGGACCGCGTAGCCAGCTTCGAAACAGTGCGCCGTGTCGATGCAGACGCCCATCGGCAAATCCTTTTCGACCCCGGCCACGATTTCCGCCACCTCTTCAAACGTCCGTCCGATCGCCGAGCCTTGCCCCGCCGTGTTTTCAATCAGAATCCGCAGCCCGTCGAGCTTCAGGCCTTTCGCTGCTTGCCGCACGGAATCAATGCACGCTCTGACTCCTTGCGTCGCGGTGCTGTCTTTGGCGCTTCCGGGATGTGTAACCAGATAATCCGCGCCCAGTGCAAGCGCCCGCTCGAGCTCTTTGCGGAAAGCCGCAATCGATCTTTCCCTGATTAAGGAGTCCACCGACGCCAGGTTGATCAGGTAGTTGTCATGAATCACCAGTGGCGACAGGCCGTAAGCGGCACGAGCTTCACGGAATCGCTCGCACTCCTCAGGCGTGAGGTCCTGCGCTCTCCATCCACGAGGGTTGGCGGAGAACATCTGAAAGGTGTCACAACCGATCTTCTTGGCGCGATGCGCCGCGTTCTCCAGCCCCCCGGCAATCGAAGTGTGAACACCCACTCTCACGCGAATGTCTCCAAGGGTTTAATCCTTCATGTTAACAGAGCCGTTCCAAGAGGGTCAAACACGACAAGCAGGTGAAGGAAAGTCTAAAGTATGAAGTGTAAATTCTGAATTCTGAATTGATGCATCTCCTTGCGCTCTGCCTGCTGGTCATAGCTCTTCCCGTCCCCAGCGGATGCTGGAAAGCGTTTAGCGTCCTGTCAGTGTCTAGCACGTTCGGTTAACTCCAGTCGTCCCGCGCAGGTTGATCCAGCCCCCAGCCCCCAGCCCCCAGCACCCAGCACCCAGCACCAAGTCCCTTTCTTTTCAACAACATTCCCGCTTTCGACGTGTAACTACCTTTGTTTTCTGCAACATTCCCGCTTCTGCGCCAGTTTTCCACAGCGGTCCTTTGTTTTCAATGACATTCCCGCATCGCTCGTTCATTTTTTGAGGTTACTATGTTTTTTCCTTCTCCAGCCCGAGTGACATTGTGTCGACAAAGAGCAACGATCTTCGCTGCCTTGCTTGTACCGTAGGCCCTCAAGGTCTAACTTTTGACCTCTGTTGCCCGTCTGTTGAATCTCGAATGCCGGCTCCTGAATCTCGAATCCTGAACCCTGAGTGCTCGTTCCCACATAACCCCACCTATTATTCTAGCCTACGCCGTTCCACATGTCAAGAGACATGATGTCCCCCGGAACGGCCGACCCGGGTCGACGACGGGCAACTTCGCCCTCCGCTTGGTGCGTTTTCCGGCAACCCGTGAGGCCCCGCTCTTCCGCCACTCCCCTCCAGAGCGTCCCAGCGTGGTGAGAAATTCGGGCTGGTGGGCCGCCGCAGGACTGACGGGCTAAAGTACGTGTGGATTTCACCGGGCAGTAGGGGCACGCCATGGCGTGCCCCTACCCACCATGGGTCTGGAAGGGCGGCACGAGCAAAGGGCGGGATCCGCAGTTTCGGCGGGGCTGAAGAGGTTGCGAAAAATTCGTAGGCGCCGTCATTCTGAGTAGGGGCACGCCATGGCGTGCCCCTACTGGCGGATCAGCGTCGAGTGCAAGCCCCCCAATAGGCTCCACACGACTCTGCATCTTACCAAATCTGGCATCGTTCGTTCTCCGGCCTGACCATGGCCTCGCCGGGCTTGCAATGGAAGGCCTGGGCAAACGCCGGCATATTCGAGAGCGGCCCATTAACCCGGAAGCGCGGCACGGGGTGCGGGTCGGTATTGACCCTCAGGCGGGCGTACTCGGCCCGCAAGTTATCAGCCCAAATCTGCGCGTAGCCCAGGAAGAAACGCTGCGCTGGCGTGAAACCGTCAATATCTGCCGGGCGCGGCTTCCCTTCCAGTGATTTTTCGAAGGCGCGGTAAGCTATCGCCAATCCGCCCAAGTCGCCAATGCTCTCGCCGACCACCAGTTTCCCGTTTTCGTGCAGGTTCTTTTCCACGTAGTAGCCATCGAACTGGCTAATCACGCATCCTGCCCGGCTGTTGAAATCCTTCGCATCGGCAGGGGACCACCAGTCCTTCAAATTCCCCTGCGCATCAAACTGCCGGCCTTGGTCGTCGAAGCCGTGCGACATTTCGTGGCCGATCACAACTCCCATCCCTCCATAATTGATCGCATCGTCAGCCTTGGGGTTGAAGAAGGGTGGTTGGAGGATTCCTGCCGGGAAGACGATCTCGTTCAACTGCTCGTTGTAGTAAGCGTTCACCGTGGGTGGCGTCATACCCCATTCGTCCCGGTCAACGGGCTTCCCAATCTTCGCTAAGTCACGGTTGAACTCGAAGCGGTCGGCCCGAAACAGATTCTCCACATAAGGGCCGCGTTCAATCTTCAGCGCCGAGTAATCCCGCCACTTATCGGGGTAGCCGATCTTGTTCCGGATGGCTTCAAGTTTGCTCAATGCCTGCTTGCGGGTTTCCGGGCCCATCCAGCTCAACGTAGAAATGTCGTCCCGCAGAGCCGACTCGAGGTTATGCACCATCTGGAGCGCGCGGGCCTTGGCCTCCGGCGGAAAGGTCTTCTGCACATACGCCTGGCCAAGCGCCTCGCCGAGTGCCCTGTCCGTGGCGCGCACGCAGCGCTTCCAGCGCTCCAGATTTTCTGTCGTGCCCCTCAGCACGGCGCCCTTAAAGTGGAAATCCTCGTCCACAAACTTCGCAGAAAGAGCGGGAGCAGCAGAATTGATCAGATGCCAGCGCAAGTAAGTCTTCCAATCCGCGATGGGAACGGACTTGAGCAGTTCTTCCATCTCTTTGAAGAAATCAGGCGCCGCAACGTTGAGATCACCTTTCCCCCCCAACGCGTTCGTGGCAAAATAATCGTCCCAGGAGAAATCGGGGGCCAGCGTCTCAATTGCCGCTGTGCTCATCGGGTGATAGACCGCCTGGGGGTCCCGCCGCTGGACGTTAGTCTGTGAGGCCTTGGCAAGCTGCGTTTCGATGCTCATCGCCGTCTTAGCCTCGGCGGCAGACTGCGCGGCCTCGTCGCCCAACAGCTCAAACATCCGGGTAACGTGCTTGACGTATTCCGCCCTTACTTGCTTGGATTTTTCATCCTCTCGCGTGTAATAGTCCCGGTCCGGCAGCCCAAGCCCGCCCTGATCGATTTCGCCAATCACCCGGCTGCTGTTCTTGAAATCCTGGGTGGAGTCCACGTCAAATAGAGCCCTGACGCCATAACCTTGCAGTCGCGCAACTGCGCTCTCAAGGTCCTTCCTGTCGCTGATCTTTTCGATCCGGTCGAGCTCCGGTTGAAGCGGGGTAATACCTGCCGCTTCGATGCCCTTTTCATCCATGCAACTTCCGTAGAAGTCGCCGATCTTTTGTTCGTTGCTGCCCTGCGGCGCGCTGGCGTCCTTCGCCGCAGATTCGAGAATCTGGTGCACGACTTCTTGATTTCTCTCCCGTAACTGGTCAAAAGTCCCCCAACTCGGATAAGCGGCGGGGATGGGGTTCTTAGCCATCCACCCGCCGTCAGCGTACTGGTAGAAGTCCGTGCAGGCTGCCACGCTGTTATCCAGGTTTCCGAGTTCAAAACCACTCTCTGCGCTCGAACCAGCAGGCGTTGCCGAACACAACGAAAAAGCTAAAAGCAGTACCATGGAAAAGCAGAATTTGACGGATTTCATAACCAACCCCTCCCAGGAGTCCAGTGAAACATAAGGCGTTCCGACGTTGCGAGTGCTCTCGAATACGCGGGTTATGCTAACACAGACTACCGAACGCCGTCCAAGCACGACCGCCTCGGTAGTGGGTCAGTTTGATGTGGAGGCGACTGAACCTGTACGGATCTTATCGGGACGCCGCCATTTGGCGATGTAAAATCGGGTAGTGGGGTCTTTTAGCTTGAAAGCAGCGGTAAGGGTCAACAGCGATCCAATAATGTGAGGAACGCCTCGCGGTCGATCCCAGCGGTTCGGATTAGATTGTGAATGATGTCGATTCCGACTTCATTGTACCGAGGAACGATTAAAGGACGGGCAGTTCCAGGCTTCTCAAGCTTGACGTGGCTTCCTTTTTGCCCGGCCTTGCGGTAACCGAGCTTTCCAAATACACAGACGATCTTCTCCCAACTTAGGGGAGTCAGGCGCGGCACGGTAGGCTCTTTTCGAAGCCGAATGGAATGGGAATCGCAATCGGAAATGCATTTGCAATGTTTTCAGGTTTAGCCTTGAGGGGTATAAATCCCAGCTCTTTCAGGGCTTGATCCAGCGTTCCCCGTTCGAGGCAGCTAACAATAAACAGTTCGGAAGCCTCGATCAGATTCTTCTTGGCTGCCGCCAACGTTTTGCCCTGGGTAGTGAGGTCAAGCGGGGGGCAATGAGCAATATACCAATCGCCTTCCCGCTTCATCACACCGAAAAGCGTGAATTCAGCCTTAACCATTACCCTCATGTCCGGTCCCTCTCCTGAACGGATTCCCATCCTTTAAGATGCAGCAAGCCACGGTCAGGCGGCGCCGTCTTCTTCGCGAGATTCATTCGGGGTATGGATTAAACTTTAGTATAGCCGAAAAGTCAAGTGTGCCTATCTAGTGTGCCTATCTAAGGTGTGGCAGTCAAAAGTTCTTCCGCGCTCCAGATGTGGTCTGTCACTCCTGCTGCCATTGCAGGTATCACTTTCAGTGTACTATGAACGCGGACGAAATTGTAGTGCGCAATGTACAGCAAGCTAAAAGACCCCACTACCTAAAATCGCCGCTACAACTTCATTCGGACTCAGTCTGCTATAATCGCAGGCTTGGCATAATGCCGAAAAAGTAGAAGTCAGGAGTCATCCGCCAATAAGAATGGCGGAAGGAGACAGAAGGCAATAGGCGGCAATGATTCAATGACTCGATGAATCAATCACTCAATTCTCTTCAGCCCCTAGCACCTAGTACCTAGCCCCTTTTTCTTGGGAGGCCGTTCTTGTATCTGGACATCCAGCAGAGGATTCAGCAGCGATTTGTGACCCTGGTTCGCGAGGTGTTTAACCTGGATGTCGAACTACCTGCACTCGACTCCCCACCCTCTTTCGAGATGGGTGATCTCTCTCTGGCCGCCTGCTTCGAGCTGGCCAAACCCTTACGGCTGCCCCCCCGCAAAATCGCGCAGACACTCGCTGCCCGCTTTCTGCCCATGCAGGGGGTGGAGCGTGTCAGCACCGCCGGCGCAGGTTACTTGAACTTCCATCTGGACCGAGCGCAAGCCGCTGCCGGATTATTTGCCCTGCGGGCCTCAGGCCAGCCTTCCCTGCCCTCTCGCCCAGGCAAGGTCGTTGTCGAGCACACCAGCATCAACCCCAACAAGGCTGCCCACATCGGGCACTTGCGTAATTCGATTCTGGGCGACACCTTCGTTCGCCTGCTCAAGTTCCGAGGAAGCCAGGTGGAAGTGCAGAACTACATCGACAATACAGGGGTGCAGGTCGCTGACGTGGTGGTGGGCTTTATCTACCTCGAAAAGAAGAGCCTCCGAGACGTCGAACAACTCGTCCGGGACCCTAACGTCCGATTCGACTATTTGTGTTGGGACCTCTACGCCAGAGTTTTTCAGTTCTACCAGGCAAACCAAGACGCGCTCAACCTCCGTTCAAAAGCCTTGAAAGAAATCGAAGAAGGCCACGGGGAACCGGTCCGCATGGCCGACCTTATCTCCACCGCCATTGTGCGCAAGCATCTGGAAACGATGTTGCGTGTCAACGTGCAATACGATCTCCTGGTGCAGGAGAGCGAGATTCTGCGTCTGGACTTTTGGAAGTCCGCCTTCGAGCTGCTGAAGAAGAACGTCGCCATTCGCTACGAAGATACCGGCAAGAATGCCGGCTGCTGGGTCATGAGCCTGGCGGAATCCACTCCCGAGGAGAGCGAAGAAGAGGCTGGCGAAGAGGACGTCAAAATCATCGTCAGGTCAAATGGCACTGTCACCTATGTAGGCAAGGACATCGCGTACCACCTTTGGAAGTTTGCGCTGCTGGGAAAAGATTTCGGTTACGCGCTCTTTTATCGCTACCCTGACGGCCATCCAGTGTGGCGGACCACCTTGCAGGGCGAGCCTGAGGCCCCCTGCTTCGGCCACGCTTCGAGCGCCTATGCTGTGATTGACACGCGCCAGTCGTACCTCCAGAACCTGGTGAACGCCGCGCTTCATGCTCTGGGTTATCACCAGCAAGCCAGCAACCTGCACCACTTCGCTTACGAAGTGGTGGGACTTTCTCCGCGCTGCGCCGAGGAATTGGGATTGGAGCTGAGCCAGGAAGACCGGCAACGCCCCTATGTGGAAGTCTCAGGCCGGAAAGGACTGGGGGTGAAGGCGGACGATTTAATCGACACTTTGATCGCCAAGGCGTTGGAAGAAGTCCGCTCCCGCCAAATGACAAAGGACATTGAGGAGCAGCAAACCTATGCCTGTATGATTGCCGTTGCCGCTTTGCGTTATTTCCTGCTCAAGTTCTCGCGGCGCATCATCATTGCCTTCGACTTCAAGGAAGCGCTCGCTTTCGAGGGTGAGACCGGGCCGTACCTGCAATACAGTGTTGTCCGGGCAAGGAACATCTTCAACAAGTTCCAGGAAACTCATGCGGACTTCAAACCCCAGAGCCTTGACCGCGCCGTCGGGACTGAGGTGCTCAGGAGATTCTTCTCCAGCGACGATGGACTGGCCTATTGGGAGCTGACTCTCCTGACGGCGCAATTGGAGATGATTGTCGATCAGGCCATCGCCAGCCAGGAACCCGCAGGACTCGCCAAATACGCCTTCCGACTCGCACAAGCGTTCAACAATTTCTATCACCGCTTCCATATTCTGAGTGAGCCCGATGCCGATCGACAGCAGTTTCTCTTGTATCTGGTTCATCTCGTGAATCAGACCCTGACCTCGGCTTTGGAATTGATGGGGATTGAAATTCCCGAGCGGATGTGAGGTCGATCGGGATGATGAAAGAAGCGGGGTGCAGCGCGTTTCGTACCACAGACGGACTGAGACCACTTCTGGGTCTGTCATGCTGATCCCGCCCTGCGGTCCCGCTACAGCGGGATCGCCCTGCTGTTTCTCGGCAGAGAAGTCCAGAGCGAGATTCTTCGCGCAGTTTATCCTGAGCGGGCAGAGCGAGATTCTTCGCTTCGCTCAGAATGACAGCGAAGAACTCAGAATGACAGCATGGGAGACAAGTGACGGCGACATCGATGGCTTCCTATTCTGAAATGTCCGTCAGCAACTGCACCAGGGTTCGAACCCCATGGCCGGTTGGCCCCTTGGCCACGTAGGGCTTCTCCTCATTCGACCACCGGGTCCCCGCGATATCCAGATGCACCCAGGGTGTGTCACCGGCAAACTCGCCCACGAACATCGCTCCCGTAATGGCGCCACCGTACCTTGCCCCCGTGTTTGCGAGGTCCGCGATAGAACTCTTGTAGAGGTCGCGGTAATCTTCGTCCACCGGAAGCGCCCACATTTTCTCCCCCGCCGTGGCTGCCGCAGCCAGCACGCGCTCGACCCATTCTTTGTTCCAGCCGAAAACCCCCGTGGTGGTATTCCCCAAAGCGATGGTGACGGCGCTGGTAAGGGTGGCAGCATCAATCAGCACCGTGCAGCCGAGTTGCTTCGCGTAGGTGAGTGCGTCGGCAAGAAGCAGGCGTCCTTCGGCATCCGTATTGAGGATTTCGATGGTCTTGCCGGACATGGAGGTGATGACGTCGCCGGGCTTGTAAGCTTTGCCACTGGGCATGTTCTCCGTCGCCGGGACGACAGCCGTGACACGGAGCTTGGGCTTCAGTTGTGCTATGGCCTGCATAACGCCGAGCATCGTGGCCCCGCCCGCCATGTCGGCCTTCATTTCGTGCATGCTCTCGCTGTGCTTGATGGAGATGCCGCCGGTGTCAAATGTGATCCCCTTACCCACCAAGCCGATCACCGGCGTCTCGGGCGCGTCCGGCGGCGCGTACCGCACCACGATGAGCTGCGGTGGCTCTTCGCTGCCCTGCGCCACCGCCCAAAACGCTGCCATCTTCAAAGCCCGAATCTCATCCGGGCCGAGAACTTGGCACTCGAGGCCGAAACGCTTCGCCATTTCCTTCGCCTGCTGGGCCAGGAGCGTCGGCGTCATTTGGTTGGAAGGCTCGTTGACCAGATGACGTGTAAAGTTCTGGGCTTCGGCAAGAATCCGGCCTCGCTCCCGGGCGGCCTCCGCCTCCTCGCCGGGTGGGCTGGAGAGTGCCAGGTCCAGCCGGTCGATCCGACGTGGGTCGGTGCGCTCGGTCTTGTACCGATCCGCTTCATAATCCGCAAGTAAGGCGCCTTCCACAACGGCCTGAATGCACTCCGCCTCCGACCCGTGCACAACCCAGGCCATGTCGCGAACCCCGCGGCTCCGCAGGTAACGCACCGCTGTGCCTGCAAGGCGACGCCGCTGCGCGCTATTGAACTTCTCCTTCTTCCCTGCCCCCACCACCAAGAGCTTCGCCGCTACCAATCCCGACGGGCGGTGAATCAGCGTACACTCGTAAGCCTTGCCCGAAAGCTCACCCGCGGATTGCAGTTCGTGCAAAAGGCTGTGGGATTCGGAGGGTAGCCGCTCCACACTCCCGCTGGATGCCGGCGACCCTTCAAAAGAAAAAGTCACCAGAGCAGAACTGGAGAGTTGCGCCAGGGGCTCGTGCCGGAATTCAATCTTCACAGCGCATTGACTCCTCAGAGGTAGGTGGTATGTGGTAGGTCGTAGGTGGGGAAAAGCATCCTCCGCCCCCCACATACCACCTACCACCTACCACCTACCACATACCGCCCTAAGTGTGGCGCCTGCGATGTTCGCGGATGTCCTGTTGGACTTCTCTTTCGATGGTCCGCCGTCGAGAAGTCTCCCGGTGGTCGTAAACATTCTTGCCTTTGGCCAGCGCAATCTCGAATTTGATCATGTTGCTCTTCAGGTAAACGCGCGTGGGGATGAGCGTGAAACCCCTCTCCTGCGTGCGCCCCGTGAGCTTGTCAATTTCCTGGCGGTGCAAAAGCAGGCGCCGGTCGCGCAGCGGGTCATGGTTAAAACGGCTGCCCGCCGCATAAGGGCTGATGTGGCAATCGATCAACCACACCTCGTGGTTCTTGACCATCGCGTAACTGTCCTTCAGATTGACCTTGCCCTCTCGAACCGACTTCACTTCCGTACCCGTCAGCTCAACACCGCTCTCGAACCTCTCCAGCAAATGATAGAGATGTGGCGCCTGGCGGTTAACCGCAAAGTTCTTCGGGGCCGGGTCCGCTGCCTTTCCCACAACACGCTCCACTGCAAATTCCGACGTATCCTAAAAACCAAAATGTTAGCACATGCCAAGCTTCCGCGCACCCGAAGCGTTGTTCCCGCGAAATCTCCATTGTCAAATCACCCGGCTTTCGATATGATGTATTTGCGGGGTGGAGCAGTCTGGTAGCTCGTTGGGCTCATAACCCAAAGGTCGCTGGTTCAAATCCAGCCCCCGCAACCAACCTTTCATGTCCCGCGTTTCTGGTAAGGCCTATTACGTTTATGTTCTCTGGAGTCCCCGTGCCCGGCGTTTCTATATCGGCCTAAGCGAAAATCCTCAGAGGAGGCTCGCTCAGCACAACCAGGGCGGGCGTGGCTGGACCGCTCGGCACGCTCCTTGGCAACTGGTTTACAGCCAGTGTTGTGACAATTACTCGCTGGCCAGGCGCCACGAGGCGCAGTTGAAGGCTCAAAAGCACGGAGATGGCTTCTGGACTCTGACGGGTCTCGATCCGTCGCGATTCTCCCCCAGCTCGTTGGGCTCATAATCCCGCAGGCGCGGGATCGCTGGTTCAAATCCAGCCCCCGCAACCAACCTTTCCATTCTGCGCGGTTCACCAGGCATCGGATGTCGTAATTCGCCACCGTAAAGTTCCACATTGGCCCCCCTGCGATGCCGCAGATATCAAAAAGAAGCCGTGAAAAAATAAACATGCTCTCGCAAAGGCGCCAAGGCGCGAAGACACGCAAAGCAGAACTTCTTTCCTTTCTTTGCGCCTTCCACTACTTTGCGCCTTTGCGAGAAATGCCTTTGTTCTTCCAAGGGTTATTTCACAGCTTCAAAGCGATGTCTGCGCCACCCCGCAGATTGGCCGCCCGACAAGAACGCAATCCCCGGAACGGCAGCAAGGACGACTCGCAAGAGACACCTCACCGTGGCGTCGGCCACCTCGTCCACCGCTTCTTGCTTGGGGCAGGTCGATCGCCAGCAGGCCCTTGTCGCCGGCGACCAGCCTCCTCGCGGTGAGGTTTGGGAAGGGTGGGAATAATCACGGGCCGGAGGGGACCGTTCATGTTATATTCCATCTCGAGTCACTAAGGTTCGGCGGCGCCATATGACCTGGACATGTGAGGGTGGTGGGTCTGTGCAAAACTGAACGTCTTGCATGGCAGAAATGAGAGACCATATAGATATGTCAGACACAGGTGAAAGACGAGAGATCACTGCGCTCGCGAATGCGAAGGAAGCGGAAACCGTTCAGGAGTCTCAGAAGCTGGTGTCGAAAACAAAACAGCTCTCCGCAAGCAGGGACGAGAAACGCCTGTTGCGAAGCGTCAGAACACTGAAGGGTCGATCTCGCAAACGAAAAGTGTGATGCCCAGTTTCATCGGGCGATGCTGAAGAACCCCGCCCAACTAAAGTGAGGCGTTTTGGCCAAGACGCCCCATCCGAATGCTGGTGAAATTCATCCAATCAGTAGCCACTCCTCGGCACTCAGTTGTGGCGCTCCGGGGAGGTATTCATGGCGAAACGTAAATTGCGGAATGAGGACGTTCCGATCGATGAACTTGAAAGCGATTCGAAGCAAGGAGGTTCTGACAGCGCCGGGCAATCGGGTGATGACCAGGGGCTTTCGCAAATTGCTGAGGCTGACGAGGAGAGCGTCGAAGAACTCGCCGAGACGGATCAGGCATACGAGGCCGAGGCCGTGGAGGGTGTCGAGGATGCTGGCGACCACCCTGAAAGCGCCGTACGCACGCGTGAGGACATGGACCGGTAGCTGACCTTCCGCCGGAGCGAGTCACCGGCCTCGAACAGGGCGAACTTGATGCTCGACGAGCGGCCATTGATCGTCAGGATGCGTGGGTTAGGTGGTTTCATGGATGACTGCTTCGTCATTCTCTAATCCAAGCGAAGCCAGTTTCGCGCACGTGGACTTGTAATCCGTGTGAAGAATGCTTCGAACCCCCAAACCTTCCGCAATTTGGACGAACATCGGGGTGTTTTCGATATAGACGACCTGCCGGGCTGGCGCCTGGGCGATGTCCAGCGCCAGCCGAAAGATGTCCGGGTCGGGCTTGCGGACGTGGACGAAGCAGGAGGAAATAAAAGCATCCACAAACCCGTCCAGCTTGAACTTGCGAATCCGATACGCGTTCAGTTCGCGCCCTTCGTTGCTGACCACGACGATCTTCAGCCCATGTCGGAGCTTGAGCTGAGCGGCCAGCTCGATCATCTTGGGGTAAGGTTTCGATTGCGCGAACATGAAGCGCCGAAACTGAGCCCGGGTGAACGGTCGCTTTTGGTAGAAGACCACCCGAGCTAAATATTCTTCCAGCCTGAGCTTTCCCTCCTCGTAGGTGTCGAAGGTCAGGTGATGCCGATCCTCCATCTCGGCCAAGTCCAGCTTGAAGTTCGTCGCCGCCCGTTTGCGGGCATGATGATCCCACCCGTTGGTGAGCAGGACACCACCGATATCCAGAAACACGCAGGTGATTGCAGTCGCTTTCTTCATCGTCTTTCCTTCCGTCGATCGGATCATCGCTGCCACAGGATTCGTGCGTCTTCCAGTGGGATCGCAACCCCGTCGCAGTGCGGTATCACTCGCGCTGTATAGTCCGCTGGCGGGCGGGCCGCAGACACCGCCGCGCTGTAAACGTAGACGCCCGACGCGCCGGCCAGTTGGCGAACCCGCGCCATCTCCTGTCGGATCGGACTGCCGCCATTGATCCCATCGGCACACAGCTCGACTCGCACGAGGTTCGGATCGAGGTCAATGAGATACACCTCTGCCTCAAAGATGTGCTGGGCCGCATTGGTCTGTACCTTCAGGTCGCCAAAGCGAAGCATGCCCCATTTCTCTTTCAGAGTATGTTCCCAATTGACTATGCTCCTGCCCACTGCGCCTTTATCGGCAGTGCGTTCACGGTAGGCTGCCGCAGCCGGGAGGTAGTGTTGCTCGGTGTATTCGCGCACCGCGCGGGCCGCGGAAAAGCGCGGTGTCAAGCTCGCCATACTCTTCCGCATTCGCGCCACCCAAGCCGTGGGGATACCCTGCCCGTCGCGGGCATAAAACTCGGGAATCACTTCCCGTTCGAGCAGGTCGTAGAGCGCTTCGGCTTCGGCAGCGTCCCAAGCCGGATCGTCGCCATGTTCCCGGCCGTCCCCCAACGCCCACCCCACTTCCGGCGTGTAGGCCTCTGCCCACCAGCCGTCCAATTCCGAGAGATTGATGCCTCCATTAACCAGCACCTTCATGCCGCTCGTTCCACTGGCCTCCCACGGCCGCCGTGGCGTGTTGATCCAGACATCCACCCCCTGCACCAGGTGCTCGGCCAGCAGCATGTCATAATCACTGAGGAAGATCACATGGGGGCGCGTCTCGGGCTGCCGGATAAAATGTATCCATTCCTGAATCAAGGCCTGCCCTGGTTGGTCTGCGGGATGGGCTTTGCCTGCCATGATGAGCTGAACCGGGCGCTGCGGATCGGTCAAGAGACGAATCAGTCGCTGAGAGTCATACAGCAGTAAGTTCGGTCGCTTGTAGGTCGCAAAGCGGCGTGCAAAGCCCAGCGTTAGGGCGTTGGGATCCAAGAGATGCTTCGCGGCTTCGACCTCCTCGGGCGGCGCGCCTGCTATGGCCATGTCCAGGGACAATCGTTCGCGAGCGTACTCCACAAAACACTTGCTGGCGGCGGTGCGAAATTGCCAGAGCCTGGCGTCGGAGACGCGGCGAATGTCCTGTTCCAGGGTTTCCGTCGTCCCCAGCCAGCGGTCCTTTCCACAGCTTTCCATCCAAAGATCGTCGGCCGGGGCCGAGTCCCAGGTGGGCATGTGGACTCCGTTGGTCACGTGTCCAATCGGGATTTCGTCCTCCGGCCAGCGCGGAAACAGAGGCAGAAAGAGGCGCCGGCTCACCTTCCCGTGCAAGCGACTCACGCCGTTGACCGCCCCGCTCCCACGGATTGCCAAATAGGCGATGTTGAAACTCTCCGACGAGTCGTCTGGGTTCTGGCGGCCCAGGGCCAGCAAATCGTGAAACGCAATGCCCAGCTTCTTTTCCGCATACCCCCCAAGGTATTGCTCGATGAGGGCCGGAGCGAAACGGTCAAAACCGGCGGCCACTGCCGTGTGGGTGGTGAAGAGGTTCCCCGCTCGAGTGACGGCCAGCGCGACTTCGAAGGGCTGCCCGGTCTCTTCCATGAAGTTGCGGGCACGTTCCAGAACGGCGAACGCCGCGTGCCCTTCATTCAGGTGACAGACCTCCGGTCGGACCCCGAGCGCGCGGAGCAGCCGCCATCCGCCAATCCCGAGGAGCAGTTCCTGCTTGAGGCGCAGCTCCGGCCCGCCCCCATACAGTTCGCTGGTAATCCCCCGATGAACCGGGAAGTTCGCCGCGTCATTACTGTCCAGCAGGTAAAGCTTCACCCTGCCGACCTGGACCTGCCAGGCGCGCAGCCAGATCGAGTATCCCGGCAAGGCGATCTCCAACCGCAACCACTCGCCGTTCGCTTGGCGCAACGGCGTGATCGGCAACTGTCCGGGGTCGTTATACGGGAAGAGGGCCTCTTGCTCTCCGTTTTTATCGATCGCCTGGCGAAAATAGCCCTGCTGGTAGAGCAGTCCCACGCCGACCACCGGCACACCCAGATCGCTGGCGGCTTTGAGTTGATCACCGGCCACATTGCCAAGCCCGCCCGAGTAGATGGGCAAAGCTTCGCTCAACATAAATTCCATGCTGAAATAAGCGGCGCAGGTCAGGGAAGCCTGCGAATGATTCTGCTGAAACCACGCGGGCGCCGCCAGCGCTTGCCGCCTGGTCTCGACCAGGCCGTCAACTTTTTTGCGAAAAACCGGATCGGCCAACACGCGCTCGATCTGGTCGCGCGAGACCGTCTGCAGGACGCCCCAGGGGTTATGCGTGATCTCCCACAGTTTGGGATCAAGCTGCCGCCACACTTCGTCGGTAGCATGATTCCACGACCAGCGCATATTCAGGGCCAGCTCCGCCAGGGAATCGAACCCTTCGATTTCCGTGGGTAGAAGGCTGTATATCGGGTGGCTGACGCGGGTTTGTTGGCTCATGATTTCTCCCTTGGTTCCGGCGCCGCCGCCAAAGCATCGCTGACAATCGTCTGGGCTTCCTCCAGGATGCGGCGCACTTGAAACCCACCGGCACCTCGTAAAGCTTGCGGCCAAGCTTCGCGGTGACCCGATCAATCATCTCGCTACTCGCCGATGAACCGTAGCAAATCCACAGGGGCAAGGGGTTTCTCCAAGTAGTCCACAGCGCCCATCAGAATGGCCTCCAGGTCATCCCCTCGGGGTAGCAGATCTTCGGCAGGCGTGCCGAAGATCAATACCCGATCCCAGCCACTCAGCACTCCAGCGATCTAATGCGCATACTGTTCTGTCAGCAGTGTGAAGCCCCCACTCGTCATTATACCCGACAACTGTTTCCTTCGGGACGCCGGGTTAGGTGTGCGCGGAACTCGACCAGCTTCAGCGGCTGGGCTGGCGCGGCTCTGTTTTCATGGTGGATGACAACTTTATCGGTAACAAGAAAAGCGTAGGGTCCCTGTCCGTGGGTTTCATCCCGCGACTGCGGGACTAATGATGTTGTTCCCCTGCGGGGAACTTTGGTCATCCATGGCAGGCCGGGACAGGTAGATCGCGCTGCAAGAAAACCAAACTGCACCACTACCTGCTGCCCGACTGGCATCCTGGAAGAGGAATTCGGCTGGAGCCGTGAAGAGATTGGCACGCGTTGGCGCTGCGATATCGGGCATGAGAAGGGCCCACGGTCAGGCCTGGTCGCCCGCCATTAAGGTTGGCAGACCGTCGGCCGCGTCGACACCGTGGCTACGCGCTGGGAACTTGGGGCGCCTCTAACCCCATGTGCGTCAAGCCGCGTCATCCAGCCCTTCCTTCGGGCGCGGACGGCGGACCAGCGACGCTCTGGATTTCCTTGAACAGTTCCTCCGCCTTGATGGGCTTCTGGACGTAGCCGTCCATCTGGGCGGCCAGGCACCGCTCGCGGTCGCCCTTCATGGCATGAGCTGTCATGGCGATGATGGTCAGGTGCCCGCCCGTAGCTTTCTCCCTCTCGCGAATGAGCGCCGTGGCTTCGAATCCGTCCAGTTGCGGCATCTGCACGTCCATGAGGACAACATCGAAGTTCTCCTTCTCAAGGGCCGCCAAAGCCTCGCGCCCATCATTGACGACCGTCACCGCGTGGTCCCGTTTCTCGAGCAGGCGCACCGCCAGCCTTTGATTGACGGCGTTGTCCTCGGCCAGCAGAATGCGCAGCTTTTGTTGACCTTCGCGGAGCGAGTGGCGCGTAATTAAGGCCGGTTCGGCTTCCAGGGCTTTCGCGCCGAGCACCTCGAGCACGGAGTCCAACAATTGGGATTGCGCCACGGGCTTGGTGAGATACGCCGCGACACCGAGCTCGCGGCAACGGGCGGCGTCTCCTCGCTGACCCGCCGAAGTCAGCATGATGATCCTGGCTCTCGAAATGCCCGGGTGTTTCTGGATCTGCTCGGCCAGTTCGAACCCATCCATTTCCGGCATGTGGGCGTCGATCAAAAGCAGGGCAAACGGCCGGCCTGATGCCTCTACCTGCCCCAGAAATGCCGTGGCCTCTGAGCCGCTGGCGGCCAGCGCCGGCACCATCCCCCAACGCCGCAGCATGTCTGCGAGGATGCGCCGATTCGTGGCGTTATCGTCCACCACCAGCACCCGTTGGCCGACCAGTTCGCTCTCGTCGATGGTTCGGGCCGGAGAAGTACTCGTCGCCGCCCGGGCTTGAACCGTGAAGTGGAAGCAGCTCCCTTGGCCGGGTTCGCTCTCCACCCAGATCTGCCCTCCCATCATCCTGACGAGATGGGAAGAGATCGTCAGCCCCAGCCCTGTGCCCCCGAAGCGTCGCGCCGTCGAGCCGTCGGCCTGTGAGAAAGCGTCGAAGATGGCGGCCTGGTTCTTCTTGGGAATGCCAATCCCCGTGTCACGCACCTTGAAATGGAGTTGAATCTCGTCGCCTGGGCGCGAATCGACGCCGACTTCGAGCCCCACTTCACCCCGCTCGGTGAACTTGATGGCGTTCCCGATCAGGTTGATGATCACCTGCCGCAGGCGGCTGACATCGGCGATGATTTCTTCCGGCACCTCGGCGCGGATGTCGCAGGTCAACTCCAGGCCTTTCTGGGAGCCTCGCAAAGCCAGGAGTGTGAGGGTTACGGCCAAGCTATCGCGCAAGCAGAACTGGATTGGATCCAGTTCGAGCTTGCCCGCCTCGATCTTGGAGAAGTCCAGAATGTCGTCGATGACGGTGAGCAGCGAATCGGCAGACGACTTGACCAGGCTCGCGTAGTCGCGCTGTTCGGGGTTGAGCTCAGTGTCCAGCAACAGATCGGTCATGCCCAGAACGCCGTTCATGGGAGTGCGAATCTCATGACTCATGTTGGCCAGAAATTCGCCCTTCGCCCGGCTGGCGGCGTCGGCGGCCTCGGTGGCCTTTTGGAGCTGGTGGTTGACGACTTGCAATTCCGCGGTGCGCCGCGCCAGTTCCTCCGTCCGCTCTCCGAGCTCTCTCGTCCGCTCGGTCACCTTCTCTTCCAGTTCCTGATTGCGCCGCGACAGGAACCGGAGGCGAAGCATATAGAACACCCATCCGCCCAGGGCCAACGCCAAGCCGCACAGAGTGTAGAACCAAGTCTTTTGATAAAAGTGCGGCTGCAACTCGAACTCCAGCGAGGCGCCCGTCCGGTTCCAGACGCCATCGCTGTTGGCCGCCTGGACCTGAAACGTATAGCGGCCGGGCGGCAGGTTCGTATAGTAAGCCGTCCGGCGCGTGCCCGCGTCCACCCATTCCCGGTCGAATCCCTCCAGACGATAACGGAACTGCATACGCGCCGGGGCCACGAAGCTCGGAGCGGTGAACTGGATCTCCATGCTGCCGGATCCCGGACCCAAACGCATGCCGTTCTCTAAAGGTGCGATCTTCCTGTCGAACGAGAGGCTCTCAATCCACGCGGGCGGCGCCAGTTCGTTCCTCAGGATGTGGTTGGGATCAATGACGGCCAATCCCGCCATCGTCGTAAACCACAGCCGACCATCCCTGCCTTTGCACACCGAGCCCGTGGCGCCGTAAGTGCATTCCTTCGACCTCAAGCCGTCGACTGTGCCGTAGGCGACACTGCGAACTGACCGAATACGCCCCTCGGCGTAATCGTTCAGCTCCTGTTTCCGCACACAGAAGATTCCGTTGTCGCAGCTCATCCATAGGTATCCCGAATCATCTTCCACGATCGAACCCACGGTATTGTCGAACAACCCCTGGTCGACTGAGTAGGAAGTGACACGGCCATCCTTGATGCGGTTCAAGCCATCTAAGGTGCCCACCCACTCGGCTCCCTGCCGATCAACGTAGAGGCACATCACATGGTCGCTCAGCAGCCCATTCCTCCGCGTGTAGACCGTCAGGAGTTTGCCCTGAAGCCGGCTCACGGTGTTCTCTTCGGCCGCAAACCACAACGCGTCGTCAGGCGCCTGGGTTATGGATCTGACCTGGCCAGAGGCGGTGTAGTGTTCGAACCGGCCGTTCTTGAATCGAGCTAGCCCGGAACCCAGCATGCCGACCCAGAGGTCGCCCTTACGATCTTCGAACATGGAGTCGACCGCAGCGTGCTTGGAGAGCGGGTCCTGGTCGACGTTGACTCGTCCATTCTTGAGCCGGCCGAGCAATCCGTTATGGAATCCAATCCAAATGCTCCCGTCACGGCCTTCCAGCAGCGAGCCCAGGGGGCGTGCCGGAAGCCCATCGCGGGCCGTATAGACCTCGACCTTGCCATCCTTGAGGTGGTTCAGACCCGCGCTGTCAGTTCCCACCCAAATGGTCCCATCGCGAGCTTCGAGTACGGCCCACACCAGGTGTGTGGAGAGGCCTTCTCGCTTGCCAAAGTTAGTAAACTTGCCGTCTCTCAATTGCACCACGCCGGCATCGAACGATCCGATCCAGAGGTTTCCTTCACGGTCCTTGAAAAGAGCGTTGGTGCAATACGCGCTAGGCAAGCCCTCCGGTGAGCTGTACCGATCGAGCGTTCGGTGGCGGAGACGCCCGATGCCGTGCCGGTCAAACCCGATCCAGAGATTGCCATCGCCGTCATCCAGCAGTGAGACGATGTCATTCTTGGGGAGTCCGGCCGACCAGTTGGAGACCTTCCCGTTATCCAAATGTGCCAGCCCGCCATGAGACGTGCCGACCCAGATTGCGCCGTCAGGCGCGGCCGCCAGCGTCGTCACGGAATTGTTTGGAAGCCCGTCTCGCGTCGTGTAAGTCGTGAATCGGCTGCCATCGAATTGCGCCAGCCCGCCGCTGGTCGCGATCCACAGAACGCCCGCGCGATCCTCGAGGAGCGCCCTGATGGTGTCGCCGGGCAGTCCATCTTTGGTTGCGTAAACTCGGATCTTACCGTTCCGAAGATGGTTCAAGCCCTGGTCCGTTCCGATCCACAAGCTGCCGTCCCGGCTCTCGACAAGAGCCCATACGTTGTCATTCGAAAGGCCGTCCCGCGTGGTGAGGGAGTGAAAGGAACCGTCTTGAAGGTGCGTCAGCCCGCTGTCCGTGCCGATCCACAGGCTCCCGTCAGGGCTGGCTTGCAATCTCTGGATATAATTGGCTGCGAGGCCTTTGCTGTTGCGACGGTCGAACACGGTGAATCGCACGCCATCAAAGCGCGCCAATCCCTGCTCCGTGCCGAACCAAATGTAGCCATCCTGGGTTTGAGCGATCGAGTAGACCGAGCTTTGAGGAAGACCGGCTTCCGTGGTCCATACCGTTTGAACGTACTGCGTGATCGCCTTGCCCGGATCGAGCGCCATGCTTGGAACAGCGAGCAACACCGCTGCCACGCCCGCGCGCAGCAGCGCGAAACGCAGCCTGGATGCTTGAGTCGGACAAACTTCCACACCATGGTTATCGACAGGGACCGGGTGCGGCATTAGTGTCTTTGTCAAAGCCACCGTGGTGGTGGGCGTGCTCCCGCCAGGATTTCATTTCGATTGTCCGAAGCTGCGCATTCCGGAGCCGGTAGACACCTACGTCTCGTATCCGATCGAGCAACCGTAGCGCGGACCTGTCTTGTGGGTCCGCGGCTTTTCGCCGACCAGCGCTCGCCGGTTCGCTTCACTATTGCCTCCGCCCGGCATCGCGCCTAGATTGATCGCGTGTCCAGGTTGCGGCGCCCGTTCCTTTATGACCGCTACTTCTTCGTGAGCGTGAATTTGCTGCGATCAAGGCGCAAGCTGGAGGAACGCGAGGTCGCGCGGTTGGCGATTGGCCGCCTTGATTACCAAATCACCCGATCACGCTGTCGCTAAATTGCCCGATCACCGGACCACCCGATGGCCCTATGGCGAACCAAAGTAGTACGTGAACGTCAGGGCGACATACGGCTTGGTGGGAACGCCGACGATGCGCTCAAAAGGCTCGGCGTCGCTGGGTAACGCGAGCGTCTCAAGGGTCTGTCCTGAGTAGCCGCTGGGCAGAAGGAAATTAACCCCTAGGCTCGTCCGCCCGTCGTCGAAAGGCCGCAGCAGGGCGCCGCGCACTTCGCGAACGGGGACACCGGCAAAGCCGTCGCCGAGGGGTTTGCGGCCCACGTACTCGAACTCGCCGCGCGCGCGCAGGCCGAGAGGCAAGCGGTCGCAATGCCCTACGACGTCCCAAATCAGCCGGGGAGCCTCAGGAACGGGCTGGCCGGTGATGTGATCGCGCGCGTCGGCGCGAGAAAAGGAAGCCTCAATCGACCCACCCGTGAAAAAATGTTTGGCAGTAGCAGTGAGGGCATGGTTGAGCGAAGGCCCGACATACTGCTGGAGCCCTGTGTCGGGATCGATGTTGGCGGTTTCCTCTGAGTTGGCGACCCGCACCAGAACCAGACGCAGGGTGGTGTTGCCCACATCCTTCTTGAGCGTGGCCGCATAGGCCCTCGACGTGGTGACGAGGTTGGGCGGCCCCGGTAGACCGGAGTCAGTGCTGATGCGGGGATCGTCAGTGTGGAAGGCCTCGCCGCCACTCAAAGACAGGGAAGGGAGCGGCGTGCCGTCGGGCGGAAGGAAGGTCACGGTCGCCTTGGGCATATTGGTGGAAATCAGCTTGGCAAAGGAATTCCCAGGGGTGAGCAAGTCTTGATTTCGAATAGAGATTTCCTCTTGCCGCGTACCGAGATCAAAGCGGATGTGGCGTCCCAGGGTTCCGTCCAGGGAGACGAAAGGCTCGGCGAAGCTGAAGGTAAAGTTGTTGCTGGTGACCACCTCGAACAGGCCCTGATCGTCCAGGTGCTTCAAGTCGAGATTGCGGGGCGCATCGCGCCGCAGGTCAGCGCCCAGCATCAAATTGAGGCCGTGGCCGAGCTTCACAAGATAGGCGGCTTCGCCCCCTGCCACCGTGCGGTTTTCGCGCTGCTGAATGAGCCCATCGCCGAAGTTCGATTGCAACGTCAGGTCGTAATCACGATAGAATCCGCTGAACAGAACCTGGCTCGATCTACTCAAGTGCCAGGTATCGGAAGCGACGGCGAGAGCGGTATGCGTCCGATCAAGCTGGCGGTAGTCAACCGTATCGCCAGGGACGGGAACGTCCATGGGAATCAACCCCGGAATGCGCGAAAAGCCGTAATAGCCGATGCCGTATAGGGAGATATCATGCCGTCCGCGGTGGAGCGTGCGTAAACCATTCAGTTTGTACTGATGCCGGTGCTCCAGGCGCTCCAGGTAGCCGTTTCCGAGGGAGACTTCCAGGGCCACAAATTCATCGATGGCGGGGTTGTGGGGGCTCCATCCTGTCACCCAATCCACGTCCCGGTAGTCGCCGGTGATTTGGGCAAAGCGGTTGAGGCGCGGCCTGACCTCGTAAGTAGCTGCCAGATCGACGGAGTGGTCACCCTCGCGCACATTGAACGCGCCGGCGTCGGCTTGCACAGCGCTTAGGGTGGCGGGAATGAGGATATTGGGGTCGCAGTAGCCGTTGCCATGAGCGTTGGCGGGAAGATTGTTCGGATAAAGGAAGTTTCCGACCTGCACAAACTGGCCGATGGGCTCGCCGTGATCGCCGGCCACGCCCGGCGCAAAATACTGGGGCGCTTTGATTCCACCCGAGGCCGTCTCGATCGGCAACCCGGGAATCGAAATGGGCGCGCCGGGGCGGCCGGGGTTGGCGTCCAGGACTTCGTCGTGGACCACCACGCGCTCGGAGGGATCGGGAGCCAGCACCGGAGGGGCTGTCGCCACCACCGTGATCCCTTGCTTTTGCGAAACCAGATGGCGAAACTGCAAATCGGCCTCAACCCGCGCCCCCGCTTCCACTCGGACGGTCATCGTAACCGGACTGAATGCCGGCGCCGTGGCGGTTACGCTAAACTCGCCCGTGCCGATCGAGGGGCAATAAAAGTATCCTTGTGCGTCGGAAGTTGTTTGGCACACAGTCGAGTTCTTCTGAGCGTTGACCTTGATTTGGACGTGTGCTACCGCAGCCCCCTGGGGGTCAGTGACCAGGCCCGAGATTCCCGCGGCGGGGCCGGCGGCAAAGAGGTTCGCCGTCACCAAGGCGATCAAGCACACAAGCTTTAGGGAGGGCAAGGATGACGATGCGATGGTTTGGCAATGATGAAAGCATCGGGGAATCCTCACGGAGACGTTTACTCCTATTGGCGACGCCCTGCCTCGACAGAAAGCGTTAGGGGGGCACTAATGAATTTCCACCCCGATGGATGGAGATGCGAAGGATAACACGATTTCACAATTCGTGCTACCAAATTACCCAGCCCGGCTCACTCCCGATGGTCAGGAGGCAGATGCATGCCGGGTGTGCGCCGCAGGGGACCGGTTGACACGCCTCGGAACGCGTGATACAAGGCTGGCAGACCCTGATTTGGTCGTGGGCTCCGGCGCGGAGCGTCACCTGCATGGAAGCAGAAAGGGGTCAAAGCGGAGGCTGAGCTATGAAAACTGCGTTCGTTCTCAGTGTTGTGGTCGGTGCAACTCTCCTGTCGGCTCCTGCACAAGCCAAAGAAGCCATCCAGACGGCGACAATTGTCACCATGAACTCGGTCCCTTGCGGCGGGCATCTCACGAAGTCCGGCGAACAGTCCTGCCGCGAGTACGTCCTGCGCTCAGGCTCGACCGAGTACCACATCCAACAGAAGATAGAGAAGAAAGCCGACCTTCTGGCCCTCGGCCAGAAAGTCGCCTTCATCATCCACGATCATCGAATGCGCCTTCACGCAACCAATACAAGCGGGAAATCGAAGGACTTTGATTTCGCTTTGGTCTTGATCACAGCGGCCCCGGAGGCGAACCCGCCAAGCGCTGCGCAGCAGTGACTTGATGACGGCGTACCCGGCGGAAGCATGGTTGAGCGGACGTCTATGGGTTTGGGTCTTCTCGTCAGCTACCAGTTCAAACGCAAGGAGAACTGAATCTGGCGGGAATTCTCCGCAGAACTGATGTTCCCAAAGTTTGAAGTCCTGTAGATGAGGCCAGGCCGGTCGAAGTTAGGGTGGTTAGTCAGATTGAAGAAGTCTGAGCGAAACACCAGATTAAGCCGTTCACTCAAACGCGCTTGGCGCTGAAGACTCATATCCCATGCCGCCAGTCCAGGGCCCGTAATAACGTTGCGGCCTTCATTCCCCGGAATGCTGTAAGTGTCATTGAAAATAGGCGGCGCCATGAATGCCTCCGTATTGAACCACCGGGAGGGGGTGCGTTGACCGGCCGGCAAGTTGGGATTGGCGATCAAATCAGGTCGGTCAGTGCCGTTTGAGTCGGTGCCACTGAGCGCGGTAGCCAGTATGGCGGTGAGAGGTTGCCCGGATTGAAGCGTTAGGATGTTCGACAGGTCCCAATGGCCGAACACCCGGGCTGCCGTCCCTCCGCGCATCCACTGACGGCCGGGACCGAACGGAAGTTCCCAGTTGCCTGAGAGGACGAAGCGTTGCCGGATGTCGAAATCCGAAAGGCCCCGCTCAGCCTTCAGATCATAGTTGTCCTGAGCCTGATTGGTGCCGTTGAGCCCCGAAGCCGTATCAATTGACTTGCCGAAGGTGTAGCCACCCACAAAGGAAATCCCGTGGGAGAATCGCCGTTCCAGGCGCACGATCAAGGCGTTGTAGTTCGAGTTGACATCCGTGTCCCGGATGAACTGATTCGAGCCAAGTTGCGGATGGTAGCCTCTCTGTTCGCCCGGCAGATTCGGGATGCCCTGGTTCTGCAATCCCCGGCGGGGAAGTTTGTGCCCGTCGGATCCGGCGTAGCTCACCGAAAGAACAGTATTGGGTGCGATTTCATGGTCGAGCGACAAACTCCATTCGTAGACGTAGCCGTTGCGGAGATTGGGTGGGGAGGAGACGGCCGTTGGCTCCTGGTTGCCAAGCGTGTATGCAAGTTGATAACTAAGCTGGGCTGGTGCGTATGAGGGGTCGAGTCCAAAGAGGAATTCCGTGATCGGTGCGCTGAGCCGCGTCTCAGAAGCATAGTCGAGTTCACCAAGAGAATTGAAGACGCCAAATCCCCCGCGCAGAGAAGTGGTGTGGCGCTTTGTGAGGTCATAGGCAAAGCCGAAGCGTGGCGCCCATCCTGCCCAATCCGGACGGATCAGGGACGGCGGCAACCCGGCTTGCTGAGAGGTGATGAATGAAAGCCCATAGAGGCTCTGAAGGCTCTGTATCAGCGGGTTTGCAATTAATGCCGATGCCTGTCCCCGGTCGTTTCGGACAATGAACTGTGTAGCGTCGCTGGGATTGAGAATGGAGGCTCGTCCGTCAGCGTTCGTGGGTGGTGAGTAGAACTCCTCGCGCAGGCCGTAAGTGAGAGTTAAGCGGCGGGTGGCGTGGAATTCGTCGGAAAAGTAAGCGCCGAAATAGTCCAGACGATCGTTTCCGCCGGAGTTGCCCGCCTGGGCATAAGAAAGGAAAGGTCTGCCGAGAAGAAAATTCGAGAATGCAGTGCCGGAAACCGACCCGGTCCCATCGCTGAAAGAGAAGAGGCCCTGCCCAAAATCCTCCACCAGATAGAAGAGGCGGTAACGCCGCAGGTCCGCGCCGAATTTCCAGGTGTGCCGGCCACTGACCCACGCCACGTTATCGGTGAACTGGAAAGTGTTGTTCTTGCGGATTTGAGGTTGGAAGATGTCGCTATCGCCCATGTCCGCGTAGCCCGGAATGTCAATGGCGGGGATGCCATCGTTGGTGGCCCCCGGAGCGCGAGTGATTCCCAGCGACTCCAGAAAATGGCTGCGAATGTTCTGAGCTTCCTTAGTCCCGAAATAGTAAGTGTAGCCGAACCGGAAATCGTTGATGAGTGTGGGCCGAAAGACGGAAGTGAGCCCGAGTGCGAGGTTCCTTCCCGTGTCATCCTTGTTATCACCGAATCCCGGAGGGGCGGAGGGATTCTGCGCGAACGAGTCCGGGACGAAAGGAATAAGTTGCTGTCCATTGAACAGGAGAAACCGCCCAAAGAGTTGGTGTTTCGGCGTCAGCTCATGGTCTATTCGCGCGATAAACTGGTCCGTGGTCACGCGATGCAGCCCCACATTGATGTCGTTGTTTTTGTCGGGCGGCGCATTGGGATTGCTCGGCAAAGGAATCCGATCCAGAATGGCGCGGGACAAGGGGTCGATTCGTGATGCCGGGATTGTATTCCCCGGGAAAGGCTGGCCCGTAGTGGGGTCAATAATCGGCGGAAAAGGGTTGCCCGTCTGGGGATTAATGCCGCTGAAATCTCCCTGGCGGATCGCGGCCGGAGGCAGCAAGGTGGTATTCGTGACGCTTTGGAGAATGCGCAAGCCCTCGTAATTGGTGAAAAAGAACGTGCGGTTACGGCGGATCGGCCCACCCAAGCTGGCGCCGAACTGGTTCTGACGATAAGGGGGGATGGGACTGTTTGGATCGTCGAAGAAATTCTTGGCGTCCACAGCGCTGTTGCGAAGAAATTCGTACGCTGTCCCTGAAAAGCGATTGGCGCCTGAGCGCGATGCAATGTCAACCTGCGCGCCAGAAGTAATGCCCTGGTCGGTCCCGTAAGAGTTCTCCACAACCCGGAACTCCCGGATGGCATCGACGGAAGGGTTCACCGTGAGGCTGTAGGCAAAGGGTTCCATCAGCGTGACGCCATCGAGTGAAAAGTTGTTCCGCTCGGAGCGTTGTCCATCCACCGAGAAACCCAACCCCAGCGCTGCGGTGTTGAATTGCTGCGTGGAACTGTTGGGATAGGGAGGAACCGCACCTGCAGCCAGCAAGGCGAGTTGCGAGAACTGGCGGCCGTTCAAGGGAAGAAGGCTAACGCGCCGATTCTCGATCTCATCCCCGATCGCAGGAGAAGCGGCTTCTACAAGGGGCGGCCGAGTGTCAACTTGGATTTCGACTCGTTGATGCGCGATTTCCAGCCGAATGTCGACACGCGCTGTTTCTCCAACTCGAAGCGCCAACCCGCGGACCACCTTGGAAACAAAACCCGTCTTGGCAATTTCCAATTCGTAGTTTCCAACGGGTAAGAAAGGAAAGCTGTAAAAGCCGTTCGCGTCCGTCTGAGTCTGCCGGACTTGGCCCGTGGCAGGATTGCGAAGCTCGAGCGCAGCCTCTGGGACTGCCGCTCCGCTCGGGTCAAGGACAATTCCCTCCAAGTGGCTGTTCCATGTTTGTCCGTAGAGGTTGTGAGCCAATGTGGCGACCAGGAATAGGAGAACCGCCATCATGAGGCTGGCGAGTATCCGGCGACTCGGTCCTCTGTGGCGCAAATCGTCGACTTCTTCGTGGGCGGCCGCAGGCGCTCTGGAGTGCGGCAGCTTGCTGCCGCTTTCCTCCTGCGAGCTTGCTCGCCCTTCACCGCTCCGAATACCACGCTCCTGTGCACGGCCAGCAAGCTGGCCTGAGCGAAAGCGGCAGCAAGCTGCCGCACTCCAGAGCGCTCTCTTCTCTGCGAACTCTGTGCGCTCTGTGTTAAGGCTTGAGAGGCACGGAGAGCACAGAGAGTCTCGGTTTGGTTGCGCCTTTGCTGCGCTGTCCAACAATTTCAACATCCAAGTTTTCGATCGGGGCAAACGGGAGGGAACAGTGGGCAGGTCTAAGAAAGCGGGAGTTGAATGTTATCCACCCATCCAGGTGAACGCACATCCGCTCCTCAGACCGGCTTCCGTCCTGACCTTCTCCCATCCGGACTGTACCGTCGGCCCCGGAGTTTCACCGGATCCTGGGGCTTGCAGGCCTTCTACGCTCTGTCCGCTGATTGCACCGGCTACCTAGGCTAGCCTCTTGCTTGCCGGTTCGCTTTCCCGGACTCCCATGCGCTGGCTCGAGCGCTTCGGACCACCCCTCGCGGGCTTTACCGCCGATTGGGAATTGGAAAGGCGCGCATTCAAGTCCTTCCCTCACCCTGCCCCGAAGGTCGGGGACTTACGGAGACAATCTTAGCACCGCAGCGGCTATTTCCTCAAGAGACCTAATGTCCACATGTAAAGACGTTTGACAGAGCCTCATATGCCCTTATAATCATCGGTCGTTTCATTTCAGATTCCAGTGCTATTCGACGAACGGAATGGCTGATACGCTACATGAGGATTCCCGTCGCCGCGGTGAGCCGTGGGCCGCAGGCTCGGTGCTGGGCTATGCCTCGGCCAACATTTTCGACCGCCTTGGCGTCATACACGCCGACCCCCTGATCGGGCCCTTTCTCCGGGGCCTGCCCAGTTTGCTTCTAGGCGTCTTTCTGGTTTGGAAGCATCACACCTTGGACCAACTGCGCCCCGCTTCTTCCCGATACATAGGACGCCGTGCGGTTCTTTCTTTCCTTTGCGCGGGCATTGTCTCGACGTTGGGACTGTTTCTCTATTACTTCGCCATCCGTGTTGGCGGTGTCACCGTAACGATTCCAGTGCAGGAAACCTACGTCATCTGGGGAACGCTTGTTGCCTGGTTTTTCCTCGGTGAACGGATTCCTCGCTATGCTGTCGTTGGCGTGTTCTTAATTTTTGTGGGATTGGTCACGCTTTCGTGGGGGCAATCCCGGGGGCATCCCACATCGCCGCTTTGGTATTGGGCGATCCCCCTCGCTTTCTGCACAGCTCTTACCTACGGGGTTTCCGGAGTCTTATGGCGTGACGGTCAGCTTCGAGGCGCCCACCAATCGACCGCGATCTTCCTGCAGTTTACCACTAGCGTCTTGGTTGGATTGGTGGGATTGATCGCTTTGGGCCGCGGGCCGGCGCTGCTCGATACAAACTGGCATTCACTTTTGGCCCTGCTTGCCAGCGGGGTCCTTTCCGGCATTCTTGCCATCTACTGCCTGTTTACGGCTTTGCGCCTGATGGCAGTGGCCCGCGTGTACGCTTTTTCCTCCCTCACTCCCTTGGTGGCCACGCTCTTCGCTCACTTCTTCCTTCACGAGTTTTTGAACGGGCTGGTGTTCGGGGGTGTGGTGCTGGTTTCAATCGGCGTTATCCTCACTCAAGTCTTTCGACCAACCGAGGAAAGACAAGCCTGAACCGCTGACAACTGACAACTGACTACTGACAACTGACCCGCCGCGGCGGGACGACTATTACAGCGCCGGCCAGAGTTGTTCCCAGATCTTGAACTCGTGGTGGAAGCCGGACTCCTCAGCGCGTGTGAGCTTGCGCCCCGAAGCCACCTCCAGGGTTTCCTGGAAGATTTTGCGACCCACCTCTTCGATGGTCTCCTTGCGCTCCAGGATGGTTCCCGCATCGATATCCAAATCCTCGTAGCTACGGGCGAGCTGGGGATTGGAACCAATCTTCATGACCGGTCCCAGAGCGCAACCGATCCCGGTTCCACGGCCAGTGGTGAACAGCGTCACCTGCGCGCCGCTCAGGAAAAGGGCAGGGGTGCAGAGGTGGTCGTATCCCGGCGTATAGAGAACGTACAGGCCTTTTCGCTCACCCAACCACTCGCCGTACTCGATCAGGTCTTCAACGACGGATGTCCCCCCTTTGGCCTTCACACCGCTTGACTTCAAATAGATATTGTAGAGTCCGCCTTTGATGTTGCCGGGGGAAGGATTGTCGCGAAAATCCTCGCCGAAATTCTTCACATAGGCCTCATAGCGTTTCAGAGCCTGCATCAACTTTTTCCCCACTGCGCGCGTGCGGGCGCGGCGCGCCAGGTCCACCATCGCTGCGCCCTGGAGTTCGGGGATTTCCGGAAGGAAGACGGCTGCCCCAGCCTTCACGAACATGTCGGCAGCGACTCCCACGGCAGGATTAGCAGTCACCCCCGACCAGCGATCCGACCCGCCGCATTCGGTCCCGACGATGAGTTTTGAGATTGGCGCCGGTTGGCGTTTGAACTGGTTTGCGTAGTGAAGCTGTTGCTCGACGATTTCAAGCCCGCGCTCCACCGTCTTGCGACTGCCGCCCAGATGCTGGATCGTCATATTCACGACGCGCTGGTTGTAATCCGGGACGGCGGTTTGAAAGACCGGGGCCGAGCATTCCACGCAGGTCTTCCCGCATCCGAGGTCAATATAAACAGCCGCGCCCAGGTTGGGATGCCGCAGGGTGTTGGCGAGCCACTGGTTCAACATCTGAACCGCCCGCCCATCCGGCATGCCGCAGCCTGATTCGTGCACGATGGGGACTACGCCATCGACGTTGGGAAACTTCTCGCGCGTGTAGATTTCTCGCATCGCGCGTCGGGCGATTTCCCCCACCTCAGTGGACGAGCACATCCCGGAGGTCACTACCCCAATCAGGTTGCGGATTCCCACACTCCCGTCGTTGCGCAAGTAGCCGTCGAACGTCAGGCGCGCCAACTCGGGGTCAAGCCGGGTGGGCTCCGAGTTGTCACGATACCGCACCACCAGACGTGGGAGCCGTCGCTGGATGTTGGTTTCGTCGACCGGGTCGCCGGGCTTGAGTGAAACGGACGCCAAGCCGATGGGATCACCAAGAGAGATAAAGGGCTTCCCTTCAGGAATATCCTTGATGGCGAAGCTCTGCCCGCGCAGGGCGCGCCCGGACATTGTCAGCAATTGGTCCCCGTACTTAAGCTGGGTTCCTGGCTCGATGAAACCCGCCGTTACCACGGCAACGTTATCTTTCTTGGGTTCGATGATAATAGCGAGGTCATCTAGCGTCTTCGGTTCCATAAGCAATTCTCACCTCTTCTATCAATTATAAGGGCAGCCGCCGTGTAGGGGCGAGCGGCGCTCGCCCTGGGGCCGAACGCCGTTCGGCCCTACCCAACCGCCACTTCCGCCATCTCAGGCAGCCGCACCTTCGAGCCAACGAAGGCGTAGTACGTGATGAAGGTGTAGCAGACCAAAGGCACGAGCATGGCCACCGCCATGCTATGGGTCAGTTGAAACAGCAGCCCCATGATGGGTGTGGCGACCGCACCGCCGATAATGGCCATGATGATCATGGACCCGCCCAGCTTGGTGTTGGGGCCCAACTCCTTAATGCCCAATGCAAATATGGTCGGGAACATCAGCGACATGAAAAAGCTGGTCAGGAACACCGCCCAGACGCCAATCCAGCCCGGAAACAGAACCCCAACACCCACCAGTGTCACGTTGATGCACCCGTAAATCCCCATCAGCCGGCTTGGCTGAACAAACTTCATCAGATAAGTGGCGGTAAACCTCCCCACGCCAAATGCCACAAGAGTACCGGTGAGAAGATAGCCTGCAGCCTTTTCCGGTTGCCGCGTGTAGTCCTGGATGTACTGAATGTAGTAACTCCAGGTTCCCACCTGGGCCCCGACATAGAAGAACTGCGCGATCACTCCTTGAACAAAGTGCGGGTAGCGAAACAAGTCCTTGATCTTGCCGTGTTGACGGCTGCCCGCGAGTTCTGCTTCTTCCGCGATTTTGGGGAATCTGGTTCTGAGTATGAGCAACGCCCAGATGAAGACCACCGTGCCCAGAACAAGGTAGGGCGTCACGACTCTCATTGTTTCTGTCTGCAAGTACGCGTCGTACCTGCCGGCAGCCTTTAAGGCGTTGACCTGCTGAGGTCCCAGCTCGACCCCTGATAAGATGAAAACCGTTCCCACAAGCACGCCTGTCACGGCCCCCAGAGGGTTGAAGGCCTGGGAGAGATTGAGCCGTCGTTCAGAGGTCCTCGGATCACCCAACAGTGCGATGAAAGAGTTCGCCCCCGTTTCCAGGAACGCCGCGCCGCTGGCGATCACGAACAAGGCCAGCAGGAATAGGCCATACTGCCGGACGAGGGCGGCCGGCCAAAACAGACAGGTGCCCGTACTGTAAAGAAAAAGCCCCGTCACCAGGCCCGCTTTGTAGCCATATTTTCGCATCAACAGCGCCGCGGGCATGGAAAGAAGGAAGTATCCCATGTAGAAAGCTGATTGGATCAAACCCGCCTTGAGACGTGTCATCTCGAATGACTTCATGAACTGCTTGATCAAAACGTCGTTCATATTGCTAGGAATGCCCCAAAGCAAGAACAACGCGGTCACCAAAATGAAGGGCAAGGTATTGCCGGCTGAAAACAGCCGGGGCGCATGATCCGGCTTTGGGTTGTTGTGCGCTTCCAGCATAAGTGGGACTCCGATACCTGAAATATTTGCGTCATGGTCGTGCATTATAGCAGGCTGCTGGCAAATCCCCTCGCCGCTCTTCGTAGCGCCCCCTGAACAGTAGGCAGTAGGCAGTAGGCAGCAGGCAGTAAGCAGAAGACAGTGAGCAACAAAAACGGGGAAGTGGTGTGGGAGATTGCTGAAATTCCTCTCCCCATTCCCGAGTCCCCAGCCCCCAGTCCCTAGCCCCTAGCCCCAGTCCCTACCCCTAGACCCTCAAACCTGTTGACACTGTCTTGGTTCCTGCAATAATTCTCACCCTATGAAAAATGCCCAAGCCCCACCTGCCTCGGCAGAAGGCGCCTACACCGTTAAGTCGCTCGTAAAGGCACTGAACATTTTGGAAGCTCTGGCGGAAGGTGAGGAATCGGCCTATACGCTCACGCAATTGAGCCGCCGCCTGCACCTTCACATCAGCACCGTCCACCGCTTGCTTGTGAACCTGGTTCGCCAAGGTTTTGTCGAAGAAGCGCCTGATTCGGGCGGATACCAACTCAGTTTCAAGGTGCTACGGATGGGCCTGCGGGTTCTGGATCGCCTCGATTTCCGCTTGGTGGCTCAACCCCTCCTGCGGGAACTGAACCAACAAACCAAGGAGACCGTCCACTTGGCAATTCTGCAGCAGACTCAGGCTATTTCCATTGATAAGTTCGGGAGCCCCCAACCGGTGGGCCTCGACGTGCGCCTCGGTGTGGTGATGCCCTTGCATTGTACCGGCGTCGGTAAGATCCTCTTGGCCTATCAAAGCGAGGACTTGTTGATCCAGATCGCCCGCACACAAGGCTTTCCGCGTTTTACTCTGCACACCATCACGAGTCTGGCGAACCTGAGGAAAGAACTGGAGCAGATTCGCGAGCAAGGCTACGCGCTGGACCAGGAAGAGGCTGTCGAAGGCCTGCGCTGCGTGGCCGGGCCGGTGTTCGATCATACCGGGCGGGTTATTGCGGCCTTCAGCGTGGCCGGACCTGCTACGCGCATGACTCCGCCGCGCTTGCCCGAAATTGCCCGCTTGGTTCGCGCCACCAGCCAGCAGATTTCCTTTCGCCTGGGATACCGGGGGAGAACTAGGGAACAGGGAATAGGGAATAGGGAATAGGGAGTGGGGAACAGGGAATGGGGAGAGGAAGTTCAGCATTTTCCGCCACCATTTCCCCGCTTTTGTTGCGTACTGTCATGTGCCTGCTGCGCGCTGTTCCTTCCCAGCCCCTAATCCCTGTTCCCTATTCCCTATTCCCTGTTCCCTGTTCCCTACTCCCTATTCCCCAGATTCCATGCGCAGCGCGACCATGGGATTGATGCGTGAGGCCCGCCGCGCCGGCAAGTAGCCGGCAAACAGAGCCACGCTGAGGAGCAACAGAGAGACCGCGGCAACTGTAGGCAAGTCGTTCGACGAAAGCCCAAAAAGCATGCTAGCGATGAGCCGGCTGGCTGCAAGCGCGCAAGGAATTCCGAGCGCTATCCCTAACAGAGCAAGCGCCAGCGCTTCTCGCAATACCGCCCAAAGAAGGGTCGCCGGCTGCGCGCCGAGCGTCATGCGAACACCGATTTCGCGGGTGCGGCGGGTAACGGCATAGGACATCAGCCCGTACAGGCCGACCGAAGCCAGCAAGAGCGCCAAAGCCGCGAAAAAGCCGGCCAGCAGCGCGGTGACGCGCTCTTCCACAAGCGCCTGGCTGATCTCTTGCCCAACCGTTTTGGTGCGCAGGGGGTATTCGCGCCCCAGCGACTCGATCTGATGTCCTACCGTCCTGGCTAGTGCTTCAGGAGCCTGTTTGGCCCGCACAAAAAGATCGCCCTGTTGCGAGAATTTCGGATGCTGAAGATAGGGAAGATAAACAGCGGGGGCAGCCGCATTGCGGAGATCGAAAATCCGCGCATTGCGCGCTATGCCCACGATTTCGAGATCCTGAAGTTCGGGCATGAAGCCGAAGCGAATGCGCTGGCCCAGGGCATTGCCCGACGGGAAAAGCCGCTCGGCAAGACGGTTGCTGAGGATGGCGACACGCGGGTGTGGCTCGTCGTCGGTCCAGTCAAAATCACGGCCACGAACCAGGCTGACTCCGAGCGTTTGGAAAAAACCCGGCGAGACCATCGCGCCGATCGCCATCAGGTCGACGCCTGCCCTCGAGGCGGCTGACATCGTCGAAACTGTGTCCTGCCAGCCTTGCCCGCCACCGACGGAAATATCCGAGAAGCCAACCGAATCCACGCCCGGCAGGCTGGAGATCCGCTCGAGGAGTTGCCTGTGATAGCTGTTCACGTCCAGGTCCTGGTAACCGCCCGGCCTGGGATACAGGGTCACCTCGAGCACGCTCTCCTGAAGGCCAGGATCGACGGCGCACAACCTCTGGAAGCTTCGCACCAAAAGGCCCGCGCCTAGCAGCAAGACAAGAGAAAGGGCGACCTGTGTGACGATGAGCGCCTTGCCCAACTTCCCCGTTGAGCCAGCCAGGCTGCGCGCAGTCTGCTGCAGTACGGAAGCCGGGTCTTCGTGCGAGCAACGCCATGCGGGAGCCAGACCAAAGAAAACTCCAGTCAGGATGGCCACCGACGCGGTGAGAGAGAGCACACGCCAATCAGGGCTCAGGTCAAGCACGACCGGTGTGAGGTAGCCCTCCGTCATGAGAGCCACAAGCAGGCGGCTCCCCCAAAACGCGAATGCAAGCCCCAGCAACCCTCCGAAGATTGACAGCACCAGGCTCTCCGTCAAGACCTGCTGCGCGAGCGCCCGGCGGCTGGCTCCCAGGGCCACGCGCACGCTCATTTCGTGGCTGCGCGCAGCGGCGCGTGCCAGCATCAGGCTCGCCAGGTTCACGCAGGCGACCAGCAGGATCAGTCCAACAATGCCCACGAGCACATAAAGCGGCCGCGTAAAATGGGACCGCAGCGCGGCGTTAATGCCCGTCGCGGCTGGCGCAACATCCAAACCCATCGAGAAGAATAGTTGACGCCGTAGTCCGGGAGTCTCGGTCGAAGCCGTGGCTCGCAGCACCTCAGGCCAGAACGATTGGAGTTGCGCCCGAGCTTGCGCAACGCTGACGCCGTCCTTAAGCCGACCGGTGATGAACACCCAAAGCCGCGACCGTTCATCGGTGCTCTTTATCGGGATCGTCACGTCCGGCGCCTCGCCCGTGGTCATGCCCGTAAACCACTTCCGCGTCACGCCAATGATGGTGAAGGGCTGTCCCTCGATTCCAATCCCTCTTCCGATAACGTCCGAAGCCCCACCGAAGCGACGTTGCCAGAAACCGTAACTGAGCACGGCCACCGGCGACGTTCCGGCCCGCCCAAGACTCACATCATCTGGCGTGATTAACCTTCCCAGCAGAGGAGTCGCGCCCAGTTCGGAATAGTAATTCCCGGTGACCGAGCGTGCCTCGGCCTGCGAGAGCACGCCATTGATATCCACATTGGCCATCTCGCCGAAACTCCAGCCAATCAAGCCGGAAAAGACCCTCTGCCCGCGTTCGATCTCCCGAAACATCGGAAACGAGAACATGATTTTGTCGCCTCGGCGGACTACTGAAAGCTCCACAAGGCGCTCGGGCTGCCACACCGGAAGGTCACGAAGGAGCAGAGCATCAAGCAGGGAGAAGATGGCGGTATTGGCGCCGATTCCCAGCGCCAGTGAGAGCACCGCAACGGCGGTGAAGCCGGGATTCTTGCCCAGCACGCGGAGGGTATGACGCAGATTCTGCCAGAAGCTCGCCATCGTGATCACCCCGGAATCCAGGCTTTCGAGGACCTCTCCACATTTACCCCGATTGCTGCGTTCTTTCAAGCCCCTCGTCGCTCCGCGAAGCCATGATGCAGCACCTGAGACTGCTTTCGGGTCTGTCCCGCAGAGCGGGATCCCGCCCTGCGGTCCCGCTACAGCGGGATCGCCCCGCTGTTTCTCGGCGGAAAAGTCCAGAGCGACCCGCCGCGGCGGGTTCGTCCGCTAATAAGAATGGCGGACTCAGAATGACAGCATTCGCGGCACGCGATGAAGTTCACCATTGGTGCGGGTCCGCGTTATGGTGGAGAGCGTCCATCATCAGATACGGCTAGAGTACTGGGCCACTTGCCTGTCGCATGAAACTTGGCCCCTGCTCTTCACCCACCTACCGCCTACGACCTACCACCTACCAGACACTAATACCCTTTCTTTTCAATAACATTCCGTCCTAGATGGGCTAAGTACATTTGTTTTCATAGACATTTCCGCTTCTCCCCGTGTTTTCCACAGCGGTCCTTTGTTTTCAATAACATTCCCGCATCGGTCGTTCATTTTTAAGCCTTCCACCGTTCCCACACTCTGCGAGCTATCGGGCGAAATGTCGCCGTCGGGGACCTCCTCGTTGTTCTCTATCCTCGCACCATCATCCTGGCCGGCAGGGGCGACCGGGCGGTCGGCAGCATCTTTCCGCAGCCTCAGCAGTATCCTCACTTTGCGATCAATGGAGTGGTCCAGGGCGGCTTCCTGGCGCAGCATCATCTTCCACGTCTCCCCCTCTGGAGCAAGGCAGGCGTCCCGTTCTATCGCCGCTCTCTCCTCATTCGCCTTTTCCGCGTATTCGAATTCTTCGCGGACGCTGGCGATTTCCTCCTCCAGCAGACGCAGAAGTTCCTGATGCTCGGGCTCGCCCGGCGGCTCGTAGTGGAATCCTATTTCGCGTAGGGACTGCTGCTCTTCCTCGCCGGCTTGTTGCGCATCGAGGTACATGGGGTCACTGAAACGGTGCAGCAGGCTGAACATCAGCGCTTGGCGCCACCCCCTCACACCTTCGTAAAGAGATTCCAGTACGGCGTACTGGCGGGTGCGGAAGGTGCGCTGCTTCACCTCCTCCCGTACGAGTTCAAGAAAAGAAAGCATCCTTCTCAGCGCCACGCCTCGATCTGTAGACTCCGATAAGTTGAGATTAAGCATCTCGTGCTGAGAAGCGTCGAAGGTGACGCGGGCCATCTCCTGCTGGCGGCGGTGTTGCCAGTCGTCGATCCCCTGCAAGGCGCGCCGCTTCAAGCCTGCTTGCGCGCGCTCCAGCCTCTCGCGGCGGCAGTAGAGCCAGGTCAAGTCGTCGATCTGCTTCTCCCAGAGCGCGTCGCCGGGACCGAAAGCGCTCATGAGTTCCTGCTTCAAGTTTTCGAATTCTTCCGGGTCTTCGCCCAGCGCCAGCATGGCTAGGCAGCGATTTTCGTCGCTGACGCGTCCGCCGTGCTTCAAGGCATTGAGCTTGGAGTTCTGCTTGGCGGCGGCGCTGCGCGGTCCGGTGGAATGCTGGGCATTCTGGCGCGCGGCGGCGAGCAACTGGGGCGTAAGTTGGGGTGATTTGCGTAAGGACAT
>JBEKVC010000004.1:0-51801 GCA_049514395.1 Terriglobia bacterium
GCATCATTTTGCGTTGACGGGTCATAGGGAACCTCCTTATGACCCGAAGATAACCTGATCAAGACACCCCTGCCCACTTGCACGCACGCGCAGCGTCCGCCGCACGGGCGGCTTCGTTCAAGTCGGCATGTCGGAAACTGTCGCCCGGATTCCAATCTTTCGATAAACTAGCTCGCGACTGGCGGACAGCGGTGGCCATAGTGCAGGTGTTTTGTGGCGCTCTCGGTCATAGTCCGCTGATCGCGGATCACGCGTGTCTCAGCCTCATTGCAGTAGAAGTTGCTTGCTGATTGCCGATCACCACACAGCCGCCACCGTCTGAAAGCATGCTATCCACCAACTCCCAAAGCCATCGCCGCAGGAGAACGATAGCTTGTTCCAAGATCCTCAATTTGAGAAGCTTCCGCGACTTCTGAACTGTGCCTATGTTTGTGCCTACGTAAGACGGCGACAAGCCCTGGAAGTGACGCCCCTCGCTGGCATCGTCCCATTCCGCAATCCCATCAAATGACAGAACGAATGAACCGTAAGCGCCTGATGGCGGGGACGTTATAAGCCTTTGGTTTCCTTCCTGCCGTAATTTAACTGACACTGTCGAGGCAACAACTTGAGGGGTTGATAGTCAATCCCCGACACATCTTCGACAGTCAGGAGGAGGCCAAATGCAAAACGGATGTCTAATGCAGGTCCCCCGCCGACAGGGCCCAAACGTTTGGGAGTTTCGATGGAGGGAGCCTGGGTCGGATGGGCGGAGGATACACCGCCGCATGGTGGTTGGAACAGTTGAACAGTTCAAGGACGAATCCGTTGCCGTTAAAGCAATTATTCCGCTAAGGCGTGAAATCAACTCTCACGCTCACCGGCTAAGAGCAAGACTGCTGACACTCGCTCAACTGGTCGAGCATTACAAGCAACGTGAACTCGCTCCCGAAAACGAACGGATGACGCACTCAACAAAGGAGACGTACAAGGGCTATCTGCGAAAGTGGATTGTGCCTCGATGGGGAACATATACCCTGTCGAGCATTCGGCCCATAGAGGTAGAGTGCTGGCTCCGGAAGTTGGGGCTCTCGAGGGCTAGCTGCGCGAAGATTCGTAATCTCATGAGCGTCCTTTTCAATCATGCGAGAAGGTACGAACTTTTCGATCGCAACCCGATCAGTCTGGTCCGGCAAAGTGCGAAGCGCCGAACGATTCCAGAGGTACTCAGCGTCAACGAAGTTCAGCGACTTCTTGCCGCGTTGACAGGGAGGGAACAGACGCTCGTGCTATTGGATCTGGGAACAGGCCTGCGGAGGGGAGAGCTATTCGGGCTCAAATGGAAGGATGTCGATTTCGAACTCAAGCAACTCAGTGTGACTCGATCGATCTTCAACCAAGTGGTCGGTCCCTGCAAGACTGAAGCTTCACAAAAACCTCTTCCTCTCGACGCGTCCTTGGTAGAGGCACTTCAAACCTGGCGCCAACAAGCCAAATGGTGTAAGCCAGAAGACTGGGTATTCGCGAGTAGGATTAAGAAAGGCAGAAAACCTTACCGAGCCGAAACCTTGATGCGCGAATACATACTTCCGGCCGCCCAGCGCGTCGGAATCAACAAGCGAATCGGCTGGCACACGTTTCGACACACCTATTGTACTCTCCTGAAGGCTGTCGGGGCCGACATAAAGGCCATGCAGGAACTCCTTCGACACGCTTCAAGCCGTGTAACGATGGACACCTACACGCAAGCTGTGACAGCAGCGAAACGGCAGGCACAGAGCGCTGTCATTAGTCTCTTTCAAAAGGGACCGGAGTTCCAGCAAGCGCTAGCCGTTCCAACAACAGCAACCGGCGCGAGCCCAGTGGAAGTTGTTCCTTTTTGTGCCTGCGTGAAACAGCGCATCTGTTCGTAAGTTATTGGATGTAAATGGCGTCCCCGGCGGGATTTGAACCCGCGTTACCGCCGTGAAAGGGCGATGTCCTAGGCCGGGCTAGACGACGGGGACGGGAGCCTCGAAAGAAAGCCAGAAGGCAGAAATCAGAAAGCAAAACGCATGAACCTGTATTATGCCATCAGTGGGGCTTTAAAGCTGTCAATTATTCTTCTGTGCTGCGCGTCGCAAAAAGAAGGTCGGACTGCCTAGGTACGGCGGCTGATGTTTCTGGGCCGGCAATCTTTTCCAATTCCGGGTAAAACTCCTGCAAGGTTTCGGGAACGCGCACAGGCTGGTTCCTGAGCAGACTGACTAACTGCAGCGCGTTGGCGATGGCTTTGCCCTGAAAATGGTTGTTGGTGATGACGAAGGTGACTTCAGTGCGCTGGGCAATATTCTGAATGCGCGCCGCCCAAGGTTCCAGCTCAGCTTGGCTGTAGAGGTAGTTGTAACGTTCCTCCGGGTGCTCGTTGGAAGTGAACCAGTGCTCGTAGTTGCGCCCGTGCAGGCGGACGTATCCCACCGGGGCCGTAGCGTGCGCGCTGGGAGCAATCGACTGCCCGATCACCGGCTGGTCGATATTGCAGAAGCCCACGCGCAGCCCGGCGAGCCATTCAAAGACCTCCGGCTTGTTCCATGAATTGTGCCGCACTTCGAGCACCAGCGGGTATTCCATGAACTGCATGATGAGTCCGCTCAAGTACTCATGGTTTTCGGGTGTGTTCCTGAACGACCAGGGAAACTGCAACAGCAACGCGCCAAGCCGTCCCTCGGTCACGAGTGGAGCCAATCCCTGCTTGAACAGCTTCTCGTCCTGGAGGTTGGCGTTGCGTTCGTGCGTGAACCGCTTCCAGAGCTTGGCGGTAAACTTGAAGTTGGGGTTAAAGGCGATTCTTGCTGCCCACGCTTTCACGACCTGCGCCCGTGGGGGAGAATAAAAGGAAGTGTTGATCTCGATGGTGTCAAAGAATTGAGCCAGGTAAGCGGCCTCGTGGAAACCGCGCGGCTTGTGGCGGGGGTAAACGATTCCCTCCCAGTCGGTGTACGACCAACCGGCAGGTCCAACCAAGATGGCGGGGTTTGAGGGAGCTCCGTTCATATTCGCCTTTTGTTCGCCTTAAAATTACCTCCAACGAGACGTTTTGTCAAGGGATTTTCGGACGGGGTTTTCGGGCTGCCCCCAATTCCTCGATAAGGCAGCAGGCCCGGCATTCCGAGCAAGTGATGGTCCTGGAGAAAGCATTACAGCGCGGCCCTTGGCCGCAACCAAAAGCAGATTCTTCGCTACGCTGCGCTCCGCTCAGAATGACATGTCATCCTGAGCGAAGCGAAGGATCTGTTTTTCTTCGCGCCTCGCGATGAGGTTGGCCAATAGTGCTACAGCGCGCTCTTCTGTCCCAAGCGAGGACCAAGTTTTGATTGCCCACGAGGAGGCGCGCGCGGCGCATCAGGCGAACGCGGCACGAATGATTTCCAAGTCTACATCTGCGAATTGGTGCGCGACCCAATCGGCGTGCTGGAGTTCGGCCTGAGGACGACTGTGGGCAAGGGCCAGGCATTTCATGCCGGCGGCTTGCGCGGCCACAACGCCGAGGGGCGCGTCCTCGACGGCCAGGCATTCGTCGGCGCCGAGCAGTGGTTCGTGCAGTTGGGGAAGTTCTTGCAGGCGGGTGAGAGCTTTGAGATATATCTCGGGGTCAGGCTTCGAGCGCTTGCAGTCGTCTGCTGTCGCCATAACCGCGAATTTCTCGCGCAGACCCAGCTTTTCCAGAAGATGTTCGATCTCCGCGCGCAGGCTACCGCTGGCGATGGCCAGCAGGAAGTGCTGGGCGGCGCTAAGGACAAACTCCGCCGCGCCGGGGATGGGGGGCAGGCCGTCGCGGATGATCTTCTCGTAGGCGTACACCTTCCATGCCAGGAGTTCATCGCGCCGGGCGATGCTGAGGGAGCGCCCGTGCGTGCGGTAGAGGCGCTCGATAATGGCGCGGTCATCGAGAGCAAGATAATCCCGGTAATATTCTTCTTCGGAGAGGGCCCAGCCCTCTCGAGCCGCCATCTCTTGGAAGAGCTTCATGATGAGCGGTTCGCTGTCAACGAGGATGCCGTCAAAATCGAAGATGATGGCGCGTAGCAAGAATGTTGGTCTCCCGGGAAATTCGGATTCCCTAATGCTGACTCGAGGGGCAGTCGTCATGATACACTTGAGCAGAGGACGCCGGCAAGCGACGAACTCGCCCGCTCTGGATGCGAGTTCCAGTTTGCGGTGACGAAGGCCAGCCCGCGCGCATCCATTAAGTTGGGGCTGGATAATATTGTGGGCTGAAACCATGGGCCATGAATTGAGCATCCCGATTGCGTTTGTGGCAGGGGTGGTGTCTTTTCTCTCACCTTGCGTGCTCCCACTTGTGCCGGGCTATATTTCAATGTTATCCGGGGCAACGATTGAGGAATTGAAATTCGGGACCAGCCCGGCGCTGATGGGACGTATTTTGCGCAATTCCGTCTCCTTTGTGGTGGGTTTCTCCCTCGTGTTTGTGACCCTCGGCGCTTCGGCGACGGCGGTGGGGAAGTTCCTGCTGGCGCAGCGAGCCACCTTCAACCTTGTCGCAGGCATTGTCGTTATCGTGTTCGGATTGCACCTAACCGGTTTGGTGAAGATTCCGCTGCTTTATCGCCAGGTCCGGGTTGAAACAGGCGCGCCGCGCCGCGGACTTGTGGGCGCTTTTCTGCTGGGGTTTGCGTTCGCATTCGGCTGGACGCCGTGCATTGGTCCCATTCTAACCGCCATCCTGGCGCTGGCCGCGCAGCGGCACACGGTGTTCCAGGGGATGTTCCTGCTGGCCGTTTATTCGGCGGGCCTGGCGATTCCCTTCCTTCTGACCAGCGTCGGTTTGGGCCAGTTCCTGAAGATCTACGGAGGCTTCCGGAAACACCTACAAACGGTCGAAGTGGGTTCAGGAATGCTCCTGATAGCTCTTGGCGTCTTGATGGCGACCAACAAGTTTACAGTGATTGCGAGATACTTTTCGTTTCTGAACCGCTTCACGCTGTAAGAAAGCTGTCAGCCTTCAGCAATCAGCTTTCAGCGATAGGTTTTGAGGACTGATGGCTGACCGCTGACGGCTTATTTTGGAGAGAATTTGCACCCCATACTGTTCAGCGCGGGTTCGTTCCATTTCGCCACTTACGGGGCATTGATGGTGCTTGGTGTTCTGGGCGCGATCTGCGTTATCCTCCGGCTAGGACGGCGGGAAGGATTGGACTCGGGCCAGTTGCTTGACTTCAGCACCTGGTTGCTGCTCGTGTCGCTCCTCGGCGCGAAGGTGCTGATGGTGCTTTCCGATTGGCATTACTACCGGCAGTATCCCGGAGAAATCTTCAGTCGCAGCACTTTTATGGCTGGCGGGGTTTTTTACGGTGGCCTTATCGCTGGGGTCCTTTTTGCGGTTTGGTATATTCGGCTTCATCATCTTCCGTTCTGGAAGGTCGTGGACATTTACTCTCCGGCCATTGCCCTGGGACTCGGTGTGGGCCGTATCGGTTGTTTTGCCGCCGGATGTTGTTACGGGAAGCCCACCACCTCCGCCTGGGGCGTGGTCTTCAGAGACCCTCTCAGCCACGAGGTAACTGGAGTGCCGCTGGGAATTCCGTTGTACCCCACCCAGCCTATCATGTCGTTGACCTCGCTTTCGATCTTTGCAATTCTTATGTGGAGATACTCGAGAAAATCCCGCGATGGCGAGATTTTCGTGCTCTATCTTGCTCTTTATGCGGTGGCTCGATTTTTCATCGAATTCCTGCGAGGCGATGAGGACCGCGGGTTCGTCTTTCATCATCTCCTGTCTACATCGCAGTTTATTGCGATTCTGGCCTTCGCGACGGCAGTGTGGATGGCTCTAATCCTCCGCCACAAACCTGCGCGGCAGCGGGCATGGGGTGTCGAGACCACTGAGGGGGTAGCGCGCGGGAACCCCCGGGATAAGAAAGTGTGTGAGGACGTGGCCCCATCGGCAAGGGTCAAGGCTGCAAGCATGCCTCAGGCGCCGAAAAGGGCTCGGCATTAAGGGAGATGAGTAGTGTTCCAATTCGACTGTAGGGCCGCCCCTCTCCCGCTATGGCGGGACGGGGCGGCCTGGCCGGGGCCCTGCACCGTATGGTACAGGGCGGGGCAAGCCCCGGCCCTACCAGGGAGATGATATGGATTTGAATGAACCTGAAAGAGCTGCGGGCGGCGAGGAGACCGGACAACCGGAAGCCGGCGGCAAGGTGAGCCGGTTCGCGAGCCGAGGCAAAGTGCTGATCGGTGCAGTGCTGGCGGTGACCCTGGTGTCGGGTCTCTATCTTGTCAACCGGTACTGGATTGCCCCCGCCCTGCGGACGCAGGCCATGAGCGGCGGGGATCATCCAGATGCGCCCCGCATTTCACTGACGGACATCGGCGGGAAAAAGCTGGACCTGGCTGACTACAAGGGCAAGGTGGTGGTGCTGGATTTCTGGGCTACCTGGTGCGAGCCGTGCCGGTTTGAGATTCCGGGGCTCGTGGAAATGGAGGACAAATACGCAAAACAGGGCTTTTCGGTTATCGGCATCGCGCTCGATGATGAGCCTGGCTCCGTAGTGGAATTCTACAAGGAATTCAAGATGAACTATCCGGTGGCGGTCGGCAATCAACGTGTAGCGGAGCTCTACGGAGGAATCTTTGGGCTGCCGACGACGTTCCTGATCGGCCGCGACGGACGCATTTACGCCAAGCACACCGGCGCGACAAGTCCCTCAGTGATCGAGGATGAGGTTCAGCAATTGCTGGCTATGAGTCCAACCGCCGAGAACATGGGCTTTAAGCCGGGCATGGCGGCGGGCACTTCAAGCAAGGTTGAACTTGGCGATCCCGCCGCCATCGATTCGGAAATTCCCGGCCTGAACCTGACCAAGCTGACCGCCACGCAGAAGGAAACTCTGAAGAAGCAGCTCGGCGAGCTGAAGTGCCCGTGCGGTTGCAATTTGACGGTGCTGAAATGCCGCCAAGTGGACCGCGCTTGCAGAGTCAGCTCGAAAATGGCGCAAGAGCAGATGGAGAAGGTTCTGAAATCGGCAGTCTGAAGCCCGAGGATCCCGTTCGTGACGGCCTGTCGGGATGTCAAATTCAAAGGGACAATGATGAAGAGGCCAAAGCTGAATATGAAAACGTTTTGTTTCACTTGTATTTTCGTTTGCCTGGCCGCACCGGTGGCTTGGGCACAGACGCCGGGGCAGGTGGTAAAGGCGAAGGTCACGATGGCGTCGCCAGTGGCGCGTCCCAATTCCATCGTCAGGGCGGCGGTGGTAGTGGAGGTCGTCCCCGGCTACCACATCAATGACCATCATCCTAGCCTCGAATATCTGATTCCCACGGAAGTCAAACTGGAGCCGAACCCGCAAGTGACGGTGCAGGACATCACTTACCCGAAGGGTGAGCCGAGGAAGTTTGCCTTCTCGGATGCTCTCCTGTCCGTGTACGAAGGGACGGTCCGGGTTGACGTGGCGCTGCAAGTTGAGCGCAAAACGCCGCCCGGGAATTACGAGGTCAAGGGGCAGCTCGTGTATCAGGCCTGCAACGATCACGCCTGCCTGCCGCCGGCGAGCGTGCCGCTATTATTCTCCTTCAAAGTGGTGCGCCGTGGGGCGCCCGCAAGGGCCTCGCAGTAGAATGCTGCCAGACAAAACGAGCCCGAATGAGCCAGGGCCGGCCAGCCCGCCGGTCTCGTCGCGTGGGGCGGTGGTTTATCTTTTTGTCGCGATGGCGGTGCTGGCCGCGTTTGTTTGGGCGCTGAGGCCGAACCGGCCGAACGTCAAGCCCGCCCCACTGCGCCCTCCAAACGCCGCTTGCCCTCAACTGGAGGGCGAATTCACGCCCACGAATTTCACGGAACTGCCCGGCTTGGAACTTGATTCCCTCAGCAAAGTGCGTCGGAACCATGTGCTCCTGCGACTCAACATGGAGCCCTGCCCGTGCGGCTGCAACACGAGCATTGCATACTGCCTCCTCAGCCATGCGCGCTGCGAGAAGTGTAAGGAGTTGGCGCAAAAAATCATCGCGGAAGAACGCGACAGGAAGCAGCCATGAGGCCGCGTTGGTGAGAACTTGTTGGAGGTGTTGCCAGAGGGGGTGGAGGCGACAATATTCAGCCTGGAACGGTATAATGGGAAATTGCCTGAGAAAGTGTGGTTACGTGTCGGAGGTTAGCACCGATGTGGAAGTTCCTGAAATTCTTGAGAAATACGAGGGAAGTCCTCACCACGGTGGGGGCGGTGCTTGCCGCAGCCATCGTCGTGGTCGAGACCTACCAGGCGCTGAGAAAGAAGATTGACGCTGCCGGCCCTTCCTAGCAGCTTGCTGAGAATGACACTGACAGAGGTTTTTCCAACAAGCCGTGGCGTGTGTCAGGACGACGGTCGGTTGCTTCCCCCGCGCAAATGAGCTGCTGCCCGGCGAAGGCGCTCCACCACGCGCCTTTGCCCCAGAGCGGCCATGACTTCAAACAGGCCCGGGGCCACCGCTTGGCCCGTGAGCGCCACACGTGTGGCATTAATCAGTAGACCTGCCTTGACCCCTTTCTCCTCTGCCAACGCACGCAGGCAAGCTTCCGTTTCGGTGAGGTCGAAGGGTTGGGCACGAGCCAGCCGGGCGCCGAGTGCGTCGAGCAACTCGGGTAATTTTGCATCCTTCCAAAACTTCTTCTGCGCCTCGGGGTCGTATTCGAACTCTTCACTGAAAAAGGCGCGACCGGAACGCGAAAAATCTTTAATGCTGCGCGCGCGAGTTTGGAGCAGACGGGCGGAAACTTCGAAGCGCTGCTTTTCCTCCTTGCTGAAGGCATCCTGCCAAAGCCCGGCAACCCTCAATTCCTGTTCAACCCGCGCCAGAAGGCTCTCCGCGCGCAGATGTCGGAGGTACTCGCTGTTCATCCAGGCGAGCTTTTCCGGGTCGAAGACAGCATTCGATTTGGAAACGGCGGTGAGCTCGAACTCCCGCACCATCTCTTCAAGGGTGACGATCTCCTTCTGAGCGGGCGGCGTCCAGCCCAGAAGTACGAGGAAATTCACCAAAGCTTCCGGCAGGATGCCCATCTCGCGGTAAGCGCCCACGGAAGTCGCGCCATGGCGTTTGCTCAGCCGTTGCTTGTCCGGGCCGAGGATCAATGGCAAATGCGCAAAGCGCGGTTCCGGCGCTCCCAGTGCTCGGTACATCAGGATCTGCTTGGGCGTGTTAGAAATGTGATCGGCGCCGCGCACCACGTGGGAAATGCGCATGTCGATGTCGTCGGCCACGACGCCCAAGTGGTAAGTGGGATGACCGTCCGAGCGGAGAAGAACGAAATCTTCAATTTCCTGGTTTTCGAGCTCGAGGCGGCCGAAGACCAGATCGTCAAAACTGGTTTGACCGGTGGCCGGGACACGAAACCGGAGTGCGAATGGACGGCCTGCACTTCGCCGCTGTTGCCGCTCATACTCAGAAAGGTTGCGACAAACGCCGTCATATCTCCAGGGCCTCTTTTGCGCTTCCGCTTGTGCGCGCTTGGCCTGCAGTTCTTCCGGCAGGCAAAAACACGGATAGGCATGAGCAGAGTTTTCCAGTTCGCTTGCCATCTCGCGGTAGCGCTCGAGACGCTGGGACTGGTAGAACGGCCCTTCATCCCAGTTGAGTCCCAGCCATTCCATGCTCTCGAGAATTGCGGTGGTGAGTTCAGGCTTGGAACGGTCCGCGTCCGTGTCTTCAATGCGCAGCAGGAACACGCCGCCGTGATGGCGGGCGAAGAGCCAGTTGTAGAGAGCAGTGCGCGCTCCGCCCACGTGCAGATATCCCGTCGGAGAGGGTGCAAAACGGACTCGAATATTGGACATAGCGGATGGAGCCGGCAAGTCCGCGCCAGGCGTCCTACAGGCGCGCGCGAACTCAACCGTGGCAACTCACCATGCTAAGTCATTGGGAGCAAGATGGGAAGTGAGAGTTTGGCTGGGTTGTTGCGATTCAGATTGGTGCGCAAGTCCAGCACTCAATAGGCGCGGCGCTTTCGAAGAATCCCGCTTTAGGGCAGCGTAATCATCTCATGCCAGTCGGCGCCGGGGGATGTGTAGGTCTTCGTGCCGGCGATCGTGCCCTGATTGTTCATCCAGTGATAGTCGGAATAATTGTCGATCTTGTACTGCTTACCGGTGCTTGGGTCCACCACGTCCACGGTGCCAAGAATCGAGTTTTCTCGTTTGCGGGCGATCTCATCGTAAACTTGTGATCTTGCCTGGTAGCCTTTGACGATCATGTCCGAGGTTTTCTGCTGGTCCTCGGCAATCTGCTGGCGCGCGCGTGCCTGAATTTCCTGCGAACGGGCATTATCCTGCTGCACCGCGTTGCCTGCGATCTGATCCTCTCGTTGTTTCCATTGGGCGTTGATCCCCATGGAATTGAGGACGTGCCGGCTGATATCGTCGGCCTGCTGCTGGCGCTCGACGCTGGCAATGTAACCGTACAGGGCCTCAACATACCAGATGCCGCTGCGGCCCGGAAAGGGGAGAATCGTCGCCGCCGCATAGTAGCCGCGCGCTTCGCGGCCATTCCAGGCGCAAGAGAAGGAGACGCCAGCCGCGGTCACGCGCGGATTTGGCGCACCTTGAGCTTGTGCCTGCTGGGCGGCGGAAGCAGCCAGGTCCTGGCGTTCGTTCTCGGAGAGAACCTGCACCTCACCGCAGTCCCGCCTGACCGAAGTTGTGACATATTCGCGTATGAATTGCTGCGCCGTCAGAAAGTTACGAATTTGCAGCTTGGAACCGTCGCCCACAGACGTATACCCGCCTTGGCGCATACCGGCGCGCGCGTACATGCGATTCGGCATGGTGTAAGTGCCGATGTTCGCGTCGCCTACCGCGATGCGGATCTGGCGGTCGGGCGAGAGCAGAACCAGACTCTGCCGGATATCGGTTGCGCTCTGGCGAAAAGCTCCGCCCGAGACGTTCCATCCCTGCGGCACCGACGCGTTGAAAGCGCCTTCGCGCGGATCGCTCCATCGAACCCACGACACCTGCTCGGCGGCCGCGACGCTTTTCACGGGCACCCCGCTGTTAGCTTTCGGACCCGGTACAACCTGGAAACTTTTTAGAATGCCGGCGAAGGTGTCCACCGAAGCTGGATAGAGAGAGGACGGGGCGCTCACGCAGAACAGATAAATGGTGGTGCCTTCCGGCGAAGAACTCCATCGCATCAAGGCGGCGGCGCTGGTCTGGCCGCGCGCAAACACACGAGCCGTATTGCCGGCCAACTTTGGCGCCTCCCAAGTCATCTTGGCGTCCACGCGGCGCGCGAGTTGTTGCACTACGGTTCCGGCTCCGCGGGCGTCCAACTGCTGCTGCGGAATGAACATCGGCCAGATCACGGCCTGCTGGCCTTGTGGACTTTGGATGTTGATTCGTCCTAGTTTCCGGTCGGTGTGCAACTGCCAGCCCGCCGGTACATTCACCGAAAAGCCCATGGGATCGTTATGCGCAACCCACTGCACCGGCGCGGGCGGTGAAGCAGATTTCAGCGGAACGGCCGCGCGCGCCGTAACGGTGGCGTGAGCCGCCGGCGCGGGCTGAGCTTCCAGTTTTTTCGAATGAGTGGTGGCACGGGAGCCTGGCACGGGCGCCGAAGCCGCGGTTTCTTTCGGTGCATTCCGCGGCGCGGACAACTCCATCATCGCCCGGATAACGCGCTCGCTGACCGGCGCGGATTTCAGTTGAATGAGCTGATCCGCCGTCAGATCAAAGGACGCGTGCTTGGCGCGGATATGCGCTAGAATGACCTGCTCGCTCACTCCGGCTTTGGCCAGGGTGACGACATCTTCTACCGTCATCGGGGAGCGTTCTTTGGCCTGGCCTGCCGGTGAAACTCTTGCGTCAGTCTGCGCACATCCCAGGCAAGCGGCCGCCCCAAGAGCAATGAGAAACGTGATGAAATTGCTGCAATTCCGTTTTTTCATGACTCACTCCCTGGATGAGTGCTGTCCTGCATTATTCGATTATTCGGAAGGAATAGATCTTCCCCGATCCGCTGGTGGAACCGGGCGGCAAGAGCCCGTATTCTCCCGACCCGGCGCTCGCCGGAAAGGTCAGTTCATACACCCGGCTCGCTATTTTTTTCCCATCAAACGGTACCTTGTCGCGCTGCGATCCGCTCTGAGAATGCAGGAAGCCGCCCGTGATCGTGCGGAATTCGCGGTTATCTTTGTTGGGATGCAGGCGCACCAACTGGTACTCAGCCAAGTCGGTGCCCTCCGGCGCCACGATCAAGAACTCCAGCGGAGTCCCAAAGCTGGTGTGGCTGTTCGCCCCCTGCACGTGACCGTTCACATCGCCATGCCGGATGCCTGCCGTCGCGATGGCCTTCAGCGCCCCTCCAGTTTTCCAGTACACAATCTCAGGTGAAACCTCAGCCCACTGGCCTTGCTTCTTGGCGTACACGCCCACCTCGGTCGGCAGCGCCGCTTCAGCCGCCTCGGACTCGGCGGCGACGGGCCCAGGCGCGATATGGGCGGGCGTTTCCGCTTTCGAAGGATCCAACATGACCTCGACAATCCGGTCACTCACGTTAGCCGCCTTCAGAGCAATAAGCTGTTCCGTTGACAAATCGAAGGCTTGGCGGTTCTTCCTGATCTGCTGGATGATGATGTCCTCACTCAGGCCTGCCTTGGTGAGCTTGATGATATCTTCAACCGTTAAACCGCTGTTGGCCGTCCCTGCTTTGCTATGAGACGCTGCCTGTCCGGCCGATACCGGACTGCACACAAACAAACCGATCCACAGGGCGGCAAAGATCACGCTCCAATTTAATTGCCTCACGAGTGCCACTCCCTTTTGTTTTCTCAAGACGACTTCCCCTGGGATTTCCGTTTTGCTCCCGATGGCCAATCAGCACGCCAGTATACACCCGGTTGTCTCTTGTCGATTTCCGTTGCGATTTTTCCTTGCTGCCACCCCCAGACTGCGTCCGGAACGGTGGTTTCGCCCGTTTGAACGAACCCAAAGCCGCGACGTCCTGCCTTTCCCGAGCATTTCAACGAACACCTCTCCTACCCCATGCCTGCTCTTCGATCCGGTCTTAACCGTGCGAGCCCGAACCTCGTCCAGAAGCCGACAGTGCCACTCCCACTGCCTGACCGGCACCGGGTGCATGGACCCATCACAGCGGTCGGGCGGTACTGACATCTCGCCGGGCGTCGCTGCTCACGTCTGAACCATGCTCGTCTGGTTGCGAGCGTTATGACGTATTATCGGTGGCTATCCGGTCTGCCAGAATCTCTGCCCCGCAGCACGCCACTCCTCCTAGCGGGTTTGGGAGAAAGCGGTTTCCGAGTGCGGCCGCCCGGATTTCGCTCTCTGGCGGGTGCCTTGGCGGCCAGCGGCGCCCCTTGGGAGTGTCCGAGATTTCCTGTCTTTCGGCCCGCTACCCGCCAAGGTCTCAGCGGCGCAGTAAGGTGAGACGAATTGCGTCGCCGGCAGGGATTATCCCTTGTTCTCGTTATCGGCAAGGTGCGTCAAAACTTGAGTTCATTATCGTTGCGTAAAGTCGTCTGTGTAGGTGGCGAATTCCGGATAGGCGCCGGCGCCCAACTCATACAAGTCCATGCCTTGCCGCTCACCCTCTGCTGGCACGCGTTGCGGGTAAAACCGGTTCAGAAGCCAGTTCAGGCAGTAGGTCAGCGGCAATACAAAGCCGAGCAGTGTGGCGACGCCCACAAGCTGCGCTACCCACTGGTTTGAATCGCTGCTTCCTGACCAACTCGAAGGGCCGCTGACCACATTCAGCACACGGCTGGGGAAGTGAGCGAAAAAGCCCAGTGCGAGGATCCCCCAAATGCCGGCTACTCCGTGCACCGAAATCGCCCCTCCGGGGTCGTCCACTGCCATCCGCAATTCGAACCATTCCACCGCGAAGATGACCAGAGTGCCAGCAACCAGACCGATCACGATCGCCGCCGTCGGCGTGATGAAGGCACAAGCAGCGCTGCTGGCCACCAACCCGCCAATCCAGCCATTGGCGCTAAGCGAGGCATCCGGTTTGCCGAAGCGGACGCCCGTGATCACCGCAGCCATTAAGGCAGACGAGGCAGCGGCAAGCGTGGTATTGACTGCGATAAGGACCGTCCGTCCGGGTTCGGCGCCGGTGAATAGCATGGCGCCGGCGCAATTCAGGCCCAACCAGCCCAGCAAGGCGAGCAGACAGGCGAACAGAACGAGGACGGCGTTGTGGCCGGGGATGGCAGCCGGCATGCCTTCGAGCGAGTACTTGCCCCGGCGAGGGCCTAAGATCCAGGAAATGGCCAAGGCGGTCAGGCCACCCACCACTTGAATCGAGCTAGCTCCCCCGGCATCCACAAAGCCGCGGCCAAGCCCGTAGTTGACGCCGAGTTGCGCCAGCCAACCTCCGCCCCAGACCCAGTGCGCGAATAATGGATAGGTCAAGCCGGCCAGGAGGGCCGTGGAAAGACAGCAGGCGCGCAATCGCCAGCGGTCGGCTCCGGCGCCCAGCGGGATCAGCGCCGCCAGCCCCACGCTGAGCATTTGCAGCCATGCCGCCAGCGAGGCGGGGGAGCCGTCGAGGGGCAGCCCGCGCAGAAAAAGTGGTTCGGCCGCAATCCAATTCCATTCCTTGCCGGCCACGCTGAACACGTGTGCCGGCCGTCCGATGAACCCTTGCCAGGCAAACCCGCAAATGACATACACTAGGGCTGCGACCGCCATGACACACAGCGCACCCAGCATCGAGTGAGCCGCGCTGCGCGAGCGGCCTAACCCGGTGTTGACAAACGCAAGCCCGGCCCCGGCAAAAGGCACCAGAAGAATGCAGAGAATGCAGAGTGCCATCCCTGTTTCAGAGAGCGCAGGAACAGACAGAGCCGTCACCCCCTTTCTCCCCGCAGCAACAGGTGGGAGCGGACGACCAGGATCAGCCCCGTCACCTGCACGCCCATGCCGGCCAGAACGAAGCAGCCTCGGGGCAGTGCTGACGTAAGAAGCACCACCGCGCTCAGGACAATTCCCCATCCCGCCAGCAATAACAGGAATCCTGCGAGTTTCATGCGATAACCCTCGGGCCAGGGCGGGTCTGATCGGCCCTGGCCATTGTCTTTGCTTCGGTTAACACCGTAGAATCCGTGCCCCCGACGGGAACACGAGGAGGAACCCCCGAGCGGGCGCCCGGCTCGACCGCTAACTGGACCTTCAGCGTAGTGCTCGCGGCGGAGAGCGTCCAATCATTTTTTTCTATGGTGCTGAGAACCGAAATGTTATCGGCCGCCACATAAAGGGGAAGCCTTCTTCGCGGGAAAAATCCGTATCCAAGCTTTTGACCCATAACCTTACCCTTGGCAGGATTATCCCTCACCCTTCTGCGCAGGAACGACGATTCGTTCGCCAACCTTTGCTTATGGCCGCGAAAAATCCTGCTTGGCCAAGGGATTTTTATGCAGCCTACAAAATCTATTTGTTTGACCTCTTATACTTAGTCTCATAAGGTTATCTTGCTGGAAATTACCCGCCGGGCGCATGCCCGCCCGTTTTTCTTCAGGGGGGTAAGGTACAATGATCCAGACACATCGGGGACTGACCGCCGAGGGCAGCGGCAGTTTTGCCGAGAGACGTGGCCCCCTGGAAACTTCCATGCTGGATTTGGAGTTCGCGCACCTATCCGATTGTGGGCGAGTGCGGGGACACAACGAGGATTATCTTGGCTACGTGGTCCCCGCGACACCGAGGCAGGTGAGGACGCATGGCTGGCTGTTTGCCCTGGCCGACGGAGTCGGCGGGCAGGAGCGGGGCGAGGTTGCCTCGCGTACCGCCGTGGAGAGCCTGCTCGCCGGCTTCCGTGCATCCGCCGGGGGAGACTTGCACACCACACTGTTGCCGCGTCTAGTGCAGGAAGCTAACGTGCGTGTCTACGAGGCGGGGAGGGCTGCGAGCGCGGGTGGCGTCCACATGGCAACCACCCTCGTAGCTTGCGCTTTGCGGTTCGATCGCGCGGCCGTGGCCCACGTGGGCGATTCGCGCTGTTATCTCATCCGGCGCGGTCATGCCAAGCTGCTTACACGTGATCACACCGTCGCCAGCGAGCATGTGCGCCTGGGTCTGCTTTCCGCACAGGATGCGGCCGAGGCGCCGACCCGCCACTTGCTCACCCGCTCCTTGGGAACCGAACTGTTCGTCGGCGTGGAGACCAGCGATAACCAAGTGCTGGCCGGCGATGTGCTTTTGCTATGCTCCGATGGGCTGCATGGCGCCGTTCGCGCATCGGAAATGGCCCACCTCGTCAGCCATGGCGGGGACTTGAACGCGGCCGGGCAGAAGCTCGTGGCCCTTGCTAATCAACGAGACGGCAGCGATAATATTAGCGTGCTGCTCATCCGCGTCCGGAGCGTCGAACGCGTGGGCATGTACCGCGGGCGACCTTACAGACTTCGCTGATTCAAGGCTCGCCGCCGGCCTTGCGCCGCTCAGCCGCGCTGCCAATGACTCCACTCCATCCTGGCGATCAACTCGATCACTACCGCATTGAAAGCGTCGCTGCACGCAGTGGCATGGCCTCGATCTTTCGCGGCACGGATTTGCGCACCGGACGCCCGGTCGCCATCAAGGTCCCGCATCCCGAGATGGAGAGCGACCCGGTTTTCTTCGACCGCTTTAATCGCGAGCAGGAAGTTGGCAAGAAGCTGGACCACCCCGGCGTAATGAAGGTGCTAAGTGAGGATGGCCGTAGCCGCGTCTACATGGTTATGGAGTGGGTGGAAGGGCGGCTGTTGCGTCAAATCCTCAATGAGCAGCGGCAGCTTCCATCCGAGCGCGCGGTGCGGATCACACTCAAGATTTGCGAGGCGCTGGAGTATATTCACAGCCAGGGGGTCGTACACCGCGATCTGAAGCCGGAAAACGTCATGATCGACGCGGAAGGCAACATCAAGCTCATCGACTTCGGCATCGCGGCCCACATTGGGGCGCGGCGGCTGACTTTCGCCAAGTTCACGCAGACGATGGGAACGCCCGACTACATCTCCCCCGAACAGGTCAAAGGCAAACGCGGCGATGCGCGCAGCGACATCTTCGCTTTGGGAGTCATGCTTTACGAAATGCTCACCGGGAAGGTGCCGTTCACCGGGCCCAATGCCTTCATCATCATGAACGACCGGCTGCTGAACAACCCCATCCCGCCGCGCGAAATCGATCCCACCATCTCCCCCCAGTTGCAGGAGATCATCTATCGCGCCCTGGAACGCGACCCCAAGAACCGCTACGCCACCGCCCGCGAATTCGCCTGGGACCTCGAGCATCAAGACCAGGTCGGAGTGGCTGACCGCCCGGAGCTGAGGGACTGGAAACGGCGGCGCTCGCCGTGGCCGAGAAGAATCTTGTTTTATGTGATGCTGGCGCTGATTCCTGTGATCATTTTCGGTTTGCTGCTTTACGTGGCGCGGCACTCCCACTGAACCGGAAACAGGTGTAATAGACTGCATGGACGCGAAGGGGCAAGCCGCCGTTGAAATTCTGAAAAGGTTACGCGGGGAGGGTTTTCAAGCCTTCCTGGTGGGCGGCTGTGTGCGCGACCTGGTGATGGGCTTCGTTCCGAAGGACTATGACATCTCGACCGACGCTGCTCCGGAGCAGGTGGTGCGGCTTTTTCCGGAAAGCCTGACGGTAGGGGCTCAATTCGGTGTGGTGATTGTGCCGCGCGAAGAAGGCAACGTGGAAGTGGCGACTTTCCGCAGTGATGGACGCTACACCGACGGGCGGCATCCGCACGAAGTTCGGTACGCAAAAACTCCCCAGCAAGACGTCTTGCGACGCGACTTCACCCTCAACGGCCTTCTTTACGATCCGCTGAAGGAGCAGGTACTCGATTACGTGGGCGGGCAGGCGGATATCCGCGCGCGTCGCCTCCGCACCATCGGTGACCCCTATGAGCGCTTCAGTGAAGACCGCCTGCGAATGCTGCGCGCGGTGCGTTTTGCGGCGCGTCTGAGATTCACCCTGGATGCTGCGACGGAGGAAGCTATACGGAAACAGGCGGCGGAGATCCGCCAGGTGAGCGCCGAGCGCGTGCGGGATGAAATCCTGAAGATCCTCACCGAGGGGCAGGCCCGGCTGGGTTTCGAACTCCTGGATGGCACGGGTTTGCTTCAGGAGGTGCTGCCGGAAATCAAGCGCTTGCAAGGGGTGGCCCAGCCCGCGGAGTTCCATCCCGAGGGGGATGTGTGGTTGCATACGATGATGATGCTGGAGGGCCTGCGCTCGCCCACGCCGACGCTGGCTTTGGGAGTGCTCCTCCACGACGTTGGCAAGCCGCCTACATTCTCCGTCCGCGAACGCATCCGGTTCGATAACCACGTGGAAGTGGGAGCCAAGATGGCGGAGGAGATTTGCAGTCGCCTGCGGCTTTCCGCGCGCGAGACGAAACAAGTGGTCGAACTGGTGAGGCACCACCTGCGCTTCAAGGATTTTCCACGCATGCGGCGCTCCACCCAGGTTCGTTTCCTGCGCCTGCCTGGATTTGAGGAACACCTCGAGTTGCACCGGCTGGACTGCCTGGCGAGCCACGGCGATTTAAGCACTTATGAAATGGCGAAGCGTCTGCTGGAGGAGACACCTGCAGAGGAAATCCGACCAGCGCCGCTCCTGCGGGGGGACGACTTGATTGCCCAAGGGTACTCGCCCGGGCCGATTTTTAAGGAAATCCTTCGGGCGGTTGAAGATGCGCAATTGGACGGCAGGATACACACCCCCGCCGAGGCGCTAAGCCTGGTGGCAGAGCGGTTTCCCCCTTCCCGCCCCTGACTAGTGCGCCGAATAAGAAACGAAGGTTAGTCAGGTTAGGAGAAACGGCACGCCAGGAGGTGCGCAGGGGGTTCAGGATCGGCGCGCAGGGTGGCCGAAGAAGGGCAGTGACCCGCCTCGGCAGGGCGAGTGACGAGTGACGAGCGGAATTATGAATAGCGAATGGTGAATAGTAAATGGTGAATTGCGGACGCAGAGTTTGCTTTGCGCCGGGCCCAGGGCCTCTGACTGCTGCACTTCCTCAACTTAGAATTCACAATTCATAATTTACTATTCACTATTCGGGATTGCCCCGGCCCCGTTTTTTCATAGCGTGAAAGCTGACCCGCTGCGGCGGGCGCTACCTGCTTTTATGACCGCACCTCGAGTTCGCTCAAATTGGCCACCGCCGATTTGAGACGTTTGATTTCCTTTTCCAACTCACAATAAGCCGGCTCGGCTTCGGACAGCCTGCCGTCGCTGCCCAGTAATTCCAATTTCAAAGCCGCCTCGAAGGCTGGCTGAGCAGAGAGATTGCCCACGGATCCCTTGAGTTTGTGCGCGGCGCGTTCGATTGCGCTGGCATCCCCCGCCGTGACGGCCTCTCGAAGGTTTGTCAGCAACTCCGGAAGTTCCTTCAGGAACAGCGCCACCGTCTCCTTCAGCAGTTCGACGTGCCCTCCCACGCGTACCAGAGCCGACACGGTGTCGATCGGCTCCTGCTCCCAGGGGTTTGCCGTTGTTGCCACTTTGGCGACTTCGGGAGACCGAGCGAGGTTCTCGATGGCCTCGACCAAGTCTTCGACCTGGATGGGTTTGGCGACGTAGTCGTCCATGCCGGCGGCGAGGCAACGCGCGCGATCACCTTCCATCGCATGGGCGGTCATCGCGATAATCGGGAGATGTTTCCCCGTAGATTCTTCTTCTCTTCGGATCGCAGCGGTGGCTTCGAGGCCGTCCATCTCTGGCATTTGAACGTCCATCAACACCAGGTCGAATCGAGACCTTTTAAGCAAGGCCACCGCCTCGCTGCCTTTTGAAGCGACCGTCACGATGTGGCCAAGCTTCTGGAGAACACGCACGACGAGATGCTGGTTGACCGTGTTGTCCTCGGCCAGAAGAATCTGGAGCTTCCGCCGATTTTCGCGGAGGGTGCGGCGGGTGATGACCGGCGGGCGTTCCTTCCCGAGGGATTTCCCAAGGGCGGCCAGGATAGCCTCGAGCAGTTCCGACTGCCGGATCGGCTTGATGAGATAGACGGCGATTCCCAGCTCCCGGCAACGGGCAGCGTCGCCGCGCTGTCCGGCCGAGGTCAGCATCATGATGATTGCCCCCGCGAGTTTGGGGTTTTGCTTAATTCGCTCCGCCACCGTAAATCCGTCCATCTCCGGCATCTGCGCGTCGAGAAGAACCAGGGGGAAAGGTCTCCCGGCGGAAGCGGCCCGGTCGAGCGCGGCGAGGCCTTCCTCCCCACTCGCGGCCATCTCCGGCCGCATCAACCAGTGTTTGAGCATCGCGTCCAGTATCTTCCGGTTGGTGGAGTTGTCGTCGACGATGAGGACAGCGAGGTCGCGCAGGCTGACAACTTCTGCTGGAGCAGATTCCGCCACGGCGGCCTTTGGCAGTCCCAGTCGCGCTGTGAAATGGAACGTGCTCCCTCACCTAGCGCGCTCTCGAGCCAGATTTTGCCGTCCATCATTTGAACCAGCCGCGAAGAGATGGCTAGGCCGAGGCCCGTCCCTTCGTATTTCCGGCTCATCGAGCTATCCGCCTGCGTAAACGCCTCGAAGATCGCCCTCTGGTTTTCCGGAGAGATGCCAATCCCCGTGTCTCGGACCGTAAAGTGCAGCAGGATGCTTTCGTCCTGTTGGGATTCGACATCGACGCCGACCACCACCTCACCCTGCTCCGTGAATTTAATGGCATTCCCGACCAGGTTCACGATCACTTGGCGAAGGCGGCCAGCATCCCCAATGACGCGCTCAGGGACTCCAGGCTTCGCTTCCCAGGCTATTTCAAGTCCCTTCTGGCTCGCCCGCACCGCGAGCGACCTCAAGGCGGTCGCAAGAAGGTCATGGAGATTGGATTCCGTGGCGTCTAGGCTTAGCTTGCCGGCTTCGATCTTGGAAAAATCAAGGATGTCGTTGATGAGGGACAGCAGAGCGTTGGCGGAGTCTTTGACCATCGTCAGGTATTCGCGCTGCTCGGAACTCAAGGGCGTATCGAGCGCCAGTTCCGTCATGCCGATGATGCCGTTCATCGGGGTGCGGATTTCGTGGCTCATATTGGCGAGGAACTCGCTCTTCGCGCGGCTGGCGGCTTCTGCCGCCTCCTTCGCTAGCTGCAAGGCCCTTTCAGAACGCTTGCGTTCAATGCCCAGAGCAATCGCGTCGGCCACGAGCACCAGGGCGTCGAGCGTGGCTTGACTGAGCGGCTTTCGCGAGAACATCACCATCACTCCCACCAACTGGCCTTCGACGATCAGAGGGTGACCAGCGAAAGCAACCATCCCCTCTCGTTTCGCCCACTCCTTGTCATCCACTCGCGGGTCGTCGCAGACCGCGTTCGTCCAGTGGCTTTTTTTCTCTTGCGCAATCAGGCCGGTTTCGAATTTTCCTACCGGGACGCGGCCGTAAGGCCCATCGAGGTGTGTGTACAAGCCGGCGCTGGCCTGTAGCTCCAGAACGCTTTGCTCTGCGTTTAGCGTCCAAATGCGCGCGAAGGCCGCATCGAGGTGACGGACCACAGCTTCGGCGCATCGTCCCAAAATCTGCTCGAGGTTCTCACCCCGAGTGATGGAATCGCCGACCTCGGCGGCAAACATCGCCAAGCGGGCTCTCTCGGCGAGCGCATCTTCAGCCTTCTTGCGCTCGCTGACCTCATTCCTCAGTTCCTGGTTGGCGCGACTGAGTTCCCCCGTACGTGCCGCAACCTCTTCTTCCAGGTTTTCGCGGTGTCGTTCCAACTCCAGGTCTCGGCTCTGGATCTGGGAAAGCATTTCGTTGAAACCATCAATCAGGTCGCCGAGTTCGTCCTGACCGTGTTTGACTGCCCGGACCGCATAGTTTCTTTCGACCGAAACCAGGCGGGCGGTTTGAGCAAGATGCAAGACCGGCCCGGAAATGATCGTCTGAAGTTTCGAGGAGAGAAGATATGCCAGTAGGAGACACGCTGCAAAGATGATGATAACAACGATGACGTATTGTCTGACCCGATCATGCATTTCCTGAAGATCGGACTCCAGATAGAGCGTGCCGATCGGCTGTCCATCAAGGGTGATAGTATGGAATATCTTCAGGCGGCCTTCACTGAAAGTGCTCCCTTCGGTCTGCGGTGCGGGAGGCGAAAAGGGGCCGACCTCCCCCTTGCGGCGGTATTGCGCGAAGGCTCTTCCGTCGGCGGAGTAAATGCAAGCGGAAACGATGTGCGGTTGCCCTTTCAAACCGCTGAGAATTTTGGCTGCAGATTTGGAATCGTTGAAACTCAAAGCCGCGGTGCTGTTTTCGCCGATAACTTCCGCCAAGATCGACAGATTGCTTCCGAGCGCCTTGCGGAAGGCCCCGTAGTCATTACCAATAAAAGCCAGGATTGCCAGCGCCAAAGCGGCGCCGACCGTAAGCATGTTGATCAACCGCAATTTGCTCTTGATCGATAGGTTGCGAATGGAAATCATATTAGCCTTATCCACCGGAGTCCTTGCTCCGGACCACTTTGGCGAGGCTCAAAAGTTTCGAGCTGATCTTCAGCCTCGCACGTTGGGCGGCATCCACGTTGATCTCGAAATGCACGCGATTGTCCTGCAAAATGAAATTGATCACCCCGCCCATCTGCGCAAAGCCCGGCGTGTCGCCAACACTTAGAACACTTGTTCCTCTTAGTGTGTCGAGGATTGGGCGCAGATGGCCTCTCTCGGATGAGCTCACAAACGCGATGCTGCATGTTTTGGCATCTACGGCTCTCCGGAGACGCCGGACCACCAAGGGTCGTTCATTAACAGACTCCCCTTCGACAATCTTGTCCAAATCGCCTCCGAACGGGTCATCCCCGACAACGCAGATCTCCAGCGGTCTTTGAGTGTCATTCCCCGATGTCTGCGGCCAATCCACAAATTTCGTGAAATTGTAGAGAAATGCAGCCTTGACTTGATACTCGCTGGGCTCTTGGGCCCGGGAAACATGGGCCGCAATGCTGGCGACAAGAAACAGAAGGGCCGCACTCCGGAACAAAGCGCAAACAACATTGAGCGCTTCTTTGGCGAAACGAAGCCTCCGTTTTTCCAAAGAAGGAAGCATTCGTACCCGGCTGCTCGCGAACCTCAAGTTGCCGCCGCCTAAAACCACCATGTAATCTTTGCGTAAACGCTGCGCTTTGCTTGAGTCGTCACAAAAAACTGGCTCAATGCATGGAGTTCCGGATGGCGTGGATCGGGTAGATTCTCCCCCATGATGCCCAACTCCGCCTTTTCGGCGAGACCCCAGCTTTGTCGCGTATCTAACCCTTCACTTTCCCCTACCGTCAGCACGGTGATTCCTTTCACCGTGTTACCCGCAATCGAAAACTGCACCGCCAGGAACACACTGGTGAGAAAGTGCCGAACGGCCGACCATGCCGAGACCGGCGGGGCCTGGGAACTCGGGCCGCAAAGCTCGACACTATGAGTCAGAATGAGCATCTCTTGCCTGCCATAAACTCGCTTCCCGGGCTCACTTGCTGTGGCCATGCCATGGCCAGAACGTGTAGGTTAACTTCAGCCCGAAGGTGCGACCATCCTGATAGAGGATGTCCTGGCTATTTTCCTCACCACCCGGGTATCCATATTTCGTGTCGAAAAGGTTGTAAATGCTCGCTGACAGCTCCAGCCCTTTTCCGAGGGGCAAGCCGACAAGCGTCGCGTTGGGCAGGACGAATCCACTCGTCTTCTGCCCGGCTAGTGTGATTCTGCTGCTGTTGTAAAGCACGTCCAGGCCGGCAAACAGCCTGTTCTTGACCAGCGGTACGATGAAATTGAACTTGGCCATGTGGCGGGGCGAATCGACGAGGATGTTTCCTGTCTGTCTGTCGTGGACTGTTTGAAAGGTGTAACTCAGCCGCGTATTGATACCCGCGGACCATTTTCCCTCGAGGTCTGTCTCGAAGCCTCTGGCCACAGCCGAGCCGCTGTTCTGGAACTGGATCGAGCCGTCAGCGTTTGTCTCGTCGCCAATAAGGCTGTGAGCGCGATTCTGGAAGATGTCGCCCGTCACACGAAGATGATTTCCGAAATACTGCTCGGCCACCAATTCAATGTCCTGGACGGTTTCCGGCCTGAGTTTCGGATTAGGCAATGTTGGGCAGGGAGGAGTAGTAAAGCTCGTACGCATTCGGGGCACGAAAAGCCGTTCCATAGAGAAGTTTCTCCGTGGTTTTCTCCAGCGGGCTGTAAATCAATCCCACGCGCGGGTTCGTGGTCCCTCCGAAGGTCCCATAGTGGTCGTAGCGTACCCCGGCACTCAGAATCAAATTCCTGCGTATGGAGTAATCGTCCTGCACGTAAACCCCCGATACGTTGCCGTTGCGATGGTCATCCAGATACAAATAAAACGGGTTTACATCGTAGTCGCCCTGCACCTGCTGATCATCGCGCCGGAATTCTGACCCGAAGCTCAGTTTGTGGTGTTTGAAGAGTGTTTTCGTAAGCTGTACTTCGCTACCCCACCATTTCGCGTAAGCATAGTCTTTATTCAGCGTTAGCGACGGAGGATTCTGCTCCGTGTTGTCGTCCACGTAGGTGCCGTCGTAATCGTACTGGTCGTAAAAGAGGCGTCCCGTAAGTTCCCATTCGTTTGAAAACTTGTGCTGATAGCGGAGTTCAAGGTAGCCCCTCGAATCGGTGGTACGATTGCGAGGATCGTCAAAAACTGTCTCATAGGAAGCTGTGGGAATCCCCTTGTCCCTCGTGCCATAGACGCCTTCGAACGTAAAGTCGCCGAACGACACATTGGCGAAGAGTTGCCCAAATGCGTCGTCATCGCAATTCTGGGCGATTCCATAATTGGTCGCCGGGCTGTCAAATTCCTTGAAATACAAGCGGCTTGGACCGTCACTGGCGTAAAGGGAGGCCGAAAGCAGCAATCCCAACCCATCGCTGAACCTCTAGCCGTAAGTGACGCGGCCCTTCTTCGTCCCAAAACTGGCGAGGTTCCCCGAGGATTGCAAACCGTTGATCATCTTCGCCTTCTTGGTAATTACATTGATGACGCCCAGCACGGCATTGCTCCCATAAAGCGACGAACTGGGACCTCGGCTTATCTCGACGCGGTCAATGAGGTCAATATCCACGGGGAATTCGGTTCCGATGAGCGCTTGTTCATAGATGATGTCATTGATTCGGTGACCGTCCACCAGCAGGAGAACGCGAGCGTTGTAACCGCCAGTTCGACCGAAACCTCGCATCCCGAGGTAGGTGTAATTTCTATCGTAGGTGATGTAAAGACCGCTGACGCTAGCCAAGATGTCAGCCAAGGTGCGGTAACCATACTTGCGGATTTCGTCGGAAGTCACGATGGTTACGGAGGAGGGAGCCTGCGTGACCGGTTGAGTATACTTGGAAACGCTATAGACCGACTCAACTTTGATCTTCATCAGGTCTTCGAGGCTCATGTCCGTCAGGTCCGTGCCGGGTTGTTGGGCCAAAGCGGCAGATATACGCCCAGCCGAGACGGTTGCCATCAGAACGGTGACGGCCAGAAAACCTCGCTGAACCCGCTGCGATGCTCGACCGAATGGGACCATTTTCATCACTTTTCCTCCTGGACTGACCTCACTGTGCTGTTCCGCCAGCGGCCCAAACAATGATCCGAGTGAGTCGCCTCCTAGCGGGAAAACGGCAACAAAAGCGTGTTGGCGGTGCAGCTTCCTCCGGACGCACCCAATAGGATTTTCGGCAGCGATGGGGAGAACTTGAGCGAGAGGTAATCAATCGCGAAGGTTTTGCGCTTGGTGACGAGCCTGGAGCGGCTGGGGGGATGGATGGAAGCCTGGAGGCTGCTTCCCTTGCGGACCTGAAGGGGGGATCCTATCAGCGGATAAGCGAGCTACTTTTCGTGAGCCAAGAGGAAGGGTGAGGGCAAGGTGTTCCCTGCTGGCCCGCCGCGGCGGGTCAGCCTTCAGCCTTCAGCAAAAAGCCAATGGAGTGATTCCAGGAACTGAGAGCTGATAGCTGACCGCTGACCGCTGCTTTCTGTGGGCGGAGCGGGAAAGGGCTTGACGTGAGGCTGGAAACCTGCAAGCGTTAACTCTTGGAGATGAACTAGACTTTTCCTTGCCCGCAAGCATCGAACGGCCTGAGGGCTTTTGGGAGGATTCGAGAAATGAACACGAGGCTAACTATGAAAATGACCTATTTGCTCGGCATTCTAGCTGTGACGCTTGTGGCGTTGCCTGGGGCGGCCCCGGCACAAGACCTGGTAAAGGAAGCCCTAAGCGGATTTCCGACTCAGACGATTCGGCTGGAATTCTCAAGCCCCGCGAAGCTGCGGGGCCTTCCCAATTACGCGAGTCTCCGCACACGGTACGTGGGGCCGAGACTGCGCAAGCTTGTTGATGCGCTTGGGCAACTTGGCATCCGCGAAGAGGACATCTCAGGTCTGGTTCTGGGCTGGCAGCCGGGAAGCGCAGAAATGGGATTGTACGGCTTTGCCACCGGCCGCTTTAGCGCCCAAGCGATAACGCAAAGCGCTGAGCAGCGGAACATGGCGGCCACGCCGGTGGCAGGGAAGCCAGCCTACTGCCTCGAGGCGGGGTTGGCGGGGACATGCGTCGTGGTGCTCCAGGATTCCCTCGGAGCGTTTGGTTCCCTGACGGCGCTTACTTCCATGCTGGAAGCACGCGAGGGCCAGGTTCCCAGCCTCAGCTCTGACAACCGCTTTCCAAGTCTCGTGGCCGGCGCCAACAAGGACGCGCCGATCTGGGGTGTGGCCGTGGGTCCTGCGGTGGCGGATTGGTTCCGAGGTTGGATGCCCAACCAGGGGAACGTCAAACTGGACTGGAGTAAAGTTTTTGGAGACGTCAACTCCCTTACCTACAGTGTGGCAGCCGGTGACGACGTCACCCTGGGCTTGAAGATGGACTGCAAGTCTTCGGAGTCTGCCGCCAGCTTGCGGCAGGTTCTGGAGGGCTTGAAATTGGTTCAGCAAATCGCGTGGGACAGCCAAAATCCGGGCAAGCCGAATCCTTACCGGGAAATGAATGTAGGACTAGAAAGCAACCAGGTTTCTCTGAAGCTCACCACAGGGTATTCGGAGCTGGAGCTCGCCAGCGGAGCTGCGGGAACGACGAATTAAGTGGGCGGTGTCCGGCGGTCGAAGGTCAGGCCTTTAGCCCTCCCGTATGCTGACCCCTCCCTCCTCCCCAGGGGAAAGGGGTTGACGTGCGCGCCTTCGCCGCGTCCTCTTTAACCTCTAAGGGAGGGCTTCATGAGCAGCTTCAATTGTCTTGGTTCCTCAGGCGTTCTAATGGGCAGGAACACATCCTCACGGGTTTCTTAGGGATGAGTTTCCACAGAACTTCACCTCCCCGCCCCTAAGACCAGTACCAAGGTGCTACAAAGGACGAAAACTCCCGAGGGTAGTTGATATTGCGGTGTTGTCCCCACAAAAACGCAAGATAATGTATGAACCGGGGCAAAACCAGTGAAAAAGTATGAGAATTTTCTAAGAAACCCCTACAACTTGCGAAAATCACTTGACAACTCCCAACCCCAAGGATATATGCGTAACAGGAGAGCATGTAGTCGCTCTTTTGGTTCAAGTGCTGGTCTTTAGAAGGCATTGGGGGGAAGAATTCACTCGCGGGGTTGAACGCATGGCAGAAACCAGAGAGGTCATGGACATCCGGGAAGCGTCGGAGTACTTGGGAGTATCCCCCGAAACGCTTTACAAGTATGTCTATGAGGAGAAAATTCCTGCTTTCAAGTTAGGTAACCGGTGGAAGTTCAAGAAAACGCTCCTGGACCGTTGGATGGAGACGCAAAGCACGCAATCTGATCATGGTTCCACGCGGAAGCAACGCCTGACTGCTCGATAGGGAGCAAGGCCGATGTTTGGAATGGGGAAAGCGAAGGGCTTGGTAGGGCTGGATGTCGGATCAAGCGCCGTCAAAGCCGTCGAGCTAAAGAAGCGGGGAGATTCTTACGAACTGGCCAACTTCGGGGTGGAGCTTCTGGGACAGGACACGGTGGTCGACGGCGCGATCATGGATGCCCTCTCGGTTTCCGCCGCCATCGAGAGAATTTTCACCGAGAACAAAATCAAGACTCGGAATGTCGCCACTTCGGTTTCCGGCCACTCCGTGATCGTGAAGAGAATTACGGTCAACGCGGCGAACAACGAGGAACTGGACTCGGCCATAGCTTACGAGGCCCAGCAGCACATCCCGTTTGACATCTCAGACGTAAACCTGAGCTACCAGGCGCTGGGGGAATCTTCCTCTGGGCAAGGCATGGACGTCATGCTGGTGGCGGTAAAGCGCGAAAAAATTATCAACCATACGAATGTCCTGAGCCAGGCAAACAAAACGCCCTGGGTGGTGGATTACGACGGCTTCGCGATGTTTAATGCCTTCGAGGCCAACTACGAGGTCTCTCCGGATACCATTGTGGCGCTCCTCAACATCGGCGCCAGCATCACCAACATTGTGGTGGGACGGGGAGGGACCCCGTTGTTCACACGGGATGTTTCCGTAGGTGGCAATCAATACACGGACACCCTCCAGAAAGAGCTCGATCTGAGTTACGAGGATGCGGAGAGACTGAAGCAGGGGCGGGAAGTGGGCAACATAACACGGGAGCAGAAAACTCCCCACCTGCGCTCCGTCTCGGAAATCCTGATGCTGGAGGTTCAGAAGACCTTCGACTTCTTCCGCCAGACGACTTCGGCGGAAAACACCCAGCAAATCTACCTGGCTGGGGGAACCGCGAAGATTGAAGGGTTGGTAGAGCAGTTGAAAGAGGAATTTCGTGTTCCGGTGGAAATCATCGATCCTTTCCGGAAGGTGAAAGTCGATCCCGAGAGGTTTGACCGGACTTACCTGCAAGATATTGCTCCCTGCCTGTGCGTGGCAGTGGGGCTGGCGCTTAGGAGCTTTGATTAGTCATGATCAAGATTAACCTGCTGGGAGTGGCCGCGCCGAAGCCTAAGGCAGCCGCTGTGGCGCCGGCGAGCAAGGCGGTGCAGTTGGGGGCTTTCATCGGCGCCCTGGTCGTGTGCTTCGGGATCGTGGGCCTGTTCTACATGATTTGGAGCGCGTCGATTGACACCTTGAATGTCGAACTCAGAAAGCAGCAGGCCGAGCAGGCGCGCCTGGCGGCCATCAAGCAGGAAAACGCGAAATACGAAAAGGAGCGCTGGCTTCTCGAGCAGCGCATCAATACCATCCAGGTGCTCCAGGCCAGCCGTGTGGGACCGACAGAGTTCATGAATGCCCTGGGCAATGTGGTGAACAAGACCACCAGTGACCTCTATCTTTTTTCCGTGGCTCCCCAGGGTGAGCGTGTGGTGATTCATGGGCAAGCGGCTTCTGCGCATTCTGTTGCCGCCTTGCTCTCTTCCCTGAAGACTTCCGGGTATTTCGACGACGTGCAACTAAGGCAATTCTACGAAGATGACGTGCAAGATCTAGTAAGCTACAAGTTCAATATGGACTGCGCGTATAAGTCGCCTTTGGCGGCAGCTTCCCCGACGCAGGCTGGCGCGGGAGCGAGCGCAGCAACTCCCCCGCGGCGGCCAGGAATGTAGGCGGAGAGTGTAATCGCGATGCCCAAGAGCTTCAATGATCTTCCGGCGGCTGTACAGATTGCGATTTTTGCGCTGATCGCAGTGCTTCTGGGAGGCGGAGTTTTCTATTTCTACGTCCTTCCGCTCAAGGAACAGCGGGACAGCCTGCGAATTGAAGTAGACAGGCTTACGGCAGAAAACAAGCTCAACCAGATTTTCGAGCAGCAGCGGAAACAGTACCTGAGTCGAATTGCGCAACTGGGGAAGCAGCTTGACACGCTGCGTTCGATTGTCCCTGAAGAGCAGGCAACGGATGATTTCATGAGGATGGTGTTTGAAGACGGGAGAGCCACCGAGGTGAATGTCCGCACTTTTGTTCCGCAGGCCATGGCGCCCAAGGACATTTACACGGAGATGCCTTTCAGCCTGCGACTCGACGGCACTTACTTTGGGTTGCTTTCCTTCTTCGACCGCCTGGCTCACGAACAGCGCATTGTCAGTGTTTCCGATCTTTCGTTGGGTCCCCCTGGAGGGGGAGGCATGGGAGCGTTCAAGCTTCATCCCGGCGAAACGGTGGGGGCGAATTGCCTGTTGACAACCTACTTCAGTCGGGTTTCGACAGCGGCCCCATCTACACCTAAGAAATAGGGCAGGACGAAGACCATGTTTAACGGCAGGCTTCAGCCCCAACGCACGGTCCTGGCGGTCAGTGGGCTTTTCATGTGGGTCATCGCTCTCGGCGGGGCGGCGGGAGCAGGGCGGGCTGGACAAACCCCAGCTACCGCGCCGCCCTCGATCAACAAGGTGGAGACCCAAACTCCTTCCGGGTCCGTCGAGGTCATCCTCGATCAGGCCCAGGGCCGGGCGTCAGGTAAGTCCTCGAGAGAAGCGCCGGTCAAAGCCGCGGGCGCCGAGTCGCCGCGGACGACGATAACAAGCCTCCCGTCTACTGCCGCTGGGCGGCGAGATCCTTTCAAGCCCTGGATGACGCCTAGCCCGGGTGGCCACTCGGCGGCAGGTAGGGTATCCGAGTCTCTGCCGGCAGGCATAAGAGGATTAGTAATTTCCGAACTGCGAGTCGAGGGGATCGTACGCCAGGAATCAGCGAACAACATGATCGCGGTGGTAACCAACTACACCAAACGAGCTTACTTCCTGAGAGTAAACGACACGGTATACAACGGCGTCGTCAGCAAGATCACGCCGGAGGCCGTCTATTTCACGGAGAACACACTCGACTTGAGCGGTCGGGTAGCTACCCACGAAGTGGCAATAAAATTGGGTCCGGCTCCTGGAGAAGGAAGATGAGACGATTATCCACCATTTGGCTGGCGATGACATGGCTGGTGGCAGGGATGCCGCATGCACTTGCGGGCCACCCCTCGGCGATTCCGGCGCGCGCTACGCTAAACTCGATTACAGTCGCCGACTCACCCGGCGGCAAAGAAATCCTGCTGCAAATTGAAGGTGAATACTCTTTCAAGACTATCCATACCCCTGAGGGCGCACTTTACGTTGAATTGCAAGGCGCCAGGATTGGCGGTATCTCTCCGTCGGCGCATTGGGCCAGCGGACTTATTGCAGGTTATCAATTAATAGAATACACGGACGCAAGCGGCGAGCCCGTAGTGCGGGTGGAGATTCAGACCCGAGGCCCGGAGTCGCTCATCGCCGTGCAGGAAAGCTCCGGCCTGCGGCTTCTGTTGGCCCAGAGCGCGCCGGCCTCCGGCATTCCCATCCCGCCTGCCAAGGAGGCGGAGTCCTCTCCCGGCAAGCCGGCCTCCGGCATTCCCATCCCGCCTGCCAAGGAGGCGGAGTACTCTCCCGGCAAGCCAGCCTCCGGCACTCCCACCCCGCCTGCCAAAGAGGCGGGCCCCCCTCCCGGCCAGACGACAGAGGGGCCAGCGTTAGTTTCGGACATCATGATAAGCCCCGGGTCTTCAGGGGAAGTCACGATTGATGTAGCCACGACAAAGTCCACAACATTCCATGTCCTCCAATTGGACCACCCCAATCGTCTTGTGGTGGACTTGGAGGGGGCGAGAAATCGGGTTCGCCGGAAATCGATTCCCGTTTCCTCCCCAGTGGTGCGGGACGTGAGGGTGGGCCAGTTCAGAGAGGAGAATCCTGAAGTAGTGCGGGTTGTGGCCGATCTGTCGGGCAACCCGGTGTTTGACGCTCATGCCTACGCGGGCGGGGTGCGCATTGAGGTGAAGCCGCGTCCCATGGCCGCCCCCCGGGCAGTTGCCCCGGCGCCAGCGCCAAGATTCGAAACTGCTGCAAAGCGCGATGAAAGGAAGCCTATTCAACAAGCGGCCGTAGTTCCTGCGCGCCAGGTTCCTGCCCCGCCCGCGCACTCGGCCGCGAGCGCCGCCCCCGAGCCGCAGACCGGGGTGATTCCAAAGCGACCGAGTGCGGTCGTTTCATTCCCGGCAAGAATCGAAAAAACTCCGCAACGCAACTACAACGTCACCCTGCCTGCCTCGGAAGGCAGCAGGGAAGTGGCCGCGGCTCCTCGGCAGACACCCCACGCTGCCACACCGGAGGCTCTTCGGGCTGAAAGGTCTGCCCAAGTCCTGAACGTTGAGACCGCATCAAACCTGTCCGCAGCCCAGGGCACAGTCCCGGCAGGTTCGGCGTCCCCCAGTGAGCAAAAGCCGGCCTACACGGGTGAACTGATTTCACTGAACCTGAAAGACGTTGATCTGAAGGATTTCTTCCGCCTCATCCACGAGATCAGCGGTTTAAACATTCTCGTGGACCCGAATGTGACGGGCTCCGTCACCGCGGTTCTGGACAACGTGCCCTGGGACCAGGCGCTGGAGGTCGTTCTCAAGGACAATGGCCTGGGCAAGGTTCTGGAGGGCAACGTACTGCGCATCGCCAAGCTTGAGACTCTCATGGCGGAGGATGAGACCACGAACAAGATGGCTGCAGCCCGCCTTGACGAGGCCCCGCTGGTGACGGTTTTTCGGCCGCTGAATTATGCCAAGGCTTCCATCATTGCTCCTCTCCTCTTGAAGAAGGTGGGTAAAGAGGATTGGGCAGTGAGCAGGCGTGGATCCGTCCTGTGGGATGACCGCACCAACACGCTCATCATTAGGGATCTCGCATCGCAGATCCCGATCATCGAGGGGATTCTTGCCAAACTGGATACCAAGACCAAGCAGGTGGCCATCGAGACTCGGATTGTTCTAGCCAGCTCATCTTTTCAGAGAACCCTGTCGGCCGCCTTGGTAGGAGCGCTCTCGAATCGTTCGGGTTCTACGACTGCCGCCGGGCAGACGGGGTCGGGAGCCAGCGTGACCCCGAGCACGCCTGGGACCACACCCCCAACCTACACTATTCCTGCGAACGCCAGCACCGGCTTTGGCACAGTTGCAATTACCAACTTCTCGCAGCGTTACATGATTGATGCGGCGATCTCGGCGGCAGAGATTCGCAGTCAAGCGAAAACCATCTCACGCCCGAGCATCATCACGCAGAATAACGTTGAGGGGATGGTCCAACAAGGCACGCAAATTCCCGTTCAGACCAGCATCAACAACACCATTGCAGTGCAATATGTGAACGCTACCCTGCAGCTCACCGTCACCCCGCAGGTCACGGACGACGGCCACATCTTCCTGAAGATTGCCGTCCAAAACGCTAGTCCAGGCAGCATCGTAACCGGTGCCGCCGTGAGCATCAATATTCAACAAGCGACCACTCAGGTGCTGGTTCCTGATGGGGGGACCGTAGTGTTCGGCGGGGTGACTGTAACGCAACGCACGAACTCATCCACTGGGATCCCTCTGCTTGGAGACATCCCGCTTCTCGGGCATCTCTTTAAGTCGACTAACGTCCAGGACAGCGACCAGGAGTTGCTCTTCTTTGTTTCCCCCAGGCTGCTGACCACCTAGAAAGTTGATGCAAAACATGGTAGCGCCGACCTTTAGGTCGGCAAGTGCTGAGCTAAAGCTCAGCGCTACAACACGCCATCAGCCTGCTAGAAGGTGGAAGGGGATTCCGCAACCGCTTGGAAATATAAGAGGACATAGTGCGGACCTGCTTTGTGGGTCCGCGCTTCTTTTGGCAGGATGCTCAAGAACGTTTGTGAACGCTGTCATTCTGAGGCCCCCGTTCTTTGGGGGCCGAAGAATCCCTGTAGTTTGTTTGAACGGCCAGCTAGTGCATGTTCCCCCGCAAACTGCGGGGATCCTTCGTCGTCCCGATCAGATCGGGACTCCTCAGGATGACACTACCTGGGCTAGGCGCCGCATCCGCAGAATCCCGACTTCCGAGTTCTGATCTAAGCTATGAAATCAGATTCGTCGCTCAACCCACAGGCTAAGAGGCAAAACTCTCTCCGGGCAGAGATGGAGGAGCAGAGGCTTCCTTGCTTACTGGTCACGAGTCTGACGAACACCGCCTATTTGACCGGCTTTCGAGGGAGCGCGGGTGTCGCACTTTTCACCTCTCGTGAAGGAGTCCTGTGGGTGGACCCGCGTTACGCGCTCCAGGCTCAGGAACAAGCTCGAGGTGTAGAGGTGATTGAGGAAAGGAGAGGACTTCTCAAGGCGGTTGCGGAGCGGCTTAAGAGGAACAATAATCGGCGTGTGGGCTATGAGGATGCGCACCTTACTTGCGCCGATTTTTCACGGCTCGAGCAGGGCGCCGGCCGGCGAGTCAAGTTCGTCCCGGTCGCAGGCTTGGTGGAGCAGCTCCGGGCCGTGAAAGACGAGGAAGAGGTCGCAAAGATTCGTGGCGCGGGGAGAATTACGGTGGAGGTCTTTGAGAAAGTGTTAGGGGGCGTCAGGCCAGGAGTAAGTGAGTCCGAGCTAGGCGCTGAAATCGAATATCTGATGCGGAAGAAGGGTGCGGAGGGTGTGGCGTTCGAGACCATTGTTGCCTCCGGACCGCGCGCTGCGCTGCCCCACGCGCGCGCCTCCGGCAAGTTACTGAAAGAAAATGAATTTGTTATCTTCGACCTTGGTGCTATACTTGCGGGTTATGCTGCTGACATGACTCGTACTGTGTACCTCGGGGAGCCGTCCCGGCGTGTCCGCAGTCTCTATAACGCCGTCGTAGAAGCTCAGGAGAAAGCGATTAGGTCTGCGCTCCCTGGAGTCCGAGCCGGGGATGTCGATGCAGTTGCGCGGCGTGCTTTGGCGGGCCGTGGGTTGGCCCGCTTCTTTACCCACAGCACGGGACACGGCGTAGGAATGGATACTCACGAGATGCCCCGGCTGGCCCGTGGTGAGAAGGCCCGGCTTCAAACCGGCCATGTGGTGACAGTTGAGCCTGGGGTTTACTTGCAAGGCTGGGGAGGAATCCGCATCGAGGATACCATCTTAGTGGGGCCTGCTGGCCCGGAAGTGCTGACCCCCGCCCCTAAAGATCAGTGGGTTGTGGAATAGCAGTCGGAGAGTGAAGCAGATGGCCGGAAAGAAACCATCCCGTAGCGTCGAAGGAACCGAGAAGGTCTGGGGACTCAAGGAAATCGAACAGCTCATCGACGTCCTGATCGATCGTCAGGTGACTGAATTTGAGATGGAACAGAACGGCGCGAAGATTCGCGTCAAGCGCGGAAACCACCCAGTTTCGAATTCCGTGGCCCCTGAAGGTTACCTGTCTATTCCTGGTGCTCCTACGCTGTCGCCGGCGCCTGCTTCGCCCTCTCCTCCGGCCCCAGAACCACTACCAGTCGCAGAATCCCTAACAGCCGAAACACCTGCAGAATCCACTGAAGATTTGCACGTCATGAAGTCGCCCATCGTCGGGACCTTTTACGCGGCCCCCGCGCCCGACGCTCCGCCATTCGCTAAGGTAGGCGATGTCGTGCAGTTGGGCCAAGTGCTCTGTATCATTGAAGCCATGAAGCTTATGAACGAATTGGAATCTGAAGTAGCAGGAGAAATCGTTCGCACCTATGTGGAAAGTGGCCAGCCGGTCGAGTACGGGCAATCCCTGTTTGCGATCAAGCCCTCACGGAAGAAGTGAATCGAAACGAGCAATTGGAAAATCGAAACTGGAAGATCGAAAATCGAAGCTGGAAACTGGAAAATCGAAACTCGAAATTCGAAATTCGAAACTGGTGCATCTTCTGGCCAGTTTTCGGTAGACTCTTCACCATGGGACTTTGAAGACCGAAACTAGCCACCAAGAACCTGCTCTGGTTTCCGTCTTCCAGTGTCCATCTTCCAGCTTCCAATTTCAATTTTCGCTCTCCGAGTTTCGAGTTTCGACTTTCGAGTTTCCAGTTTCGGTCTCTGCTGTGCACAATGTTTAGGAAGATCCTGATTGCCAATCGCGGTGAAATCGCCCTGCGGGTAATCTGCGCCTGCAAGGAGCTGGGGATTGAGACGGTGGCGGTCTATTCCGAAGCCGACCGGTACTCGCTTCACGTGCGCTTTGCGGACGAGGCCGTGTGCATCGGCCCTCCCCGCAGCGCGGACAGTTACCTCAACGTGGCGAGCATCATTTCCGCTGCAGAAATCACCGGGGCCGAGGCGATTCATCCTGGATACGGGTTCCTGGCGGAAAGCGCTTACTTCGCCGACGTTTGCCAGGCCTCCAACCTGACCTTCATAGGTCCCCGTCCAGAGGCCATGAGGATGATGGGGGATAAGAACCAGGCGCGCCGGACGATGGCGGAGCTGGGCCTGCCTGTTCTTCCCGGCTCCGAAGTCATTCAATCGGAAGCGATGGCGCTGGAAGAGGCCGAGCGCGCAGGGTATCCGGTCATCGTGAAGGCTGCGGCGGGCGGGGGAGGGCGCGGGATGCGCATTGTCCGGACGCCCAGTGAGCTGCCGCATGCCATTCAAGCTGCCCAGAATGAGGCAGCGGCCTCCTTCGCTACCCCGGATGTTTACTTGGAGAAGTACATCGAATCGCCTCGCCACATCGAGTTCCAGGTGCTGGGCGACCAGTACGGGAAGGTGCTGCATTTCGGCGAGCGGGAGTGTACGATTCAGCGCCGCCACCAGAAGCTGGTGGAAGAATCTCCTTCTACCCAACTTGACCAGCAGGCCAGGGAGCGCGTGGGTGCGCAGGTCGTTCAGGCCCTACAGAAGATTGGTTACACCAATGCGGGGACGGTCGAGTTCCTGATGGACGAGAATCGCAACCTTTACTTCCTGGAGATGAACACCCGCATCCAGGTCGAACACGCGGTGACCGAAATGGTGACGGGGGTCGATCTCGTGAAGATGCAGATTCACATCGCGGCAGGCAGCCATCTGGACTTTGAGGGGAAGACGATTGGATTGAGCGGACATGCTATCGAGTGTCGGATTTGCGCCGAAAACCCGGCAAGCTTTGCTCCTTCAGCAGGCAAGGTGACGGCCTTTCACCCTCCCGGCGGGACAGGCGTCCGAGTGGATACTGCCGCCTACGCCGAATCCGTGATTCCCCCCTATTACGATTCTCTTATCGCCAAGCTGGTGGTGTGCGGCAACGACCGCTTGGAGGCGATAACCCGTATGGCCCGGGCCCTGGAGATGTTCATCATCGAGGGTATATCCACCAGTATCCCAGTACACCAGAAAATCATGGCTGACCCGGATTTTCGGGCAGGGAAGTTCGACACGCACTTCCTCAGACGTTTCATCAAGAACAGTGATGATATCATTTAGAGTTCTTTCCGATAGCGCCCATGGGTTTTTCGATCCCACGCCTCTACGCCATAGTCGACCCCGCCAGGGCGGGCGGCCGTCTGCCCGCCGTGGTAGCGAGGGAACTCCTTTCGGCAGGCGTCCGCTTGATACAATTTCGTGATAAGCATGCGTCGTCCCGGCAACTCTACGAGACTTGCGCAGAACTGAAGGAACTCCTTCGGGACTCTGGTTGCAGCCTGATTGTGAACGATCGGGCTGACGTGGCACGGGCGACGGATGCCGACGGGGTTCACTTGGGCCAGGATGACCTGCCAGTCGAGATGGCACGCCGCGTTCTTGCACCGGACCGATTGATTGGGTGTTCCACTCACTCGGTGGGCCAGGTCGTTGAGGCGGACCGCTCGACGGCCGATTACATTGCTTTTGGTCCCATCTTCCCTACGGCCAGCAAAGAAAACCCCGACCCGGTGGTTGGGTTGGAAGGCTTGCGGGAGGCGCGGCTGGTTACTCGGAAGCCGTTAGTGGCGATCGGTGGGATAACTCAGCACAACGCCCGTGAGGTTCTTGCGGCCGGCGCGGATTCGGTGGCGGTGATTGGTGACCTTCTGAATGGACCTGACATCCGAGGACGGGCGCGAGAGATCTTGGGGGTCTTGAGCGACTAACTGAAGAGCAAGGGGCCAGGAATCAGGATTCAGGATTCAGGAGTTAGAGGCAAGCGTGGCGCGGGTATCTCTCTGCTGGATCCACGATGGATAGAGGCTGAGAGCTGACCCGCCGCGGCGGGATAGCTAAGTGCTGATGCCTGACGACGGACTCCTGAAGGTAGATGTTTTCAAGCGCGATGCCCGAACCCCGGCCCAACATGGCAACTTCCGCTTCCCTGAGCGCGACTTCCCAGACCCCTTCCTCTGAGTTGGTCAAGGGCCTCCGCCTGTACGATTGCACGACGATCGTCATGGGCTCGATGATTGGCTCGGGGATTTTCATTGTAGCCGCTGAAATTGCTCGCGAGGTCCGGTCCCCGGGCCTTCTGCTGCTCTGTTGGGTCGTCAGCGGAGTTATGACCGTCGCGGCGGCGGTAACTTACGGTGAATTGGCCGGAATGATGCCCACCGCCGGCGGGCAATACGTTTACTTGCGAGAGGCCTTCGGACCGCTTTTTGGATTTCTTTACGGCTGGACCCTTTTCCTGGTGATCCAGACCGGGACGCTGGCCGCGGTGGCGGTGGCTTTCGGGAAGTTCCTGGGCGTTCTGGTGCCCTGGGTTTCGACGCAGAATCTTCTCATTGATCTTGGACGCATTGAGGTTTTTCACCATGCGGTTGCCGTGACCCTTTCTTCGCAGCAACTGGTGGCGGTTCTTTCTCTGCTCTTCCTTAGCGTTCTAAACATCTTCGGGTTGCGCCTCGGGGCCTGGGTGCAGAATGTCTTTACTACCCTCAAAGTGGCCACGCTGTTAGGGCTGGTGGCTTTTGGGCTATGGTGGTCGCATGTTCACCCCGCGGCGGCTGTCCAGAAGCAAAGCCTATGGGCTGGCGTGCATTGGAACCTGACCACGTTGACCGTTCTCTCCGTGGCCTTGGTCGGGCCGCTGTTCTCCTCCGATGCCTGGAATAACGTCACCTTTACAGGCAGCGAGATCGTCAACCCCAAGCGCCACCTGCCGCTGGCACTGTTTGTGGGTACAGCCACCGTGTGCTCTCTGTACGTGGCGTGTAACTGGGTCTATCTCCGCGTCCTGCCATTTTTGGGAAGTCCGCTGGCTTCGGGAGCGTTAGGACGCGGCATCCAATACGCTGCAGAAGATAGGGTTGCGACCGCGGCGGCACAGGTCATGCTGGGCGGCAAAGGCGCGATTCTGATGGCGGCGGCAATCATGATTTCAACCTTCGGCTGTATGAATGGGCTGATCCTGGCGGGCGCCCGCGTTTACTACGCCATGGCCAAGGATGGTCTGTTCTTTCATGCCGTGGGCAGAGTGGACCCCAAACATCACACCCCAGCAATTTCCCTCGCAGTCCAAGCAGCGTGGGCCGGGCTGTTGACCTTGACCGGGACTTACAGCGAATTGTTGGATTACGTGGTCTTCGCGGTGGTATTGTTCTATGCTCTGACTATCGCGGGAGTGTTCCAGCTTAGGCGGACGCGTCCCCAAGCGCCCAGGCCTTACCGGGCCTGGGGCTACCCAGTGTTGCCGGCAATCTATATCGCCTTTGCCTTGTTTGTGGAGTGGGCGCTGCTTACGCACAAAGCTGGACGCAGCCTTGCGGGGCTTAGTATTGTTGCCGTTGGGGTGCCGGTTTTTTTCCTTTGGCGCCAAAGAGCAGTGGCGAGTGACGGGCAGAAGTCAGAAGTCAGAAATCAGAAATCAGAAGTCAGAAGTCAGAAGCCAGGAGTCAGGAGATAGGAGGCTGAGGGCGGTCGGCAGTGGTCAGTTAGCAGTGGGTAGTAGTTGGGGACGGGAAACAATCGCCTGCAGGCTACCTCCTGACTTCTGACTCCTGACTCCTGTTTTCCGTATCCTGTTAGGGGAGATGCAATGCCGAGCATCTGGACAAAGAAGAATATCGACGAGTTGAAAAAGGAGGCGCGCGACTCTGAACACGGCTTACGGCGCACGCTGGGGCCGCTCGCCCTGATGTCTCTGGGTATTGGGGCGATTGTGGGCGCGGGGATTTTCGTGCTTAGCGGGGTTGCGGCCCAGCACACCGGTCCGGCGCTAGTGGGTTCAGTGATCCTCTCCGGTGTGGGTTGCGCTTTTGCGGGCCTGTGCTACGCGGAGTTCTCATCCATGATCCCGGTGGCCGGCAGCGCCTATACCTACGCTTATGCGACGGTGGGGGAATTCCTGGCCTGGATCATTGGCTGGGACCTGATCCTCGAGTATGCCGTGGGGGCCACGACCGTCTCGATCGGATGGTCAGGTTACCTCGTTTCCTTCTTGCAGAAGACGCTCCATTGGCCTTTTCCCGCCGAACTGAGCAAGAGCCCGTGGGAGACTTTGAGGCTGGCGGACGGAACGGTCGTTCATCCGATCTTTAACCTCCCCGCCGCTTTTATCGTCATCCTCATCACCACTTTGCTTATTGTCGGGATACGTGAGTCCGCCAACTTCAACAGCACTATTGTTTTGATTAAGGTTGGGGTGGTTTTGCTCTTCATCTTCTTCGGAGCGCTGTATGTCCATCGGGCCAACTGGCATCCGTTTCTCCCCGCAAACCAGGGGACGTTCGGGGAATTTGGCCTTACCGGTGTGCTGCGTGGGGCGGGCATCATTTTCTTCGCTTACATCGGTTTTGACGCTGTATCCACAGCAGCCCAGGAGGCGCGCAATCCGGAAAGGGACATGCCGATTGGCATTTTGGGGTCGCTGGCGATTTGCACGGTGCTCTACATTGCCGTGGTCCTGGTTCTCACGGGGATTATGCCTTTTCGCCAGCTCAACGTCCCGGATCCATTGGCGCTGGCGATAGATTCCACAGCGGCTCGTTGGTGGCTTTCGCCCATCGTGAAGATCGGTGCATTGCTGGGAACAACGGCCGTAATCCTGGTGATGATGCTGGGCCAAACACGCGTTTTCTACTCGATGGCTCACGATGGCTTGCTGCCAAGGCCATTCGGCAAGATCCACCCCCGGTTTCGTACCCCTTATATCAGCACAGCGTTAACGGGACTATGCGTTGCCTTGGCAGGGGGGCTCTTGCCCCTGAGGATTGTGGGGGAGTTGGTCAGCATTGGGACGCTGCTGGCTTTTGTTATTGTGTCGGGATCGGTGATGGGAATGCGCAGGATGCATCCCGAGATTCACCGGCCTTTCCGCACACCCTTGGTGTGGTTCGTCGGGCCCATGGGGATGATTGTTTGCTTGGCACAAATGGCGGGACTTCCCGGCGACACGTGGTTGCGCTTGTTCATTTGGATGGCGATTGGTCTTTGTGTTTACTTTGGTTACGGTCGCCGGCGCAGTGTCCTGCAAAACCAGGAAAGGCGGCGCGAGCTTCAGCAAGCGGCCGCGCCCAAGTAGTTCGTAGAGGCGGGCTTTAGCCCGGCACACATGCCCTTCGTAGAGGCGGGCGCTACGAACAGCGCAGGGTTTCTGCTTATGTTCACTGCGTTGGCCAAAGCTCTTCTTCGGGAATACCGCACGCACCGCATGGCGCGTTTCACCGTGTGGGTGTTGGCTTACGGGGCTGCCTTGTGGAGTGTGGATCAGCTCTCCAGCGGTGCCCCGGCAGCGCTTTGGGCTTTGTTCTGGCTCGCGGCTATGCCCTGCGGCGTTTACTATCTGGGGCGGCTCGTGATATTCATCCGGCGCCGCTTGCTCTGGCGGCTCCGCCGGCGGCTGGTTGTTACTTATGTATTTATCGCTATTGTCCCCATCGTCTTGATTGTGTTTCTGGTGTGGCTGGGCATTTACATTGTTAGCGGTCAATTCGCTGCGTTTCTTGTCGCTTCGAACTTGGGCGAGCACTTCGATGAGCTACTGCAAGTTAATCGTGCTGTGGCTCACGAAGACCAACTGAATAGTACTTCCAGGGCGGCGGAGACGCTGGACGGGCTGCGGAACTTCTACGTCAAGGAGTTGCATCAGCACGCCGTAAGTTATCCGGGTCTGGAGATAACCCTTCGGGTTGGATCGCAAGTTCGAGCGTTTCGCTTGGACGGAACCAAAATCCAATCCCCTCTGACGATTCCCGCTTGGTTCAAGCAGGAGGAGTTCGCAGGGATTGTAATGGACAGGGGTCATCTCGCGTTGCGTTCCATCGAGCGTGGCCCTACGGCAGCGGGCAGTCTGGTTGCTATCCTGTCCCAACCCATCACGCCGGAACTGCTGGATATGGTGGGAGAGGGCATCGGACCGGTCGGGGTGGTGACGGGGCGGCCTGTGCAAACGGAATCGGGTCTGCCAAGCTCGAAACCACACTTGGTTTTGAGCACCTCTGAGGGAGACTTCGCCCTCTCAGGGAGCATATACTCGAAGAATCTAAAGCTTCCGGAACCTGTAAGTCGGTTTGACTTCATTGTGAGGGGGGCTTCGTCACTAGACCCGGTTTCCTGGGAGGGCGGGACGCAACAGAAGTTGACCGCGCCGGCTTTCGTTTATGTCAGCTCGAGAGTCATAGCCCTGAGTCGACGCCCTCTTGAGACCCTGGGAGAGTTTTCCGAAGTCTATGTATTCGTGTTCAAAGCAATCGCCGTTGTCTTCCTCGTTATCGAAGGCGTCGCGCTCTTCATTGGAGTCCGCTTGACACGTTCGATCACTCATACCGTAGACAAGCTTTATAACGCTACGGAGCGAGTGAAGAAGGGTGACTTCTCGTACCGCATCCGGGTTCCTTCAAATGACCAGATCAGCGCGCTAGGAGAGGCCTTTGACAGCATGACAGCCTCGGTGGAGCGCCTGCTGCGGGAATCCGAGGAGAAACTTCGTCTTGAAAGCGAGCTCGAGATTGCGCGCGAGGTCCAGGCACAGTTGTTTCCCCGGTCTGCGCCGGAAGTTCCAGGCCTGGCGCTTTATGGAGTCTGCAAGGCGGCGCGCTCGGTCAGCGGCGATTATTACGACTTCCTCAAGCTGGGCGAAAACAGGGTTTGTTTGGTGCTCGGGGATGTCAGTGGGAAAGGGATTTCGGCAGCCCTGCTCATGGCAGCCATCCAGTCTGCTCTTCGCGCTCAGTTCTACGACGGCTTCGGGCTCACGAGCGGTTCTCACACATTGGCTCTTTCGACCGCAGCGGTGGTCAGCAGGCTGAATCTCCAACTTTATGAGAACACCCCCCGGGAAAAATACGTGACCTTCTTTTTTGGTGTGTACGACGCGGCAACCCGCACCTTGACATACACGAATGCAGGTCACCTGCCTCCTGTATTGCTCCGCCGCGGGAAGGTCGAGCGGCTTAGGGTGGGCGGTACGGTGGTCGGCCTTTTCTCTCCGCTTACCTACGAGCAGGCGGAAATTCAGATTCAGCCGGGGGACCTGCTTCTGGCCTTCACCGATGGGATTACTGAACCCGAGAACATTTACGGCGAGGAGTTCGGGGAAGACCGCATGCTGGAGGTGGTGCGCCGCGCCCGGAACGCTTCGCCCCAGATCCTTGTGGAAGAAATCTATCGCAGTGTGAGTGATTGGACCGGAAGCCCTGAACTCCAGGATGATATGACGCTGGTTGTCGCGAAGGCTTCGTAGTGAGCTCGGGTCACGGCATTCAGGGATGCCTCAAAGTCAGGAGAAAAGCGGCTCTGCCGCCTGCTGTGCGGAAAGGCTTCGCCTTTCCGAGGGCTTCCGCCCTGACTAGCTCCTCCGCTCGGCTGGAAGGCTCAGCCTTCCAGCCGAGCGGAGGGGGAGAACGGAGGCGGTCTGCGCCGGAAAGCCAGAGGCTTTCGGTAGTGTCTGAAAAGTGCGTTGATGAGTCAGGCCGAACTCTTCGGTTGGATTAGTTTTCGCCAGCGACGGGGATCGCCTTTGAAGTTTCTATCCTCTAGCGTCTGAAGCTCCAAAAAATTACTAGGAAGTTTTTCCTTGATTTTTATCCACACCTTCCCAAAAGTCTTTCGGGAAAGATTTGCTTTGATGCCATCACACCAACTTCTCCAGGTTTCCGAACTGACACGATTATTCTGCCTCAGAAAGACTTCCTCATTGGAAAGATCCAAATAGTGGTAGATACCATTTTCAGCTTCTTCCAATTCCTTCGCGGTTAGTTCTTCCCCAAGCAGCGCCTCGACGGGAATTGTTTTAAGGATTTCCCTATATTGGCGTGACATCTCATCTTCGAACTGAGTAACGCTCTGCTTTCTGGCCAACCAAATTTGTATGAATGCTACGATTACTCCGCCTGCCGTTACGCAAGAAGCGATTGCTTCAACTATTTTCCAGTTCATAGATTCGTGGTCCTGTGATTAACATTCGCGGAGCAAGCATGGCACGATTGTACCACAAACAGAAAAGCCCCGGTTCCCGCCGGGCCTTTGGTAGTGCCTGAATTTTGTGTTGATGACTAGTAGGCTGATTATGTTATCGGTTCTGCGGGTGTTTCGCGGCTTCGATTATAGCTTGCTGACGGGCTTGGAGGTCTTTTTTTTGCTCAGACTTTCCGTAAATGAAAACGGCAACCAGTGCAGCGAGGGGCACTATTATGGCCGCAATTCCCTCAGCGCTCTTGCCCTGTATGACAATATATATTCCTCCAGAAATTGCAATCAAACATATGATGAATCCCAAAATCATTCCCAGTCTCTCGCTGAAGATATTCGACCCAATCACATCCGACTCCAATTTTTGTCGATGGGCACTTTGTCTTTCTGCCATGGAAATAATTCGGTCAGCGGAGCCCGGCAAAAGCTCATCATATTTGCGAAGCATTTCAGGAGGGGGGATAGGCCCGCTGAACTGCTGAGCCGCAATGGTAAACTGCGTTAGTATTTCTGAGGTCTTAGGTTGTGGAGGAGTCTGCCCCGGAAGGAATTTCTTAGGATATTTCGCCACTTGAGTTATCGGCTCACAAGCTGAGCCTCTTCAGGATGATTCTCGTGCGGCATATTTATCTCTTGGTCATAGTTGTAGACGCCCGTCCAGAGGTCTTGCCCAATTGTTTCCCAATCGATGAGTATGCCCACTACGTCAGCCGAATCAGCGGTTTCACATCGGTTGTACGCATCAAACGTATTCCCGAAATCTAAAAGCCGAGCCGCCCCGTACCAGAAGTTCGGCGGGGCTGCCAGGTACAATGAAGACCCCACACCCATACCTATAGTCTCCTCTAAACAATTGGATGTATATTCCAGAACAAAGGAGACACGTGTCAAGGAAAAAATAGTAAATAGCGTATTTTGAATAGAATACAGACAGGCTAGGCCGCCAATAATTCCCGGATGCTCCAAACATGATCGCTGATCCCTGCTTCCATCGCGGGAGTGACGCGGATCGCGCTGTGGATTCTCACGAAATTGTAATAGGCAAAATATAGGGAGAGCGCAGCATAGTGATTCTCCCACTTTTTGCTGAATGCGTTGGTCAGTCGGGTGAATCGGCGAATCTGCATTCTCATGGACAGGTTCTGACGCTCGACATGAGATGTGCAGATTTTGTTGGGATCGGGATTTCCGATGACTGGGACCACCTCCGTTGAAACAACTTCCGCCGGAGAGTAGCGCCGCTCGCCTTCGGGGGCCGCCTGATAGACCTTGATGAGTTGCGCGAAATCAACGCGAGTCCCAAGACTCATGTGGACCGCATCAACGTAAGCCTTGAAGCCGTCCGTGGTGATCTGAAACTCTCCCGCCGTTGCTTCATTCAGCTTTTCGGTGAATGCCTCAGTGTCGCGGGCCCTGCGGCGTCCCAGGTGCCAAGCCAGAACCAATTTGCTGTTGCGCTCGATTCCAACGAAAGTGTAAGCGTCGCCCAAAGTCGGATCGTCATTCGCTTTAAGAGCTTTTTCCTTCTTTCCGATGAAGCTCCAGATTTCATCCGCCTGGACCTCTTTCACGGGAAGGCTGCGGATCATCTCGCCTGACACCTGTTCGCACTTCGCGCCTGCCAGGACCAGGGCACGCATGATCGTGTTCCTGTCGAGTCCGCTGATTCTTTCCGTACTGCGAATCGAGTTTCCTTCGAGCAGGAGTTGTAGGGCAAGCAACGCCTTTTCCCAAGGTATATACATCTGGCCTAGCGTTCGGGTATGAGGCTCTGTGAAGGTCCGCTTGCACTTCGGGCAACGGAAGCGCCGCAAGCCATTCCGATGCTTTCCAAAGCGTTGACATTCCGCCTTGCAATCCTCGCAAGTCATTGTCGGGTTTGATTTTTTATCGCTCATCATGGTTTCATAATACTGCTATCGCTAGTTGTTTGTCAAGAGAAAAAAGGAAACTATATTTATCTTAGAATGAGTAAGTTACAGGCGAATAAACGCACTATTCGCCTGTACACTATGGGTAGTGATGTTTAGGCAGTAGTTGTCAGCTTCGGTTCGTGAGTTATAGACTTCCAAGCTGGCAATCCAAAGTAGGCAGGGCGAACTTTAACGATGCGGGACTTATTGCCTTGCATCGAAATGTGACGGATAAAACTGGACTCTACTGAGGGCCTTCCTACCTCATGACCACGCATTTCAGAAATCCGCTTAGCAATTTCCTTGATGTGAAGAGGTTGGCCAGAGATTTCTAGAACCTTAACACCTTCATCAATGTACGAGCTTCTACGAGCTTTAGGTTCAACTTCGGAAACAGTCTCAGACCCTCCATTCATCATGGCAATAATCCTTTGGATGTTTGAGATTGCTCCATCAAGGATTGCCCGTTGCTGTTGGAGTTCCACAAGAGCTTCTTTAAGTTTGCTAGTGTTCACTGGCATATCTCCAGATAAAATAACATTGACAAAATAAATTGTCGCATTCAATCTAAGAATGCTCCTGAGGGGAGTCGGATGCTCCCCCCAAGAGTGAAGCTCACGTTAAGCCAATATTATTGGCTCCAGCGTGACTTCGGTAGTGCCGTCCTTGAGGATTCGGATTTTAACCCGATATCCTTTCGGAACGGTTACGCGAAGATGCATAAGGCACCTCCAGTCGTACAGCTCCAATTTGGATTTGGAAGCCCAAGCCGCTAGCTTGGGCTTTCCTTTTTGGAGCGGGCCGTTAGCACCCCTACTCAGGAAACTCCATCTTCCAAATCGAAGAGCCGCTACCAATTGAAAGTTTATGACATTAGCCCGAGATTGTCAATAGCAAAGTTAGAGTATTCTTTGGGGATGACACAGACTCGTTAGGTTTGTCAGAAATTCTATCTGGCCCTCTTGCGTGGCCTTCCTCCACCATGCGTCTTGCGCGAAGCGGCCATCATGCGGTAATGTTCTGAGCCGTGCCTTTGGGATGTTGCGCTTCCCCCTTTGTGTCCAAGGGCAACGGCGGGTGCCACCTGTTCCTGTTTGAGCAAGTCATCGGTGAGTGCCAGTGCTGCGCTCAGCAATTCGCGGCATCGTGGCGTGCGGTTTTCTGGCAGTGGCGTGGTGGTGGAAAGAATCAGGTCGGTCTCAGAGAGGATATTTTTGAGCGCCTGAAGCTCGGTGCGGTTTGATTGGTTTCTCATGCCTTCAGGCTACGGCTAGGCGCTGAGAGAAAGCAAGCGTTCTTTACTTTCCCTCAACGCACATTTCAGACACTACCAGGCTTTCCGCACAGCAGGCGGCAGAGCCGCTTTGGGATGTTACCTTTCGGGGACTTTGACGCAACCCTCTCGCGGCATTGCCCAACCCGTGGAAGTTCGATAGACTGGGGCAGCTAGCCAAGAGCTCCGCGCCTGGCATCCGGTGTGGGGCCGGGGCTTGCCCTGCACCATACGGTACAGGGCTTGCCCCGGCCAAAGGCCGACCCAAGGGTCGGCCCTACCTTTGATTCAAGGAGTAGTAGGTTGTCTCTGCGGAACCGAGTGGCCTTGGTAACCGGCGCCTCGCGAGGCATCGGGAGGGAGATTGCCTTCGCTTTGGGCCGGGCGGGAGTTCGTGTAGCCATCAGCTACCGAACGAATAAATTGGGCGCCCAAAAAGTTGTCGACGAATTGCGCCGCGTGGGAGCCGAAGGAGTAGTTTTCCCGACTGACGTTACAGACTCCGCGCGCGTGGCGGAATTGATTGAGGCGATCGTCAACCGATTTGGGCATCTAGATATTCTGGTCAACAGTGTGGGTGTATTCGATTGGAAACCGGTTGTGGAGTCGACCCCTGAGGAATGGCACTCCGTGGTCGCCTCAAACCTCTTCAGTGTCTTTTACACGACCAAGTTTTCCGTGCCCGTAATGCGGCAGAAGCATTGGGGACGAATTATCAACCTGGGGGCGGTGGGAGCGGAGCGGGCCTTCGGACAAGCCAAGATCTCAGCCTACTCGGCAGCCAAAGCTGGGCTGGTGGCCTTTTCGCGCTCCGTGGCGCTGGAAGAGGCACGCAACGGAATTACCGTGAACGTTGTAAACCCGCCGGTAATTGATGAAAAGGCATTATCCCTGGAGGAAGCAGAGAAGTTGATAGACGCCAGGTTCCCGGTGGGCCGTCCTGCCACCGGCCGCGACGTCGCGGAAGCTGTCAAGTTTTTTGCTTCCGAGGAAGCCTCCTTCATTACCGGTCAGGTTCTTAGCGTGAGCGGTGGCTGGATGCTTTAGAAGCGAAGAAGTCAGGAGTCAGAAGCCAGGAGTCAGGAGTCAGGATCAGAGCTGCCCATTCTGTCTTCTGACTCCTGGCTCCTGACTTCTGCTCGTCTGACAACGACAACTATTGTTTTTGCCATGAAAATCCTTACGGCTGCACAGATGCAACGGATCGACCGGCTGACCACCGAGCGCTACGGTGTTCCGAGCCTAACGCTAATGGAGAACGCCGGACGCGGTGTGGTGGAGTTTCTTGAGGAGCGCTTTGCCCCACTGGAGCAACAACGGATCGTCATTCTGTGCGGGCGGGGAAATAACGGCGGCGACGGCCTCGTGGTGGCCCGTTTGCTGCGCGATAAAGGGCTGAAGCCAGGGGTGCTCCTGTTTGCGGACCCCCAGAAGGTGCAAGGCGACGCGGCCGTCAACCTCGAGCGGCTGGCGATTTCCGCGATGCCCGAGGTCGTCGAAAGTCTCGAAGCTTGGCAACGCATCAAGCTGAGCCTGAAAGGCACGACGTTGTTGGTTGATGCGCTTCTGGGAACGGGGCTCTCCAAGCCGCTGGGAGGTCTGCTCCTGGAAGTGGTTCGAGAGGTCAACACGGAATTGGCCGCCGCGCAGGTGGTGGCGGTGGATTTGCCTTCCGGCATCTCAGCCGACACGGGGGAGTTGATCGGCGAGCACGTGCGTGCCGGCTTCTCCGTCACCTTCACCGCGCCGAAAATTGCGCATGTCTTTCCACCGGCGTGTGAACGTGCAGGGGAATGGGTCCTCAGGCAAATTGGAACACCGCCCGAGGTACTCGAAAGCGATTCGGAACTCTTCTTGAGCTTGGCCTGCCGCGAAGACTTTGCCTGGATCGCGCGGCCTCGAAAGCCCGACGCTCACAAAGGCAATTTTGGCCACGTCCTGATTCTGGCCGGTTCGGTAGGGAAGACCGGGGCAGCCGCGCTGGCTGCCAAGGCCGCTCTGCGGGCTGGGGCGGGGCTTGTGACCGTGGCCACCGCCGCAAGCGCTTTGCCCATTGTGGCGTCACTGGGAATGGAATACATGACGGAGCCGCTTCCGGAAACAGAGATGGGCGCGATTGCGCTGCGCGCGCTCGAGCAGGGGCGGTTAGACAAGTTACTGGAAGGCAAGTCCGTTCTGGCCCTTGGTCCGGGGATGGGCACAGTCCCCGAAACGGCCGAATTGGTCCGCACCCTGGTAAACCGTCGTCGCGTCCCCGTGGTCCTGGACGCCGATGGCCTGAACGCCTTCGCGGGCTGCATGGACAGCTTCCGCTCCGGGGGTGATTTGCCGGACGCTGTATTGACGCCCCACCCCGGGGAAATGAGCCGCCTGGCGGGCGTGGGAACTGCGGAAATCCAAGCCCACCGTGTCGAGAGCGCGCGTGAGTTCGCCCAGAAGCACCAGGTGAACCTCGTGTTGAAGGGCTTTCGCACACTGACGGCCGCGCCCGACGGGAAGGTTTGGGTGAACCCGACGGGCAATCCCGGTATGGCCACCGGTGGGACAGGTGACGTTCTAACGGGCTTGATTGCGGGGCTTGTGGCACAATATCGTGATCGACCGATGAGCGAGGTTGCAGCGGCGGCCGTATACCTGCACGGCTTGGCGGGCGACTTGGTGGCGAAAGAACTGGGGCAGGCTTCACTTATCGCAGGTGATTTGCTCGGCGCGTTGCCGCGGGCGTACAAGTTAGTGATGAGTGATGAGTGACAAGTGACAAGCCACCAACCCACCTCAACTGTTTTTGCTTCTCACTTGTTAGAAGTAACGAGTAACGAGCCAACAACCAACGCTCGCGAATTGTTCTTGCTTGTCACTTGTCACTCGTCACTTGTCACTGATGTATGGCGGGAGGCCGTCCGGTCAATGCTACTCCCTGCGAGAACTCTTGCCCAACGGGTCACCCATTCGCCCGAGGAGACAGTGAATTTCGGACGCGAGTTGGCTAAGGAAGTCCAGCCACCTTGCATGGTATTGTTGGAAGGAGAATTGGGAAGCGGCAAGACGACGCTGGTGAAGGGGATCTTGGCCAGCCTGGCTTCCATCCCTGAGGAAGAAGTGACCAGCCCCTCCTTCACGCTGGTGCATGAGTACGGTCCTGAAGGCAAGATTTACCACGTGGACCTTTACCGCATTGAGGGGGGGCGCGACCTGGCCACGCTGGGGCTGGACGATTTGCAGGGCCCGGATACGACAGTCCTCATTGAGTGGGGGGAGAAGCTCGGTGAGGATATTCCGCGACCCTGCATCCGAATCCGCTTGGAACACCTGGGGCGCGATGGACGTCGAATCACGGTCGAGCGCCTGGTTTGATTGTCGATTGGTGATTGGCGATTGTCGATTGTCGATTGAAAAAAGGTGGGGTGAACTGCCCCCTGTCAATCGTCAATCGAGAATCGTCAATCGGCAATCGGCAATATCAAGGGCAATCTCAGTAACGGAGAAAAACAAATATGACGGAAACAGGACCCACGCCCTGGGGGCTGATTGTCGGTTCGTCGAGTGGTTTCGGCGCCGCTACAAGCCTCGAGCTCGCGCGCGCCGGGCTGAACATTTTCGGTGTGCATTTTGATCGGCGCTCCAATATGCCTCAGGTGGAGCAGGTTATGGAGAGCATTCGGGACGCTGGGCGGGACGTCCTGTTCTTCAATATAAATGCTGCGGACCCTGCCAAGCGCACGGAAGCTTTGAACCGGATGCAAGAATACTGGAGCAAGAAAGGCGGCGGCAACTTCATCAAAGTCTTTCTTCATTCCGTCGCTTTCGGGTCGCTGAAAGCTTACCTCGCGGATTCTCCCGAAGATGAATTGACCCAGATGCAAATGGACATGACGGTGGATGTCATGGGGAACAATCTTGTCTACTGGGTCCAGGATTTGTTTCGCCGGAAGATGCTGGGGCGCGGCAGCCGCATTTTCGCCATGACGAGCGCGGGCGGGCACAGCGTGATTCCGAGTTATGGCCCCGTCTCTGCGGCCAAGGCGGTCCTCGAGTCCCACATCCGCCAACTGGCCTATGAACTGATGCCTCACGGTATCACCGCCAACGCCATCCAGGCGGGCGTGACTCTTACCCCTGGTTCGAGCAAGATCCCTGGAATCGATAAGCTGGCCGAGTTTGCACGAATGCGGAACCCTGGAGGGCGCCTGACTACTCCCGAAGATGTGGCCTCCGCCATCGTCGCCTTGATGGACGACCGCACCCATTGGATTACGGGTAATGTCATCCGTGTGGATGGCGGCGAGGATATCGTCACTTGATTCCCTTGGATTCGAGAATGGTTGCGGACAACTGCGACGAGTCACGAGTGAGGAGTGACGACCAGAAAACAGAAGCCAGGAGAGCGCGCCTTGCGGGGGGGGAGCTCAGGGGACGCGCCGCAACTGGCCACTGACCACTGACAACTGACAACTGACTACTGACAACTTCGTTCAAAATCACCGGGCATCGTTCCGCTTTTAAGGGAAATCTAGGTAGATCGTATCCCCCTGGTGAGTCGAGACGATAATCCAAGAAGACAGGGGGAAGCAAGCAGATGTGGGGAGGGAGGCGAGGCGCGAGCTGGTGGACGATCTGCCAGGGAGTAAG
>JBEKVC010000005.1:0-50518 GCA_049514395.1 Terriglobia bacterium
CGTCTCCCTGCAAGAACGGGGTGAGCAGCAATTCGAAATGCGCCGGCCGCAGCATCGGCTCATCTCCCTGGATGTTCGCATAGACCTCCGCATCCGTCCGCGTCATTACTTCGTGCACACGGTCGGTTGGGGAGGGGTGGCGGCCGGTCAGGGTGACTGGAATGCCCTGCGCTTCGCAGAACCGCTTCACTTCTTCGTTCTCCGTTGCCACCACCAGATCGGCAAGCAACGGCGAACGTCGGGAATGGTGATAAACCCAGTAAAGCATCGGCTTGCCCGCAATTTCTCGAAGCACTTTTCCGGGCAGCCGGGTTGACGCCAGCCTTGCCGGGATGACTCCCAGTATCTTCGGACGAGCGCTCATAATCTATCCTCAGTTCCCTTCACGAAAAAGTGTTTCAGCGTCTCTGATGCCCAATGGCGCTCGGATGCGCTTGCACCTGCACAATGCCCCAACACAAAGATGCGAACGGATCCGAACATCCTACTCCTCCTGGCGTGTGTAGATGATCGTCCAAACTGCGAATCCGGTCAATGCGGAACGAAGTTGTCCCGCCGCGGCGGGTCCGTTGCCAGCCATCAGCGCTCGGTTGGGTAAAGTTTGAGTTCTTCCAGGCTTAAAAGGTAAGGTCCGCAAAACCATCAACCTACGGGCCCTTTTCTTGACACCCCTCAAAGGGGCATGTTACATTTTTTGGTCTTTGACAGTACCAGATATTGCTCTCTGTGGGGGGGCCCTTTAGTCATGGGCGAGACTCTTTCCCAGCTCGCGCAACTCTTTATCCAGACGATTCCAACGGTAATTTTCGTATTCGTCCTTTATGTCATTCTCAGCAGGTTCTTTTTTGGGCCGCTGACCGCAGTGTTGAAGAAGCGTGAGGAAGAAACCCAGGGCGCGATGGAGCGTGCCCACGAGCAAGCGGCTGCGGCAGAGGAGAAAGCGCGTCAATACGAAGCTGCTTTCCAGGCTGCGCGGCAGGAAACATACCGCCACCGGGAGGCGGTTGGGCGCTCCATCCTTGAAGACCGGGAAGCAACCCTGAAGCGGGCGCGCCAGCAATCGGAAGCATTGCTCAGCGAAGCGCAGGCCAGCCTGGCAGCGGAGGTAGCCCAGCGCAAGAAGGAATTAGAGAGCACCTGCCAGTCTCTAGGCCAGGAGATAGCCGAGACGATCCTGGGAGGCGCCGCGAGGGATGGCGCAGGAAGGATTCAGCCTTGAGGGTTTCCTTGCGCCGCGCGTTGACTCGATGGCTTTTCGCCGCCTGCCTGCTGGGCCTGGCTGGCTCGCTGGGTTTCGCTCGGACCTTTACCCAGGACCGCAGCCTTGCCTCCGCCCGCGCGCCAGAGGGTGAAGAGGCAGGCAAAAAGGCGGGACGCGAGTTAGTTTACAAGTTCATTAACCTCGCCCTGCTCGTGGGAACCCTCGGATTCGTCTTGCGGAAACCCCTAGCTGGTTTCTTTGCCGGACGCTCTGCCTCCATCCGAAAGGGCCTGGAGGAAGGACGAAAGGCCCTGGTAGTATCCCAAGCCCAACTCAAGGCCGTGGAGGAGAAGTTGCAGCATCTGGAGGAGGAGATTGCGGCCTTCAGGGCTTCCGCGGGACGGGAAATGGAGGCGGAACGCCAGCGTTTGAAACTGGCGGCGGCCGAAGAGGCGGAGAAAATCCTCCAGTCCGCACGCGCCCAGACCGAAGTCGCGGTTCGGGCCGCCAAGCTGGAATTGAAGAGCTACGCGGCCGAGCAGGCGGTCGAGTTGGCTGAGGAGATTATTCGCCGGCGCCTGGACGAGGCGGGCCGGGAACAACTGGTCAGTGATTTTCTGGCACGAGTCGAATCCAGGGCGCGGCAGAATTGAGAAGAAGTCGAGGGTCGAGAGTCGAAGGTCGAAAGTAACGGGCCTAGCATCGAAATTAGCTGATACGGCAGGAGCGTGATGCAGCGCTTTACGGACCTCAAAGTTTGGCAGCGAAATCATGAGCTGACAAACGTCGTGCTCGCTCCTGGCGCCTAGGAAGTGTTCTTACTTTCAACTTTCAACTTTCGACTCTCGACTTTTCGACTGGTGTGCTTCCCATGCCCATGGTGGTTGCAAATCGGTATGCACACGCGCTCGCCGAGGTGGTGGCGCCGAGCGGCGATTACGGTGGGGTCCTCCAGGAGCTTCAGGACTTCGCGAGCGCTTACCACGCGAGCCTCGAGCTGCAGGAAGTGTTCGCTTCGCCCGCCGTGGCGTTGCCGCAGAAGATGGACGTGCTTGTGGCGATCGGGCGAAAACTGGGCGAATCCCCGGTGACGCTGAATTTCTTGCGCGTGCTTCTGGCCAACTACCGGATGCCTTTGCTCGAAGAAGCGCTCCAGGCTTATCGGAAGATAGCATACGACCGATTGGGAGTGGTGCAAGTTACCGTCTCTTCGGCCTCGGACCTTTCGGAAACCGAGCGGGAAAGCGTGGCCGCGCGATTCAGGGAGTTGACTGGCAAGCAGGTAGAACTCGAGTTCCGAATCGACAGCGAATTGCTGGGTGGAATCCTGGCGCAGATTGGAAGCACGGTTTACGACGGGTCTGTGCGGGGCAACCTGGCGCGGATCCGGGAGCAGTTGACGGCGCGATAACGGGAATGAATGGCAGCTTGGGCCCCTTCTGTAGCGGCATGCCGAGGTTTCGGGAAGTCGCGAAAACGCCGGCCGTCCACGCTGGGCCGGGAGGGGCAGAGCGGAGCTAGAAAGGCTGAAGCAGGTAGGGAGATGCAAGAGCATGCCACAGATTAGAGCAGACGAAATCACCAGGATCATTCGAGAGCAGATTGAACACTTCGACCGCGGTGTCTCGGTCAACGAAGTGGGCACGGTCATTTCCGTCGGTGACGGTGTGGCGCGGATCCACGGCCTGGACAACGTCATGGCGGGCGAACTGGTCGAATTGCCCCATGATGTCGCCGGCTTGGCGTTGAACCTGGAAGAAGACCAAGTGAGCGCCGTACTCTTCGGTGACTACGTTAAGATTCAGGAAGGCGACACTGTCAAGCGGACCAAGCACATCATGGCCGTGCCTGTGGGCGAGGCCTTGGTGGGGCGCGTGGTGGATGCGCTGGGGCGGCCGACCGACGACAAAGGTCCCATTCTGACTGACAAGTACATTCCCATTGAGAGACTGGCACCTGGCGTGATTGACCGCCAAAAGGTTTGCGAGCCATTACAGACCGGAATCAAGGCCATTGACGCCATGATCCCCATCGGTCGCGGCCAGCGCGAATTGATCATCGGTGACCGCCAAACCGGCAAGACCGCCATCATGCTCGACACCATTTTGAACCAGCGGGGCGGGGACGTGATATGCATTTACGTGGCCATCGGCCAGAAGCGTTCGACCATCGCGCAGGTCATTAAGACCCTGGAAGAACATGAGGCGATGAGGTACAGCATCGTCGTGGAGGCGAGTTCCTCGGACCCGGCCCCCATGCAGTACATCGCCCCTTATGCCGGATGCGCCATGGGGGAGTACTTTCGAGACAGCGGCAGGCACGCGCTGTGTCTTTACGATGATCTTTCCAAGCACGCGGTGGCTTATCGCGAAATCTCGCTGCTGCTGCGCCGGCCCCCCGGCCGGGAGGCTTACCCAGGTGACGTTTTCTACTTGCACTCGAGGTTGCTGGAGCGCGCCGCCAAGCTGAACGATGCCCTGGGCGGCGGATCGCTCACGGCGCTCCCCGTCATCGAAACGCAGGCGGGCGACATTTCCGCCTATATTCCCACCAATGTAATTTCCATAACCGACGGCCAGATCTACCTGCTGACCGACTTGTTCAACAGCGGCATCCGACCCGCCGTGGATGCGGGCCTTTCGGTCTCACGGGTGGGCGGCAACGCGCAGATCAAGGCCATGAAGCAAGTGGCCGGCACGCTGCGCCTGGATCTGGCCCAATACCGTGATGTGGCTGCCTTCGCCCAGTTCGGGAGCGACCTGGACAAAGCCACCCAGGCACAGCTCAACCGGGGGCGCCGCTTGACGGAAATCCTCAAGCAGGGGCAGTACAGTCCGCTTCCGGTTGAAAAACAAATCCTCATCGTCTTCGCGGGCACCAACGGCTACCTCGACGACCTGGAGATGGAAGATTGCCAGCCCTTCGAGCAGGGGCTCTACGAATTCATGGATACTTCCTACCCTTCGGTGGGGAGCCAGCTCATCCAGAAGAAACAGATCGACGAACCCTTGCGGGCGGAGATGTGCAAGCTGCTGGATGAGTACAAAGCCAAATTCCTGGCGGAGCGGAAGGCAAAGGTCGCATAAGTTCCAGGAAGCTTAGCATGGCCACTTTACTTGATATTCGGCGCCGCATTCGCTCGGTCAAGAGCACGCAGCAGATCACGCGTGCGATGAAGATGGTTGCGGCGGCCCGGCTGCGGCGCGCCCAAGACAGCATCTTTAATGCGCGGCCTTACGCCAACCAGATGCTGACGTTGCTCGCCAGCCTTGCCGCACGCACCGAGCAGCGCGCCCATCCGCTGCTCGCCGAGCGGCCTATCGAGAAGGTCCTGCTGGTGCTCATCACGGCGGACCGAGGCCTTTGCGGGGCGTTCAACGCTAATCTGATCCGGGCCGCCCAGGATTACCTGGAGAGGCGTGGCGACAAGGAAGTCTCAATTATTGCCGTCGGCCGCAAGGGTCGAGATGCCTTCCGCAAGCAGCCTCTCAAGATGGTTTCGGAACACCTTAACTTGTTTGGGCGTCTACAGTTTTCGCACGCCCAGCAGGTTGCCAAGGAGATCATCGACCTCTACACGGAGCAAAAGGTGGACGCGGTTGACTTCCTCTATAACGAGTTCAAGTCCATTCTGATGCAGCGCGTGATGGTGGAGCGGTACTTGCCTGTCAAGCCGGTGCAGCCGGCGACGGGTGAGGCGCTGACCGACTACATCTACGAGCAGCCCGCGCCGGAAATATTCAACGCCTTGCTTCCGCGCTACGTGGAGATCGAGGTTTACCGCGCCCTGCTCGAATCGCAAGCCGCGGAACTGGCCGCCAAAATGACGGCGATGGATGCAGCCACCAATAACGCCTCCGAATTGATCGACTCGCTCACGCTCCACTTGAATCGCGTGCGGCAGGCGGCCATCACGCGCGAGATCATTGAAGTGGTGAGCGGAGGGGTGGCGACGTAGGAAAAGGCAGAAGGCAGAAGTTAGAAGTCAGAAGGCGTAGATCGGTAGATCGGATGATCGGGAGAACAGCTCCGTCATTCACCCGATCTCCAGATCTCCTGATCTCCCGATCATGAAAGAGGAATTCCCATGGCTGAGCAGCACATTGGCAAAGTGGTGGAAATCACGGGCCCGGTGGTGGTGGCGGCGTTTGAGGAGGGGCAGCTTCCGCCCATCTATAACGCCCTGCGGATTACTTCCGAGGGCTTCGATGTTCCGCAACCCATTAAGGTCATCGCGGAGGTCGAACAGCACATGGGTGAAGGTCGTGTGAAATGCGTGGCTATGGAGCCTACGGAGGGCATGGTGCGGGGCATGAAAGCCATGGACCTCGGCGAGCCGATTACCATTCCAGTGGGCAAAGCGACACTCGGCCGCGTGATGAACGTCATCGGCGAACCCGTGGACAACCTCGGGCCGATTGTGGCGGAAACGCGCTATCCCATCCACCGCGATCCGCCGGAACTCGAAGAGCAGAATACCAACCTGGAGATGTTCGAGACGGGGCTCAAGGTGGTGGACCTGCTCGAGCCTTATTTGAAAGGCGGCAAGACGGGATTGTTCGGCGGCGCCGGGGTGGGCAAGACCGTCATCATCATGGAGTTGATCAATAACGTCGCCATGAAGCACGGCGGCGTTTCGGTGTTCGCCGGTGTGGGCGAGCGCACCCGCGAGGGTAATGACCTGTGGCTGGAAATGCAGGAGTCCGGTGTTATAGTGCCCGGCGACTCGAACAAATCCAAGGCAGCCTTGATCTATGGGCAGATGACCGAGCCTCCGGGGGCCCGACTGCGCGTGGGCTTGACCGGCCTCACGGTGGCTGAATACTTCCGCGACGTGGCGGGCCAGGACGTGCTCCTGTTTATCGACAATATCTTCCGTTTCACCCAGGCGGGCTCGGAAGTCTCTGCCCTGCTGGGGCGCATGCCTTCCGCCGTCGGCTACCAACCGAATCTCTCCACGGAAATGGGCGAGCTGGAGGAGCGCATCACGTCCACCAAGAAGGGCTCCATCACCTCCGTGCAGGCTATTTATGTGCCCGCGGATGACTTGACGGACCCCGCTCCCGCCACTACTTTCTCGCACCTGGACGCAACCACGGTGCTCTCGCGGCAACTGGTCGAAATCGGGATCTATCCGGCCGTGGACCCGTTGGCCTCTACGTCGACCATTCTGGATCCCCGCATCGTGGGCCAGGAGCATTACCGCGTGGCCCGGGCCGTGAAGGCAATCCTCCAGAAATACAAGGACCTGCAGGACATCATCGCCATCCTCGGCATCGATGAGCTCTCGGAGGAAGATAAACTGACGGTGGCGCGGGCGCGCAAAATCCAGCGCTTCCTTTCCCAGCCCTTCCACGTGGCGCAACAGTTCACGGGCCTCGAGGGTCGTTACGTAAAACTCGAGGATACCATCCGCGGCTTCAAAGAGCTGGTCGAAGGCAAGTACGATGATATTCCCGAGCAGGCCTTTTACATGATGGGTACTATCGCGGAGGCGCTCGAGAGGGCTGAAAAACTTAAGGCGGCAGCGTGAGAAAGAATTGATTCATTGATCCATTGAATCATTGATTCATTACACTGAAAGGCGCAAAACAGGCGCAGGTCAATCCGAAAATGATCCAATGAGCCAATGAATCAATGAATCAATGAATCAATCCCATGAGTGATCTTCTTCCCACCGAACTGCAACTGAACATCGTGAGCCCGGACCGCCTGCTGGTGCGTGACTCCGTAAGCGCGGTGACCGTGCCCGGTAAGAATGGATATATCGGGGTGTTGCCCGGCCACGCTCCCCTGCTCACCGAGCTCGTGCCCGGCGAGCTCACCTACACGCGCCAAGGTGTGAAGCACTATCTTTGCGTAAATTGGGGCTTCGCCGAGGTGCTCCCCGATCGCGTCATCGTCTTGGTCCAGAGCGCCGAGCGCGCCGAAGAAATTGACGTTGAGCGCGCGCAAAAAGCCAAGCAACGAGCCGAGGACCGCCTGAAAAGGTTCTTAGATCCCGAGACTGACATGGAGCGCGCCCGAGAAGCCCTGGGCCGGGCAATGGCAAGGCTCGAGGCGGCACACCACATTCAAACTTGACCCGCAAGGGCCGGCGTCCGGCCAGCTCACCTGCGCCCCCTGTTGAATCTTCGGTCGCAGCCAGCCATACCATGCAGAGACCTGTTCCTAAGGAACAATGAAACTGGAAACTAGAAAACAAGGCTGCCAGTTTCCAGTTTCTAATTTCTAGCTTCTGCTTCCCCTGAGCCTCTGTGCCTGGGTGGCGAGAAGGCACTTCATGAACATCCGCATTTACACTACGAGCTGGTGCCCGGACTGCCGCCAAGCCAAGCGGTTTCTGGAGGAACACCGGTTGCCCTACGAGGAGTTTGATATCGAGACGCACCTGTGGGCTGCCAAGTTCGTTAAACACGCCAACGACGGCAAGCGGAAAGTTCCGACCTTCGACGTTGACGGTCGCGTGCTCCCTTGTTCATCTCTTAGCGCTCAAGAGCTGAAGCAAAAGCTGGGGTTGTAGTTCGTGGGGGCTCGCTTCCCGATGCAGGCCGGGCGAGTTGAAGCCGTTGAATGCAAAGGATTTGCTCAGCTCGGGCGGTCAGCCGTCAGCTTACAGGGAATAGGGAACAGGGAATAGGACCCCGAAACCTGTTCCCCGCCCCCTGTTGCCTGTTCACTGTGACTTGTTCCCTGTTCCCTATAACCTGGCACCTGACACCTGGCACCTGAAAGCTGCTCTTCCGCCCCCTCGGTGCGAGTCTTTGCGCAAGCTTCGCCACCCCGACGGCGGGACGCTCGGGGTTGGTACTTATCAGGTGTGTATGACTTTATTTAGCCTGGTGGTGGGGTCGTAATTCCGTGGTAGAACCAGAACCCGACTATCACCAACAGCAGTATCACCCAGGCTGCCCCCAGGGCGCGAATAGGAAGGTCGAGCTTATGGCTCTTCATCTCGCTAACCTTCTGCGCCTCAATGGCTTGCTCTTCCCTCGCGTCCTCACTCAGGGGGATCCAGTCCGATTCTTTCTTGGTAATCCGGGAACGGTAGAAAACCAAGCCAAAGAAAACGATAGTGACCAAACCCCACACTACAAAGAGTGCAACCATAGTGTCCATTATTTACCCCCGCGGGAGTCAGGCATCCTGTCGCTGCGCAAAAGCCTGGCTCTATTGGGCGCAGAGCAACCAGGGTTCCAACGTTGAGTCATCGGTCCGTTGAATTGCTGATTCGTTGAGGGCTGTCAGCCATCCTTGACCGGTAGCGGCAGGCTTCCTATACTCAGCCGTGTAGGCGAACGGCGGGGTTCATGTGCCTACCCGTCGTGACTGCGCCGGGAGGAAAATGAAGGAGTTCGCGAAACTTGTGAAGCCTCGCGTTGTCCCGCCGCTTCATGAGCGGTTTTCTCCTGCGGTGCTGGCCAATCACGCTTACCTGAAGGCGGTGCGGGATTGCTCTCATGGGGTTCCATTGACCATCGCGTTGGAACGTCATGAGGGCTCCGTTTCTGTTTACAAGACTGCGTGCTTCGACGACAGCCACGAGGCCTCGCGATTCAACCTCGCCTTTGCGGAGCGATTGGTGAAAATGCTTCTCTGGAAGCACGGCGGATGGAGGATCGTGGTGGGCGGACCGCGGCATGTAGGGGAGCATATCCGTCAGACCTAGAATTACGGAGGAACAGGATGGAGTTACACAATTCTGGAGCGGAAGTCTATGTCCCTACCGGTTCTCCTGCTAGTGCGGCACTCTCCCGAACTACGCACCTCTGTGTGTCGGCCCATCAAGATGACATCGAGATTATGGCCTATCACGGCATTCTGGAGTGCTTCGGCAGGTCGGACAAGGGTTTCACTGGGGTGACGGTCACCAACGGCAGCGGCAGCCCCCGCGATGGTCTCTACGAAAGTTACACGGACGAGGAAATGCAAGTTGTCCGGCGCAAAGAACAGAAGAAAGCTGCTTTCATCGGCGAGTACTCGGCCCACGTCTTCCTTGATTACCCCAGCAGCGCAGTCCAGGATCCTACTAATACTCATGTGGTGGACGACCTTGAGAGAATCATCGTGGCGTCCAAGCCACAGGTGATTTATACCCACAACCTCGCCGACAAGCACGACACACACGTTGCCACGGCCCTGCGAGCCATCCGCGCCCTACGCGAGTTGCCACGCGATTCAAGACCCCAGCATCTTTACGGCTGTGAAGTCTGGCGTAATCTCGATTGGCTGAATGACAACGACAAAATCGTCTTCAATGTGGAGGCTCACGAGAACCTTGCCATGGCGCTGGTGGGGGTGTTCGATTCACAGGTATGCGGTGGGAAACGATATGATCTTGCGACAATGGGCCGGAGGCGTGCCAACGCCACGTATCTTGCTTCGCATGGCGTAGATGAGTCCACGTCGCTGATTTTTGGCATCGACTTGACCCCGCTGGTTGAGGACGAACAACTCGACGTGGGGGAATACGTCGATGGTTTCATCCATCGCTTTGCCAAGGAAGTCTCCAGCAGGATCGCAAAGCTGTCCTAAGCTGTAGCGCTGAGCTTTAGCTCAGCACATGCCGACCCCGCAGCGCGGGGTCGGCGCTACTTTGGAGTGCGGCAGCTTGCTGCCGCTTTTTCACCAGTCAGCTTGCTGGCTGGGAATTGTGCACGCCTTCGAAATCCTGCCAGCAAGCTCGCGGGACGGAAAGCGGCAGCAAGCTGCCGCACTCCAAAGCTTCGCTCCGCATGCCCGCACAACAGGCGGCACCCCGCCCTTCCAAACCCGTGGTGAGAAATACGGGCTAGAAGACTCGTTCTGAGTCGAGCAACAGCGTGACAGGCCCGTCGTTGACGAGTTCCACCTCCATCATGGCCTGAAACTGTCCCGTCTCGACAGTGATTCCGCTGGCCCGCATCGATCCCACGAAAGCTTCGTAGAGCCGGCGCGCCATATCCGGCGGAGCGGCCCGGTCGTAGCTAGGGCGGCGGCCCTTGCGGCAGTCGCCGTAAAGCGTGAACTGGGAAACGCAGAGCAGGCCTCCCCTTGTTTCCGATAAGGACCGGTTCATGCGACCTTCCTCGTCGTCGAAGATCCGCAGGTTGACGATCTTATCCGCCAGTGATTTCGCTGCTTCCGGTGTATCCTCTTTGCCGATGCCCAGCAGCACAAGCATCCCCGTACCAACGGTCCCCACTGCGTGGCCGTTGACTCGTACTTCCGCCCGCTTTACTCTTTGGATGACAGCCCGCATGGTGATACTCTCCTTTTTGTGTCCCTGCCTCTGCGTCAGACCTCGCATCTCCAGGCCCAGTGGAACCTGACCTGAGAGCGGCTCCATTCGACAGAACTCCAGCCTTTGCCCAGCATAGCGCCTTGACCAAACGGCGTCGCCCCTTTTTTCCGGGTCCAGCGCCGGTGGCAACTGAGCTCCCTTCATCAGCCTGTCCGATGCAACGAGGGCTTCAAACGCCTCGCCCGAACATGCAGATTTTCCGATGTGTGTGTCAAAACGCGCCATTTGCTGAAGCACATTTCACGATGTGATAGAAGCGCCTGCCGCTATCACCTTTTGGCTTAGGCAAATAAGAAATTCTTTCACACTCTCTCCACCCTTTCCCACTATTCCATCTCCACGTGCTAGGCTACATTCATGGATCGGATAGTGCCAGACCGGGCGCAGCAGGACGCGACGAGCACGCGGATAATCTTTTCCAACACTCGGTCGCGTACGGAGGCGCTCGTTCCTCCTTCCACAACCGGGGTTTCGCCGGCTGGTGGCCTTCATTCCGGCGCAGCCGCTCGCACTGAGGCTGAATACAGGTTGGTTCGGAGAGTATTTGCGCGTTGCGACGGGTTCATTCAGGAGGCCTGCGGCTCGTCATCAGTCCGTCCCGAGTTCCTGGGCGCGTTGACCACCGGCGAGTCCGGTGGAAACCCCGCGGCTGTCCGTTTTGAGCCTTCTGTGTATCGCCACTTGAAAGCGGTAGCGGCCGGGGAGTCTCCCCGTTACGTTGGGATTCGTGCCCAGGCGCTTTGCGAGGAACTCGCGGAGGTCCTCCATCCCAAGACGGGCGAGTTCCACGAGAAGTTTCTCAACTCGCTCTTCACGGCCGGCCAAGCCAGCGAACTTTCCCGGCTGGCGGACGAGGCCCTGCGGGAGCTGGCTTCTTCGTGGGGCTTCGTGCAGATCATGGGTTTCCACGTGATCGGGCGGCACGGCACTGTGCGTGACCTCCTCGAGCCGCGATTTCATTATCACTTAGCAAACCAACTGCTTGCTGAATTCGCCGCGAGCTACCAGCTTGACCTCGCCCGCGAATTTGAGGAGTTGTTCCGCTGCTGGAACACTGGCCGGCCCGATGGCAGGACGGCGGATCCCGCCTACGTTGAAAACGGCCTGAGGCGGATGGAGATCTATCGTGCCTTGATAGTTGGGCAGCCAGCGGCGCGCTTCGGAGATAAGGCCAAGGGGGGGTCGTGACTCTCCCGTCGGGACGGAATTCACACAGGCGAGCAGATTCAAGTCCGCCGATCAAGCAAGTGACGCAGATGAAAGTTCTGCAAGACGGGAAACAAAGAAAGGAAGGCCACAGAAACGGGTCATGTTGAAATTCCTCCAACAACTCCTTTCCGAATCGGGTGAGGCAAGCTTCAGTCGCCTCGGAGCATTTGTGGCGCTGGGTTTTGCGTGTGGTTGGATTACCTACCTCGTATTCCACAACCACGTCCTTCCCAGCCTGGAAGGCCTCACGTTCTTTATTGCGGCGCTCTATGGGTTGGGCAAGGCCAACGAAACGCTGCAGCGCATTTTGGAGAAGAAGTAATGGGAAGCAACCAACCGCTGTCGTTGACAACGTGCTTGGGCAAGATTAGGGCCGCAGGCCGGAAACTCGCGAGCCTCAGCCCGGTGCAGGGGCTCTTGCGGAGCATTCCAGGCCTGCCTGCCGCCGCTCTGGCTGGTGTTGTCATCATGTTCTTTGCCTGGTCCTGCGAGCGCCAAGCTCGGCGGCGTGACACGGTGCAGGCCCAGCAGGTGAAGAAGCAAGCAGCGGAGGAGATGTCCCGGCTTCAACAGCAAGCGGCCGGCGCCCTTCGGGATGCCAAGCAGAGCGCCCAGGCCGTCCGTGAGCTTGAAGCCCAGCGGCAACAACTCGCGCGCCAAGCCGAAGGACTGCGTCAAAGTCTTGAGTCACTCCGCAAACAGGAGCTCGCGCGCGCCGACGAGGTGGCCACCCTTCCCACATCGGAAGTGGTGAGCCGGGTGGCCTCTCGTCTCCAAGAACCGGTGCCAGGTGTCAGGGACCAGGGGTCAGGGCAGCAGACCCCAAGCCTCCAAATGTTGGCGGCGGGCAATGGCGAGAAACAGCCAGCCCCTGACACCCAACATCTTGTGCCCAACCCCTCCAGCCCCTCCAGTCCCTCCAGTCCCGCGCTCGTGCTCTCTGATCAGGGCGTGCGGAAAGTTGAGACGGCATTTGTTGAGCTCGATTCCTGCCGCCAGCAGACCCAGGTTATGGGGGAACAGGTCTCCAACTGCGAGCAGCAGTCGAAGCTCAACTCCGCCATCAGTGACCAACAATCCGGCACGATCACCAAGCTCAACGCGGCGCTGGCGGACAAGGACAAGATCCTGGCCCAGAGCGAGGTGGCGCATCGGGCGGAACTCAAAGCCGCCCGCGGCACATGGCAATCGCACTTTTTCCGAGCCGTCGAATACTTTGCCGGCGGATTCATCGCGGGGGTGCTGGTCCGATGAACCCTCTGGACATCCAACGCGTGGCGCTCTGGTGGGGCCCCGGCATTCTGGTCCTCATCATTTTCGGCTACGGTTTTCTCCGTCTGGCGCACTACTGGATTGAGAAGTCCATGGAAATGAAGCGCCAGCAGATGGACGGCGCCTACGCCCTGGTGCGGCAATACATCGAGCAGTTCCTGGGCGCTCAGAGCGGGCAGGCCGACGCGCTATCGCGCCTCGCCAATTCGGTCGAGCATCGCGAGTCCCAGGAGAGCTTCGAGCATCAGGAAATCCTTATCGCCCTGAAAGCTCTGCATCGCGATATGAACAACCTGCGCTGCCGTAGCGGTGAGGATTTCTGCGCGCTTCGCGCCTCGTCGGGATTCTCGGGGCGATGCGACTCCTCTTCCGACTTAAGGCACCTGCTGGAATCCCGCGCCCCGGGGTTCAGCTCATTGTGCCGGCCAGCGGAGGCGGCGCCCGATGCAGCAGGAGTGGAATCGGAAAGAGAGCACTTTCCAGACCAGAGCGCGGCGGCCTCCGAAGGCTCCACCACCCACAAAACGCCCAGGCCTGATTCCAGTCTAGATAATATGTTCTGAGGAGTTAATCAATTATGGCCGCAACTGTTCGTCATAAGGAAATCATCCGCGGCAAGATCCTCTACTACCTGGGTCTCATCTACCCCCAAGCGGCCACCTTGCCGCTTCTTCAGGGTGAACTGGACATCTTTGGCTACCCCGTGCCCTTGGAGGAATTGAATTTCCACATCGCCTACCTGGCCGAGAAAGGCCTGGTGGCCGTGGAGCGCGTTCGCGGGCCCCGCTCCCGGCGTGAGATTCCACTGGTGAAGATCACGGCCCAGGGTATCGACTATTTCGACGGCCGCCTTCCGGCCGATGAAGGCATCTACGTGGAGCCCCGGCAATGAAAAAGCGCCTGTCTAGCCAAAACGCTCCGGGCGGCGGGACGGTGGCGCAAAGCCCCCCGAAGTCGGACGCCGTCCCCTCCCCCGCAACGCAGCAGCCTACAGAAGGGTCTGCCGTTACGGAAAAGACCGAAGCTGCAAGCGCCAGGAAGTATGAAAGCGACGTCGGAGAGCTCGATCCGGAGCTCCGAACGTTGGTTGGCCGGATGCTTGTTGAAGGCGCCACCTTCGAGGACGTGGTGGAGGCAGTCAACGAGCGGGGAGGGGATGGCATCACTCTTAGCGCCGTCCAGAACTACTTCCAAGGCAGCCTGGAAATACAAAAAAAACGAGTTCGCCGCCTGATTGAAGGCGCTGAGGCGCTCCTGGCTACCGTGGACAAAGACCCCAAGTCCGCTGAGGCCCAGCTTGCCCGGGCCACGTTCCTCACCGGCTACTCGAGAGTGCGTCGGGACGCCTCGTTGATTACCCCCAAGGATGCCGCGCGCTTCCGCCTGGAGCGCGACAATCTGTCTCTCAAGCACCAGATCCTCATCATGCAGAGGAAAAAGGCCGCGCAGGACCTGGATTATTCCCGCGCCCGGACGCGCTTGATCTTGTTGACGCAAGGAAAGCTCCAGGAAGAAATTCTGAAGCTGCAGCGGGAAGTTAAGGCGCACCGTCCCGGTGAGCCGATGGGGCCCGAGATGCTACAAAGGATCCAGCAGCTCTATGGGCTTGCTTGTCAACCACTCCTTTATGAGGAAAGTGCCGATGCCTCCACGAAGGCGTAACAACCCGGGGCCTGCCCTCCGACCTGTCGCGAGCGCGCAGAAAACTACGCGGGCCTCCGAACCTTGCCGCAGGGAAGAGCTTCTGGCGGCATCTGAAATCCCGGATGTCCAATCGCCCATGACGGTTCAGGAATCCAGCAACGAAGCTCCAAAACCCCTCCTTGAAAGCCTGGGGCCTGCCCTGCAATTACTTCCCTACCAGCGCCGGTGGGTTGAGGATCATTCAGCGCTCAAGATCGTGGTGAAAGCTCGCCAGATCGGCTATTCCTTTGCCGCTTCCATCCGCGCCCTCCTGGAATGCCTGAAAAGAAGGACCACCTGGATTTTCCTTTCCAAGGGCGAGCGGCAGTCGCGTCTGCTGATGGAAAAGGTCCAGGAACACGTTCAGTCCTGCGGGATTCTGGCTCGGGCCTGCGAGTCCACCTTCTTCGAAGGCACGCTGATCAAGCAATTGGAAGTCCGCTTCGCCAACGGGTCCGTCATCTACGGACTTCCCGCCAATCCCGACACTGCCCGCGGCTACTCCGGCAACGTCACACTCGACGAATTCGCTTTCCACTCCGACGCCGACAAAATCTACACGGCGCTCTTTCCCACCATCACGCGCGGCTATTGCCTCGAGGTCATCTCCACGCCCAACGGACAGCAGGGGAAGTTCTATGAGATTGCGAAGGCGGCAGGGCTGGTGGAACAGGTTGAAGAGTCGAAAAGTCGAAAAGTTGAAGACTGGAAAAACTCTTCGACTTCTCAACTCTTGAACCCTTCCACTTCGTTGTGGTCCGCCCACTGCTGCGACATCTACGAGGCCATCCGCCAGGGTCTCAACATCGACCTCCAAATCCTCCGCGCCGGCTGTGACGACGAAACCACCTGGCAGCAGGAGTATTGCTGCCAGTTCATTTCCATCGCGGAGAATTTCATCCCGCCCGCACTCGTCGCCCAGTGCGTAAGCGCCGAGGCCGCAAAGGACTGCCCTCCCCAGTTCCTGGCCTCGGCGCCCCGCCATGATTTGGACTCTCGGCTCCCTGAGCCCCGAATCCCGTATTCGGAGTTTTACTTGGGCATCGACATCGGCCGCCACCACGACCGCACGGTATTTTGGCTGGATCAGGTAACCGTAGGGCCGAGCGGCGCTCGGCCTACCGACGTAGGGGCGGTTCGCGAACCGCCCCTACAGCTCCACAATATCGCCGTGGCGCGCCTGGTTCGCACCTTCTCCAATACCCCCTTCGCCGAGCAACTCGACTTCGCCCGCCAACTGCTTTCCTTGCCCGGCCCTGACGGGCGTCCTCTGGTTCGCCGCGCCTGCATTGACTCGACGGGCATGGGGGCCCCGTTGGCCGAATCATTGGAGCGTGAGTTCGGACCGCGCGTGGAGCCTGTCACTTTTACTGCGGCCGTGAAAGAAGACATGGCTTACCGCGTCAAGAGACGAATGGAACAGCGGTTGGATCTTATTCCCGAGGCCCCGGAAATCGCCCGCGCCTTTGGAGCTGTCAAGAAGCTCGTGACCGTAGCGGGCAATACCCGCTTCGATGCTGAGCGCACCGACCTCGGCCACGCGGACGAGTTCTGGGCGAAAGCCCTCGCCGACCTTGCCGCGGAGCAGCCCATCTCACACCTGAGTGACGGGGTGATCGTGGGCACGCCTAGAGCGGCGGGGTGGATCCCGCAGGCTTTGCCGGCGGAATTCTGAAAGGAGTAGGGGCGGTTCGCGAACCGCCGCTACGCCCAGAACTGAGAACTGAAAACTGATGACTTATGTCCCTTCTCGAAACAATTCGACAGGTCATAACCCCAGGGGCTAGCTACCCCATGGTGACGTTGTTCCCGGGTGGTCCGATTGGGAACGAAGTAGGCCTGAACCCAGCAGCCATGCCGGGCGGCGGGGCGGTTCCAGAGCCGCAGGTAGGGCCGAGCGGCGCTCGGCCAGGCGATGGCAACGGGGGCCGAGCGCCGCTCGGCCCTACGCTGGTGGATACGTTCCTGCGCGGCGCCGTGGGTACCGCGAACTTTGCCGGATTCATCCGCGACCTGGGCGAATACAACCCCATCCTCGAAGGCCGCAGCAGCTTCCTGGTTTACGAAAAGATGCGGCGCTCGGATGCGGATGTGCGCGCAGCGTTGCTCGCGTGTAAGCTGCCCATCCGGGCGGCTGACTATCAGATCGTGCCTGGCCTCAAGGAAAACGAACCGGGGTTTGACCTGGCAAAAAAGATTGCGGATGAGGTCCGAGAAAACCTTTTGGGTGGCCTCGAATCGCCCACCAGCACGGGCTGCTGGGTGACACAGAACTTCGAGACGGTGAAAGAAAATGCGCTACTCTGCCTGGATTTTGGCTGCGCCGCGCACGAGGATTTGTGGCATATCGACGGCGACAAAGTCCGGCTGCGCAAGCTCGCGCCGCGTCTGCCCTACACCTTCTACCGCTACCACGTCGATGACGACGGCGAGTCGCTGCTCTACCTCGAGCAGTACGGATACCGGGGCAACAATTTCGTTAACGTGCTGGTGCCAGCAGAGAAGCTCGCCTATTTCGTGAACGACATGGAAGGCGCGTATTTCTATGGGCGGTCAGTGTTGCGGGCGGCTTATCAGCACTGGTACATGAAGAGCCAGATTTACCGCATCGACGCCATCAGCATCGAGCGCAATGGCCTGGGCGTGCCCACCATCAAGCAAGGCCCCAACGTTTCCGCCGAAGACCGCAAAGCCGCGGAGAATTGGGTAAAGATGCTCGCCGCGCACGAAAGTACGGGCCTTTCGCTTCCCAGTGGCTGGGAGTTCGTGCTGACCGGGATCACCGGCCGGATCCGCGACCCGCAGGCTTCCATCCAGCACCACAGTGAAATGATCATGCGCTCGGTGCTGGCAAACTTCCTCTCGCTCGGCACTACGCAAACCGGGTCGCGCGCCTTGGGCGGCTCGATGCGCGATTTCTTCTATCTCTCGCTCGAAGCGGTCTCGCAAAAGATTGACGAAACCATTTCCAACACCTCCATCCGGCGCCTGGTGAATCACAACTACACGCCGCAGCCCGGTAAGAAACTGCCTTACCCTCGCCTCGTAACCTCGAACATCATCGTGATTAATCCGCTCGAGCTGCTCGAGGTGGCGAAGGACGTGGGCAAATTCGACGTGGACCTGCTCCAACCGGACAATGACACGGAGAATTGGATCCGCAAAAAGTGCGGCATGCCGCTCAAGTCGCAAACGTCGCGCCCGCGCTGGGCGCCCATCCAGACGCGCCTGCAAGAGCAAGAGGAAGGAGAGTTTCCTGCCGAGCCGGGGACGAAGCCGCAAGAAGAAGGGCATCCGCAGATTACGCAGATTTCGCAGAGTAGGGGCGGCCCGTCCCGATCTGATCGGGATGAACGAACCGCACCTACGAACGGGGGTGCAGCGCGGGCTTCAGACACCGTGTTGGCAGAATCTGCGAAATCTGCGAAATCTGTGGATTCGACCTTCGGCTCCCGACCTTCGACTGCCTCTTACGACCGGGAGGCGCAATCGGATGATCGCCCCAAAGATGAATTCGGAATAGTGAGTGGTGAATAGGGAATTATGAATTTTGAATTAAGGAGCTGTGAAATGAGAGCGGGATTGGGAAGCCAAGAATCGGGATTCAAGTGGTGGCTGGTGCTTTTGCTTGCGGCGCTCTATGCGCTTTTTCTGAATCCGCGCTGCTGGCCGCCGGTTCATGCGGCAGGCCCCGCACCGTACGGTGCAGGGGCAGGGACGAATGTTCAGCAACAACCGACCGGCGTAGTGAGGGATACACCTGCCATCACGGTCGCGTCTGCGACAGCGGACACTGCGAGCACGCCCACAACCACAGCCCATGAGGCACAAATTCAGTGGACGTTTGGCACAGTGACGGGAAATTACACGACTTGCACGGCGCAGGCCAAGACCAGCTACGGTGGCTCGACTTGGCTCACCTTGGGCAGTGCTGTGTCGCTCACGGTGACCACGGGCGCCGTCAATGCCTGGACGATTTTGGAAGAGGTGGGGACGGGTTCAGTGACCACCTCCGCAGTAAGCTCGACGGCAGCGCTGGGCTTTGGCCAGGCCACTAAATTTACGTTCGCGTGCTCGGGTGGTTATGGAACGAGCGCGCCGGTGACGGTAAGCGTGATCTACAAATAGTCGAAGAGTTGAAAAGTTGAACTTTTCGACTTTTAACTTTTCAACTTCTTTTCCGAGGAGGAACGATGCGCAAATTGGTGGGGAAAAAGTTTGAGACGTTTGCTTCGATTCTGATCGTGGCGGCGTTTGCCGGTGTGGCGATGCTTTTGAATGGCGGGCGGCTGGCGTATTTCGGCTATCATGTCCTCAATAATCTGACCAACGTCGAGACCATCCCGGCCACGTCCACGGTCTACGCGGAGAACGTTTGGCAGGGGAAGCATGTCTGGAAGCCGGTGGATTTCGGGCCTGATGGCTTGTCGCTGAAGGATTTTATCCGGCAGATGTACGAGAAGACTTGCCCGACATCGCCAGGGCAAACCAGGCCGGGGCAAGCCCCGGCCCTACGCGAGGGAAGATCCGATCTGCCACACTGGGTCCATGTCGTAGCGCGCCACCCGGATGGCACAATCTTTCTGGACGTGACGGGGCACAATCTGCGGACGAATGCGGGGATCAACTGGCAGTATGGTCAGATGGCCGGGGGCACCGCTGCTGTCTGCACTTACATTGCGCTGACCAATACTGCGATCACTCCAGCCGCGACCGATACCTCCCTGAGTGGAGAAATCACCACGAACGGGCTCGCGCGCGCCTTGGGTACTCCCACGCACACTTCAAATGCGACCAGCTTCACGCTGGCAAACACGTTCACGGCCACCGGGACGCAGGCGGCCCAGGCTGCGGCCATCCTCAATGCGTCGTCTTCGGGGACGATGTGTTTTGAGAACACATTCACCCAGGCATCGCTGGCCAGCGGCGACACGCTCACCGTGACGTGGACGATTACGTTCTGAAGGAAGCTCTCAGCTATCAGCCGTCAGCTTTCAGCTTGCTGACCGCTGATAGCTGATTGCTGAAAGCTGCTTTATGTTCAAACGGCTCATCCTCGCTCTGTGCTTCGTCCCGATCCTATCGGGATCGCCTGCCTGGGCGCAGATCACCCTCGACAATTCGGGGGCCGCGTACTGCAGCCATGACAACGGGTCGGGGAGTTCGAAGACGGCCTCCTGTACGGTTAGCTCCGTAACCGCAGCCGATCTCATAGTATGTGAAATTGCCTTTTACAACGCAGGCTCGAATGCCTTTTCGAAAGTCTCCGATACGGTCAACTCCGGGAACTACTCGACTGCTGTGGCAGCTCATGAAAATGCCAGTGCTGGCGAATGGGTCGGGATTTATTACATGCAGAATTCAGGTAGTGGGAGTGTGCCGGTTACCCTTACTACTACTGTATCTGAGCCTTATGCGGCTATCTCCTGCCAAGCGTGGAAGGGTGCGGCAACCTCGTCGGCGCTGGACTCGCCGTTCGTCCAGCAGCAGAATGGAACTACGGCAAATCCGACAACGGGCAGCACTCAAACACCAGCCGGTAACGGGGAAGTGGTCATCAGCGCACTTGTAGAGGCGACTCAGGAGAACCCGACCGCAGGAACGAACTACACGCGGATTGCCGCAAACAATTCTTCATTGCTCTTTGCTGAGTACTGGATTCAAACTACGGCGACGGCCACGAACGCCCCGTGGACGCAGACCGCCGTTGCTTGGACCGATCAGATGGCGGCATTTAAGGCGGCCAGTTCCAGTCATGCCTATACCGCGACCCCGAGCGAATCGAACGTCGCCTCCGACGCGATCAGCCGCCAAGCGACGTTCGGGCGCGCGGACAGCGAGACCAATGCCGCCTCTGCTGCGCTTGCGCGCCAAGTCTCCTTCGGTCGTGGTGACACCGAGAGCAATACAGCCTCCGACCTGATTTCGCGCCTGGGGGTTTTTAGGAGGAGCGACGCTGAGTCTAACACAGCTTCGGATGCAATCAGCCGTTTAGCAGGGTTTGGTCGGGGCGACAGCGAGACGAACAGCACCGCAGATTCGCTTGCGCGCTTGGCGAGCTTTGGCCGGGGCGACGGTGAGAGCAACGTAGCCTCAGACCTGATTGCGCGTTTGGCGGGCTTTGGCCGGAGCGACAGCGAAAGCAACCCAGCATCTGATTCATTGGTGCGTTTGGCCGCCTTCGGTCGGGGCGACAGCGAAAGCAACCCAGCGTCCGATACCGTCATAAGCCTTGAGACTGTACCTGGCAGTTACAGTGCGGCTTTATATGAGACGAACACCATTTCGGACACGGTTGCAATCGCGCAGGTTCTAAACCGGAGCGACAGCGAGAGCAACACGGCCTCGGATGCCATTGCGCGGCTGGCGGGTTTTGGGCGCGGCGAGAGCGAGAGCAAAACAACCTCAGATTCTATCGCGCGTTCGGGAACTTTTGGGCGCGGCGAGAGCGAGAGCAAAACAACCTCAGATTCTATCGCGCGTTCGGGAACTTTTGGGCGCGGCGACAGCGAGAGCAACGCCTCCTCAGACGCCATCGCGCGTTCGGCGATTTTTGGCCGGGATGACAGTGAGACCAACACAGCATCCGACGTGATTGCGCGCTCGGGAGTTTTCGGGCGGGGCGATAGCGAAACCAACACTCTCGCGGATTCGATTGCGCGCTCGCAGGGTCTGAGCCGGGGCGACGCCGAAACCCTCAGCGTTTCGGACAGTCTGGTGCGGCGGGCGGTTTCGATCCGGGGCGACAGCGAGAACAATCCGTCGGCTGACGGACTGACGCGGGCAGCAAGTTTCGGGCGGGGCGACTATGAGGCGCTCAGCGCGAGCGATAATCTGAGGCGTGTCCTCGCTGCCTCGCGTGGCGATAGTGAGGCGCTTCCCACTTCTGATAGTCTGAGCCGGATTTTCGCTGCGCTGCGCGGCGATATGGAAACACTGGTCTTCAGCGATGCAATCGTTGGTTTGCGGAACTACAGTCTGACCGTCCTGCCGAGGCATGAGTTTGCCGTGCCGGGGCACGCCAAAAGCGGAGCCGTGCCAGGGCAGGCCAAAAGCGGAACCGTGCCCGGCCAAGCGAAAACAGGCGCGGAAGCAGGACGGGTGAAAAGCGGCACGGCGCCGGTGCAGTGAGAAAGGCCGAAATTCGAAAAGCGAAAATCGAAAATCGCCAAGTTTCGAGTTTCTAATTTCGAGTTTCGGTTTTCGAATTTCGATTTTCGAATTTCGAGTCCCATGACGATTTACAAAGCACCTTTCGAACAGTTCGCGGTTTCACTCGATTTTGCCGCTGATCTTGGCACGGGCAACAGCATCGCCAGCATCACGGCGGTGACGGCTACGAGCGATCTGACCAGGCTGGATTCGACCGAAGAAGTCATCGCTTCGAGTCCAGCGCCGGCCATTTCGGGTACAGGCGTGGTTTTCACGGTGAGGGGCGGCGTGGTGGGAGAGAGACACACTATCGCGGTGCAGATCGTTTCCCGCATCGGCGAACAGTTCCAGGGGGATGTCACGCTGGAAATCGTGGAGTAAGGCTGAATTCTAAAGTTTGAAGGGTAAAGGATGAAGGGAAAAAGTCGTCAGTCATCAGTCGTCAGTTCTCAGTAAGTGCTGGAACTGACAACTGAAAACTGAGAACTGAGGACTAGCATGGCAGCGATGAAAGAAGGCTATCCACCCAGTGATTTCCTGGTGGTTGAGGACCCGGAGAAGGCGACCACGTTTCACCTTCAGGTGAAGCGGCATGGGAAGCCCGACCATGGCTTGATGGGCGCGGCTTTCGCGGCGCTTTACAAGAATTATCGCGGCAATGCCTACGAAGGTCCGGGCAAGGAAGAGGCCAAGCGGAAATTGCGCGCGCTCTACAGGTCGGAGGAGATGGAGTGGCCGGAAACAAACTCTGAAGTGGAAAGTATGAAGGATAAAGAAAGAACGGAGAATTCAGACTTTATCCTTCACACCTCCGCCTTTCCACGTTTTGTCGCGCTGCTCGCCGATGTGCCGGGGACGGGCCTGATTCGGATTCCGATCGCCGTCACGGGGACCTGGGGCGGGGCGGAAAAGAAGTTCTCGATCGAGCTCGAGGATCTCGAACAAATCCGGGAGAACTTCGCCAAAAAGCCTACGGGCGAAATCAATGTGGATTACGAACATGCCTCAGAAGTGCCGTTTGGGACGGGCGGGCCCGTGCTGTCTGCGGGACGGGTCATGAAACTGGACGAGCCCGAACGATTTTCAAATGGAAATAGGGAATGGGGAATGGGGAATAGGGAAACACCCAATTCCCAACTTCCTACTCCCAACTCCCGCTTTATTCTATGGGGCTGGTACGAGCCCACGGAGCGCGCGCGGCAGCTCATTGCCAAGCGGGAATACCGCTATATTTCGCCGGCCATCCGTTGGGGAGCGAAGGATAAAGTGACCGGCAAGACGGCAGGGACGGTACTGACCTCCGTAGCGCTGGTTAATAAGCCCTTTCTCGAGGAACTGCCCGAGATCCATCTTTGCGAAATGCAGGATTCAGCCCGCCGCGGCGGGAGGATTCAGGAGTCAGGGGAAGCGCCAGACCGGGTTTTCGTGAGCCTGCAACAGTTGCATGTACCAGGTCCAGTAAATCAAGTTTCGGTTGCTTACCAGCAACCAGGAATGGATTCAGCGGGCAGGAGTAAGGGGTCAGGACCTGAATCCCGAATCCTGAATCCTGAATCCCTGTCTGCAAAGGAGACGACAATGGCTAAGAGTCTGAAGTTGAAGTGCCTCACCGACGCGCACCTCGAAGAACACCATTTGCCTGCCGAGCATAAGGGCAAGATCGGGGTGTTCGACGGCGAGGAGCTGATCGGGATTGCTGACGGTCCCGAGGGTTGGGAGCCCAAGGATGGCAACGGCGACGGTGACGGCAACGGGACTGAGGCCCCGCAGGACCAATTCGCCGCACTCTCGGAAAGCATCCACGATGGCAAGATCAACCTGGTGGAAGCCGGCAAGCTGGCGGATGCCGGGCGCGTAAGATTCTCCACCATCCTACAAGCGCAGGAAGCGGAGCGTAAAGTGAACGCGGCGGTGAAGGCGGGCAAGGTGCTGCCGAAAAACCGCGCCCACGCTCTGAAACTGGCGCTTTCAGATGCAGCGGCTTTCAGCGCGCTGGTCGAGCAAGCCCGGCCTGTGGTGGATCTACGAAGCCATGGGCATGCGGGAGGCGGCGAGGCCACCACGGCGCAGCAGGCGCTGATGGCGGAAGTGAATGCCTACGCCAAAGAGAACAAATGCTCGGTGAGCGTGGCGCTCTCGGAAGTCACCAAGCGCAAGCCGGACCTGTGGCGCGAGTATTCGGAAGAGATCGTGGCCGTCTCGCAGGCTGCGGAAGAAGAAGTCGAGTAGTCGAGGAGTCGAGGGTCGAAAAGTTGAAAGAAAAGGCTTTTAACCCTCGACCTTTGACTCTCGACCTTCGACTGTTATGGGAAGCTCGCACCCTTGGCCAGTTTCTAGATTCTGATTTCGAGTTTCTGATTTGATCACAGGGTCCGCGCCCCTCAAGCGCGGAAAAGGAGAAGAAACTATGGCAGATGGAACTGTAAGCACACCGTCGGCGCCGCCCGAGGCTTGCCTCGGAGGGGCTTGGCCGGCGAATCTAAAGCTGTTGTTCGATACGGCACTGGCAACGCAGACGAAGGTCCTTACCGACGCACAGAATGCCGCCAACCTTGCTCTTCTCAACGCGGTCGGGGTAGCTCATGCTGCCGCACAGCAAGGACTCCGACACGCGGAGTTGGCCGCCGCCGATCAATGGGAAGAACAGGCCAGCGTTTCTGCAATCAGCGCTGACGATCTTGCCAAAATCACGCAAAGCGTGACCGCTGCAATCAGCGCTGTGCTGGCGAATATGGCGACCGGCAGGCCTCCGGTGAATCAATCCGGTACCACGGGGACTTCGGTAGCGACGGCCTAGTACAGTCTCGGAAGCAGCAGAAGAAGACGTCGAGGAGTCGAGGGGTCGAGAAGTTAGACTCTCGACCTTTGACTCTCGACCCTTGACTGTTTTTCCAGGAGGAGAAATCGAATGAGCGACATTACTGCGATCGACCAAAGTTACCATCTCAATTACAACATCGAGATCGGGAAATTCACTTGCCTGGCGCCGGACACTTCGGTGTCCGCCGACGGGTGCAACGTGCCGAGTGGGGCCAACGGGCAATTCCTCGGGGTAGCCCAGGAATCGATTCTGCCTGACGCCGCGGCTGACTATTCGGGCGGGCTGTACAACCTGGTGAGCGGCACTGCCTGGCCCACGGGCGTCATTCCGGCGAGCGGGCTGGGGCGCAACATCCGCACGCGCCTGTTTGGGATCTCGCGGGTGGTGGCGTCGGGCGCTATCACACGCGGCGCCTACGTGAACATCGCCAACGCCCAGGGGCAGATCAAGGCGGTGAGCGAGTCTGGCACGATGATTAACGTCGTCGGAATCGCCATCGACGCAGCCTCGAATGCCGGCGACGTGATTCGCGTGCTGGTGATGCCGTACTCGTACAAGGGGTAGCGGCCGCGACTGCTGTCAGTCATCGGCTGTCAGCTCGCAGCTATCAGCTCTCAGCGAACCGTTTTCTCCCTGAAAGCTGACGGCTGACCGCTGATGGCTTGTTTTCGGGCGACCGCTAGCGCGCTCGTCCGCCGATCAACACGCCCGCCGTGTTGCGCTAGATAACGCTGGGCCGGGAAGAACAGGATCCAGGATTCAGGATTCGGGATTCAGGGAAGCACGCGCGAGGACATCCCCTGAATCCTGAATCCTGAATCCTCGTAACAAAAAGGAGAAACAGATGCCCAGCCTTAACCAACTACACGTTGACGAGGCACTCACCCAGATCAGCATTGCCTACCGCAACCAGGCGTTTGTAGCGGAGGAAGTGCTGCCGGTAGTGCCTGTGATGAAGAAGAACGATGTGTTCTTCAAATTCTCGAAACAGCACTTCCGTTCTTACAAAGACGCCTACGCGGCCGGGCAGCGCGCCCAGCAGATCGAAGTCGATCTGGACGCGCGCGGTTTCTACATGGCCGATGGCCACGCGCTGGAGGACTCGATCACCGACGACGAGCGCGACCAGGCCGATCCCGGCGCTCAGCTCGAAGTGGAGAAGACCGAGAAGCTCACCAATATCATCGCGCTGAACGAGGAGATCAACCTCTTTACGAACATCATCACCACTGCGAATATCACCCAGAACAGCAACCTCGCCAGCACTCCAACTTCGCAGTGGTCCGATTACATCAACTCCGACCCGGTCTCCGAAGTCCTGAAACAACGTCGCACCTTACAGCAGCAGATCGGCGATTTCCCTAACTACCTGCTGGTCTCGCAGCCGGTGCTGGATATGCTGGCCAACCATCCCCGCATCCTGGACCGCGTGAAGTACACGGCCAACGGCGCCCGTAACCAGCTTGACGAGCAGGACCTGGCGCGGGTGTTCAAGGTCGAGAAAGTACTGGTCGCCGCGGCACTCTATCAGACCTCGAATGAAGGTGAGGCGGACAGCCTCGGCTACATCATGGGCAAGAACGCTATGCTGTTCTACCGCCCGCCACGGCCCGGCCTCCGCGTGCCCAGCTTTGGCTACACTTTCTTCTGGGCAAAGCGCTCGGGAGTGCTGCGGTGGCGCGAGCTCTCGCTCGAGTCGGACTTCATCCGCGTGAAGAAGTATTACGCGCAGCAGGTGATTGCAGCCAACGCGGCGTACCTGTGGGTCAATGCGACCCAGTGACGGGTGAATGTAGGGGCGAACCTTGTGTTCGCCCGGCTGATCGCTTGATTGTGGGAATGGTGAATGGTGAATAGTAAATGGCGGTTTCGGCTTCACCGCCCTTAATTCACCATTCACTCCCGCCGTGGCGGGACCATTCACCATTTGAAGGGAAATTGGAGGATGTATGTCGATCGCAGTGAGTACGGCGAACCAAGATTTGGTTGTGGACAACCGTGGCTATTTGCCTGCATTCGCCACCCTGGATGTGACCGGCATGACCGCAGCGGCGACGAACACCGTGCCGCACGGTTTGCCGCGCATCCCCAGGCGGGTGTGGTTTACGGGGATAGCGAGCGGAGCCAATGCTCCAGCTTGCAGTTTGGACACCTCGAGCGTGGCGGCCGGCTTTGATGCCACGAACATCTATATCTTCACGCCGGCGGGCGTCACCGCTGTGCTCGTCCATGTGGAGTATTAGGAGGGGAGTCGAAGAGTCGAAAGTCGAAGAGTTGAAAGTTCTTACTCTTCGACTTTTCGACTCTCGACTTTTCAACTTCTTATGAGCTACTGCACCGTTGACGATGTTTGTACCGCCTTTCCGCGCTTCGTGCGGAATGCGGCCAATTCGATTCAGGACACGCAGATCCAGGACTGGATCGACGACCGCAAGGCGAGGATACGGGGCGCATTCCTGGCGCGGCTGATCGACCCGGACACCCTCGCACTTACGGTGGACGCCGGGAATTTTCTGCGCGCGCTCAACCGCGATGGCGCGATCGCCGACCTCGGTGACGCGCTCCAGGGGGACGTCACGCTCCAGCCAGGCGAGTATTCGCTGGCAGGCTCGCACCGGCAAAGTTTCGAGCGGCAGATCAACGAAATCAAGGAAGGCCTCTACGACGCGTTGTTTAGCGGCCTGGCGCGCCACGTCGAAATCGAACCCCTTTTGGGTGGCATCGCCGGCGGCGAGACAGACCGCTCCACCGCCTTCGATCGAGGCGAGGATAAGGCTTTTTCGAAGAATCAGGTCTTTTGAATGGTGAATGGTAAATGGTGAATAGTAAATTGAAAAGCCGAATTTGCGGCTGGAATCCTGGGCCTGCGAATCACTATTCGCTATTCAGATAGGAAAAGGACTAGTGAATGGTGCATAGCGAATTGGGAAGCCGCATTTCGGGCTGGTCCCGCAAGGGCGGTCGAAAGTCAAAAGTCGAAGGTCGAAAGGCAAAAGCTCTGAACTCCTCGACCTTCGACTCTCGACCTCTGGACTTTTAGCGATGGCTTGGATTTCCTACTACAACGCTGGCCTGTCGAAGCAGGTAGTTCGGCAACTACTCGCTGTGATGAATCGCGATATTCAGGCGGCGCTGGATTTCGTCTCCGGCGTCCCCGGCTCCTACGCGCCCTTCGCCGAATACGATTTGGCGCTTCTCCCGGTGCAGCAGTTCCCGGCAATTCTGCTGACCCCCGATACGGTGACCTTCGACGAAGAGGCAAACTGTACGCTGCACCAGACGATGCGGCTTTCCTGCGTAATCGCGGTCACGCATCAGGACCGCAACACCCTGGCGGAGATGACCCAGGATTACGCGCGAGCCGTGCGGGCGGTGCTCGACACCCTTTGGGAATCGACGCCGGGCGATTTCCTGCTCACGAATCTTCCGTTACCTTCGCCGCCCTTTCCGAACGGTGCGCTCTCGCCGGGACTCGCGAGCGGGAAGCTTATGAAGATTTTCGCTGAAGGTCACACGTTTGAAGAAATTCGCCGCAGACCTCAGAGCGGCTTTGCCATGGCAGCGACGATGTCGATCATGGTGGAGTTAGAGGAAGTGTAAAGAAATGGTGAATAGTGAAGGGTAAAGGGTAAAGGGTGAAGGGTAAAGGATAAACGATGACGTATGAGCGCAGGATCAATAAGGTCTTTGATCCATCCTTTAACCTTCACACTTTACCATTCCTTCACACTTCACACTTCACAATTAAGACGGAGAATATATGCCACCAGCAGTATCAGCTTCAAGCATCCACCAAGGTCCGGGCCGCTTGTGGCTCTACGTGCCCGAGCCTGCCCACGGCAACCGCCTGGTCATCGGGCCAGACGGCTCACCGGTAGAGCCGGCCGGGCTCGCGGCGTGGTCAGCGACGACCGCTTACACGGTCGGCCAGATGATCAAAGACTCCAGCAACAACGCGGAATTGTGCCTCGCCGCGGGGACCTCCGGCTCAACGGCGCCGGCGTGGCTCAACGCCCCTGGCCCGCCCATCGCGGATGGCACTGCCGCATGGGTGTTTGTGGGCGCGTACGGAGCCTATTGCGCCGGCGCTACGGAAGGCGCGATCACTTCCACCTTGACGCCGAAGTACGAAGAGATTGGAGCCGACCAGGTCTCCTCTCCCATCGATGTGGTGATGACTGCCGACGCCTACGAGATCGACGTCACGATCAAGCAGTCGAACCTTGCCAACTTGACCAACTTCTTTCCGCCGGGCACCTTCACCACGGGCACGGACACCAATCAGCCCTCCGGCGCGCAGTCGTACGAGCAGATCACCTTCGGGGGCATTGTTCCTGTGCCGAAGATCGGCGTCGCCGTGATCTCTCCGCGTCGGGACGTGACGGGAAAGTTCGTGGTCTCGCATCTCTACCAAGCCTACCAGGCAGAGGCCATTAAGCTGCCCTTCCAGCGTGGCAAGGAGACAACGTATGGGGTGAAGTTCAAGGGCGTCGCGGATTCCACGCGCCCGACTGGGGACCAAGTGGGGATGGTGTGGCGGCAGGTGTAAAACAAGCTGTCAGCCGTCAGCTCTCAGCTTTCAGCTTTCAGCTCAAAACTGTTTGCTGACCGCTGATAGCTGAGAGCTGAGGGCTGAAGGTTTTCTATGTCCAAGTCAAACAGCATCGCAACTGCTGCGGATTTCCGCAAGCTGGCGGAGGCTTCCGCGTTCGAGGAGCCGGCGCGCGTGGTCCTTCCCAAGAGCGGCTACGGGGTGGTGCTGCGGCGGCCCACGAAATTTTATTGGGCGCTCCGCCGCACCGGGTGGCCGTGCGAGCTACGGGAAAAACTGGATCTGGTCGCCGTGGGTGTGAGGCCGGAGCTGACTGCTGACGAAACGCTGCTACTGGTCCGCGAAGACCAGCAGATGGTCAATGAGGCTTTCGTTGACCCTAAGCCTTGCCTTAATCCGGGGCTGACGCAGTTCGATCCCAACTGGCTCCCGAAAGAGGACGCTGAATTCATTCTGAAGTACCTGCGAGGCCAGGTTCTGGCAAACGGCCAGGACCTGGACGCCTTTCGTGCAAGCGAACAAGGACATCCTGAGGGCAGCGGCGCAGATGGCGCGATGGTACGCGAAGACGCCGAGCGAGATGTTATGTCGCGCGGTGGCGCTTTGGCGCATTGACGCCGCGGCAACCGCAGCGTTGTTGTCCACCCGCCAAGAAGAATGGCGGGACACAGATTACGCGGATGAAAGTACGGCAAGACACATTTATTGGTAAAAGCTGTCAGCCGTCAGCTCTCAGCTTTCAGCAACCAGCTTGCTGACAGCTGATGGCTGAGAGCTGAAGGCTAAACTGGCTGACCGTCCGCCAGGAGTTATCTTCGCAATGGCCACCAAGACCTCCAAGTCCAGACCGGCAGCGCCGAGCATGATGGCCGACCTGAACCGGGAACTCATCGCCCCGCTGCAGGAATTCGACACCGTCGCCGGGCTGGTGTCGAAGGATATGGTCAATGAGCTGACGCCCAGCATCCAGACCTGGGCGCGTGAGACGACCCAATCGATCAGTGCGGTTCAAAGCGCCATGCAAACCTTCCAGGTGGTGGCTGTCGATGCCTTCATGGAGACAGGCGACGCCACGGTGAAGGCTGGAATCGCCGCAGCGATTTACGGTGAGAATACCGGCAAGGCAATGGAAAAGGCCGCAAAAGCTGTGCTGGCATCGATTGCGGAGCAGGCGGGGGTAAGCGCATTGAACGCCCTGGCACAAGGCCTCTGGTTCCTGGCGCAAGCCATCTTTTTCGGCGATCCAGACGCCGCGGCCGCAGCGGCGACGGATTTTGAAGCAGCGGCAGAATGGGGGGCGATTGCTGGTGTGGCGGGCGCAGCAGCAGCCGCGATGCCTAGTGGCGGCGGAGGCGGTCGCGGAGCGGCTGGGTCCCGCTACGGCGGGAGCGAGGGAGGTTATGGCGGCGGCGCTCCACAACTGGGCGGTTACGGTCTCGCACCTGGCGCAGCCAGCGCGCTGAATCCACCCGGCGGGCAGCTCACCGTGATGGTGGTGGGCGAGGCGCAGGCGGGGCAGTGGCTTGCGACCACGCTCAACACTGCCGTGCAGCGGGGCGTGCCGCTGAACGCCACAACCGTGCAGAAGAGTCCGTATGCGGCAGGTTAATTCTAAAGTGTGAAGGATAAAGGATAAAGTAAGGGCAGTTCAGCCTTCACACTTTACACTTCAAACTTTTGAGCTGGACACGATGAGTAACCCGAAGATAGTTTACGATCCAGGAACTGGCCCAACGACTCTGACGTTTCTGCGCCCGCCGCGCAAGGTGCCGGCCTACGAGTACAACGCCGTCCGGCACGACAACATTTCCAGCGCCGGTGTACGTGAGGCTGTGCTCGAGCGCATCGACACTTTCCTCGAGTTCGAGATGGACTGGGTGGCGATCGGCGCGGACGTGCAGGCATGGAATCAGTTCATGCAATTCGCGCTTGGCGGTGGGCAGTTCGGTTACTACCCGGACGCCTCGCTCCCCGGCTTCACGAACTACTGGCTGGAGGACTCCAACTGGACGGCGGCCTACAAGCGAGCCAAGCAGTACACGTTCAAGCTCAAGTTCCGGGCGGTGGTTACGTGAGGACAGTCGAAAAGTCGAAAAGTCGAAAAGTTCAAGGCCGAAAGCCCCTCAACTCTTCAACTCTTCGACTCTCAACTCTTTGACTCTCGACTCTTCGGCCTTCAACTATGATTCAAGGCAACCAAACCTGGCAACTGGCGCTGGCGCAGCCGCAGAAGCAGGCGTACTATACGGTCGAGATCCCGGACTTTGCCATCGCCATCGCCAGCTTTACGGCATCGGCTCAGGCAGCGACAATGCTCAGCGGCTACGGCATCATACTCTACGGCATTGGTCTGTACGGGACGTAAAAAGGGTAAAGGATGAAGGATGAATTCATAATGTATACTTTACACTTTACACTTTCATGAATTGCTGAATTTATGCCGACAGTCTCGCAGTACTATCCGGGAGATTTCTACGGCGACACCGCCCAGTCGCTGGCCTGGCTCTATTCGCGCCAACTGAAGCTGGTGAATGGCTGGGAAGCGAATGCTCTCGAGACGGGCTTCCCAGTGACCTCGCTGCCCGGGGCGCCGTGCGTACCGACCACGCCGCCCTTCATTGAGTGTGGCATAGTTTCGCAGAATGACCTCAGCCAGATTGACCAGACTGCTTGCGAGAGCATCTGCATGGTGCCACCCGGCATATTGATGCTGGGAATGGATGACCAGCTTGGCCCCGACGGCTGCCCCATAGACCTCTCACCGATCAGCCTTCCTTTCGGGAACCTTTTTCCTCCTGTCCTGCCAGTTACCAGCGCGCAGATCAGCGCCTCCTACCAGCAGATGTACAACGCCAATCCCAGTGGCTCCGTGATCAACGGGGTGACTTATCCCGTGCTGGCGGGCCTGACGATCTACGGCTATCTCTTCAATCCCCAGCAGAGCATGCTCAATTACCGCATCGATCTTTTCAGCAAGACCGACATCTTCTATTACCAAGGCAGCGCGCTTGGAACGGGGGCTTACACCAGTGGGCCAATGAAGGGCCAGTATCCTGCGCCGTCACAGTTCCAATCACTGCTCGTTCAGCAAGGCTTGTACGGCTATTGGGGCGCGCAAGTGCTTGGAGCTGGTGTGGTGATAGCGGTGCTCTACCCGACGAGCGTGGCGCAGCCAGCCCCAGGGTCATCGTTCAGCACCCTGCCCGCAGGCTGGATTTGCCACTCGAACACCGGCCTGGGCTACAAACTTTCGAGTTATTTTGCGCGCATCTACGCCAAGACGGACGTCGAATATCTGCAGGAAGACAACGTCCCCATCATCGTGCAGGATGATTTCCACGCGCGCTGCGGCTCGAGCCTGGTCCTGCATCCAGGCACTCCCACGGTACATGTGATGTACGTGGACCCGGTGAAGGGTCCCACGCAGGTTTGCACATCGCTGGCGGCTGATTGGGCTTTCCCATCACTGCCACTTTCTTTTATCCTGCCCACTTCCGACCCGCTTTATTTCCCGGATCCCACCCTGACAGAGGGCGCTGCGCTGCAAAACCGCAGCTACATCTACGATTGTGCGCTGGCGATTATCGCTTTTGCGGGGTCGGGCAACTTCGTCGCCGCCGCCCGGATCATCAAGCAGCTCGACGCGATTCTCGACAGTCCCGGCTACCTTGCTTCCATTATTTTCGAGAATGGCGAAGACGGGGAATCGGCGGGCCGATGGACAAAGAGCAACTCTGCTGACTCCGTAACCGATGTCAATGACCCCACAGAGCCACCTTATGGCGCCGGGCTGGTGGTCGATTTCCACGCCACTGCCGCCAACGATACCTTCACCTATTCTGGCAGCGGCTTCCCGGACACCACCGATACGCAGGTCCAATTTGAGCACAAGGAAGTGGAGGCGGTCGGGTTCAATTTCGCCATCGGGGTCACGACGGCAGGCGGCAAAGTCACAAGCGTACAGGTAACCTCGGCGGCGGTTGCAGCGGCGTCGCTGGCGGGGACGGTCATCACCATCGCTGTCGGACCGGGCAACGGCCTTTATCGTTTCCACCTCATCAACCTCGCTCAGCTCATCTCGACGCTCGCCGGCGACACGCTCAGCTCCATCACTGGATTCGTGGTCACATTGAGCGCACCGGGAGACCTTTACTTTGACAACTTCTCGGCGGGGAACGTGCAGCCCACGAATTCTCTTGCTTTCAGCTACGACACTTACTATGGCCTGGTGGACCAGGCTTACATCCGCGCCGGGGCCATGGCCTGGGTGTGTTACGCCTACTGCATCTACATGCAGATCACCCAGGACTTCAGCCCTGCGCTCTACCTCCAGCGCATGATCAATTTCTTGCTCACCTTGCAATCCACAGCCTCCGACCTCACGAACGGGCTGTTTTATCTCGGCTGGGGAACATACGAGAATCCGGGCTATCAGTTCGTGCCTGGTCTTATGCAGCGCGTTTCGACCGAACACCAGATCGACCTCTATTTTGCTTTCATGCGCAGCGCCGCGACTCTCCCGACCGCGGCTGTTCAGCTTCAAAAAACCAATTTGATCACCTCCGCACAGGCAGCTTCGCTCAACGCCACGGCCTCGCAATTGCTGACTATCGCGGATGCTATTGCCACGAAGGTTGTTGCCAATCTCTATATCGCCCCGAACGGCGGCGTGCCCGGCCACTTTGCCCAGGGCGCAGGCTCCGAAGCGACACCGCCTGCTGGACTTGATACCAGCCAGGCTTGTGATGCCGCCGGCACCTGGGCGGCGCTTTTCTGCCATGCCATCGGACGCGATGACCTCGCGCTGCAATGCCTGGAGTTCGTAGACCAAAGTTTCCTGCTTCAGAATCAGCAGATTTTGCTATCTGCCGCGACGAACTCCTACAACGAAACTTACCAGCAGCTCACTCCCTTCAACGGCTTCAAGTTTTTCAATGATTCTGCCGGCGGCTATTCAGGCTCGCCTCTCAGCATCTCGCAGGAACAAAGCTGGAGCATGCTCCTGGCGCTGCTCGATCTCTACAATATCTCAGAGGTCGCGGATTACTTTGCTAGCGCGTATGGCAGCCTCGATGCCTATCTCACCACGCTCATCACCAGCCAGCGCACCGTGCGCTCCACTACAGGTGATGGCTCGTTGCTTTCGTATTCCTTGGCCTCGCGCGATTTGCCTTACGAATTTGAAGTGTGGCCAGCCTTCACGGCAACAGCGTGGTTTTATCTGGTCGCGACAAATCCCGGCCTGCTGCTTTCCCTCGGCAATACTCCAACTATTATTCCCTACCTGCAAATTCCGCAGGGAGCCAGCCAACGCGTGAACGAGCTCGAGGGGGAATCCTCGCTGGGGAGCATGACCATCACCTGCATCGATCCGAATGGCACGCTCAAGGGCCTCGCGGCTCAGGATGTGCTGATCGGCAGGATGGTGCAACTCAAGCAGGGCTTTCCGGGGCTTGCGCTGGGCGATTTCACCACGCTGCAAACCATGCAGATTACTCAAGTGGGCCAGGACACGGACGGCCGCATCACTATTCAGTGCGCGGATGTGCAGCGTTTTATCCAAGGGATGCAGATTTGGCTGCGCGGCGGCCCGCTCTGGTGGACACCAGGCGGTCCCACGGCGCAACAACCCATCGGCGCTTCGTGGCTTGAAAACGGCTATCAGGTGAGCGACCAAAACCCGCGCTATGTGGCAGGCAACCCTATCGACATCATCCTGGCGGTGCTCCAGAACGAGCTGGGCGTAGGTCAGGACCCGGCCCTCTTGACCTCGAATTACGTGATGCAAAGCCTGGCACCAATCTACCAGTCGCAACAGGACTACGAACCTTTGCCCCCGCCAGAAGGTTGGGCTATCTATGAGCCCGGCCAGGATTCGACGCTGATCAATCCCAATCCCTGCATCGACATTCCCGGCTTCCTGGCCTTGCGGGACGGCGAATTTTCCGGGGTTTGGTTTGATTTTGTGATTACGCGGCCCATCGATGGCAAGCAGTTCCTCGAGGAGCAGATCTTGAAGCCATTGGGGCTTTATACGATCGTGCGCGCCAATGGCCAGCTCTCGCTCAAGACCATGAAGCCGCCCGTCGAGCAGACGCCCGCGTTCGCCTTCAGCTCCAAAAACATCATGGGAATCCCCCAGACCCTGCGGCAGAACATCATCAACCTGGTCACTCTCCAGATGGATGTGCAGCAAGGCGGCATCACCACGGCGGCGCGCAGCTATGGTTACCAGGTGAGCTATCAGCAGCAAACTTCACTGATAACTTATCGGCAGGTGTACGAGCAGCAAATCCAGTCCACCGGCCTGCGCGTGGAACGCGGGGGCATGATGCTCTCCCGTTTGCTCGCTGACCGCATCTTTCGCCGCCACGCTTTCGAGCCGCCCGCCTACAAGTTCACTGCCCAGCTCGCCACCTTGCAGGTAGAGCTGGGCGACTACGTGTGGCTGACCCACCCCAAAGTCCTCGATCTGACAGTCGGCAAGCTGGGGCTGAGCAATGTGGTCTGCGAAGTGATCGACAAGCAGCCCAATTACAGTCAGGGAACAGTCGATTTCACCCTGCTCGATACGCGGTTCATCAATCTATCGACAGCCTTTTCTATTGCGGCTGTCGCTGCGAATATCCCGAACTACGCCGACGCCACGCCGAGCCAGCGCGCGCAATATATGTACATCTCCTCCGCCGCTACAGGGGGCGAGAACCGCGACGCGACGGCGGGGAACACGATCTTCTGACTGATCAACGGTGTATAGTGAAGGGCAAAAGCCAACCCGGTTTCTCGATTGAGAATTCGCTATTTACTATTCACTGTTCTTTGACTGGTACACTATGTCTCAATTGACCTTAACTGCGATTCCTGGCTTTTTCGATCTTGCCGACAGCGCCATCGCCGCCGGCCAAGTGCTTACGGACAGCACCATGCTTGCGATGTCCCACAATGGCAAGTTCGCCACTGTGCGCGGCAAGCTGATTTTCATGGGCTTCTATGCGAATGGCAACACGGTGCCTACGCCAATCGACCCCGACGATGGCTACGCTTACGCGCGCACCGAGTGCCAGTTCATGTGCATGATATACAGCAACCGTGCGCCAGCGCCAGGATTCGTGCCTGGGCAGGCACTTCCGCCCGCTCAGTCAAGTTCGCAGGCTGGCCCGCTTTATAATTTCCCCGGGGGTTGGGCCATCAACGACGTCACAGGACTTGTGACTCTTTGGACGACTTACTATTCAAATGGGACGGAAACGGTTAACAACGATGGCATCATCAAAGTCTACGCTATCTGCTCGCGCATGAGCTTGACGACTCGCCCTGGACCGTCCGCGCCCCCTCGGCCTACTCCCGCTCCGTCCGCTCCCACTCCTCCTGAGCCTGCTCCTTCTGGTCCTGCGGGAACTACCGTCGCGGCGGTCTCGCTGTCAGCCCAAACCGCCTCCCTCGGGAGCGTCACCAGCCCCGTGACGCTGTTCACGGTCGGCGACTCCAGCGCGGAGTTCACGCTGTCATGCGCCATAGACTGCTTCATTCCGGTGGATGAGAGGGACATCCTCAACTCCCAGGGAAACTACGCAAGCGCACTGGTGACCTTGGTCTATGGCTGGACGTACGCGGGTAATCCGCAGCCGGGGAGCAATACGATATACGCCGAGGCCGACGACACCAACCCCCCCGCCAGTCAGGTTCCTGCCAGTCATATTTCGGCGTTCGAAGCAGCGGCGGGGACGATCATCTGGTATTACACGATCTGGGCGGTGGACAGCGAGATCGCCGCGGAGACGACCTACGATCTCAACATAACGCTCACGCAGCTGTCGCCCTAGTTTGTTGAATGGAGCACCATGGCTCAATTGACATTAGCTGCAATTCCTGGTTTTTTCGATCTCGCCGACAGCGCCATCGCCGCCGGCCAGCCGCTCACCGATGACTCCATGCTCAAGATCTCTCACAACGCCAAGTTTGGCGCGGTGCGCAGCAAGCTGATTTTCATGGGCTTCTACGCGAACGGCAACACGGTGTCTACTCCAATCGATCCTGACGATGGCTACGCTTATTCGCGCGCGGAGTGCCAGTTCGTCTGGATGATCTACAGCAACCGCGCGCCGGCGCCGGGATTCGTTCCCGGCCAGGCAAGCTCGCCCGGTCAGTCATCCTCGCAGCCAGGCTCGCTCTATAACTTTCCGGGCGGCTGGGACATCAACGATGCGACCGGCGTCGTGACTTTGCGGACAACCTACTGGCAGAATGGGACTGAGGTTGTGAACAACGACGGTATCCTCAAGGTTTATGCGGTCTGCCTGCGCCTGAGCCTGAGCAGTGCGAACTGAGAGGGAATAGTGAATGGTGAATAGTAAATTGAGGATTTCGACCTCTGTTTTAGAATACGCCATTCACTATTTATCATTTACTATTCTTTGAACGCGGAGCAACGATGGCTGTAACTAGAACAGTTCTTCCCCGCAAGGGTCTAATCCAGTCGCAACACGGCCTGACCAGCTACGAGGCTGACCAGGACCAAAACTGGGCGCTCCTGGATGCCAATGTCGCCTTCATGAGTGATCTGCCACTTACGCCGTTCCTGCAACTCGGATGGAATGGACTAATCTCCGGCTTCCTCCTTTCCACTTCCAGCACCTTGGTTCCTGGCATCACAGCAGGCAGCCTTTACGCGCAGGGTGCAGGCTATGCGCCGGCGACTGCGCCCACGCTCCCGCCCGCGCCGGCCAGCCAAACAAGTTACCTGTTCTACAACTCCGTAAGCGGCTTCTATTACCAATCGGGCGCCGTGGGCGCGACGGCCGGCGACGCCCTGATCGGTGTGGTCACCTCCAACGCCTCAGCGGTTATCGCAGTCCAGCAGGCGACGCCGCTGTTCGGCGCAGTGAGCGTGGCTTCCAGCGCGCCGGGCAATTGCACAGTCCCGCATCTACTCGGTCGTGTTCCCGTCTGTGCAGTCATTCAAATGACCAGCAGCGGCGCCATCTGGTTTCAAAGCCCGACCAGCTACGATGGCACGAATCTTTATCTCGTGGCTTCCGACGCGGGAGTCACAGGAAAGGTGATCGTATGGTGAACAGAAAAGGATTCGGGATTCAGTCCCGCATGCGGGAAGGATTCAGTGTCTCCAATTTCAAATTTCAAATGGCGCGCCTTCGTAGATCGTTCCTCAAGCTGGCCCCGGCGCTGCCACTCTGCTGCCTGTTGTTCTCCGGCTTGCTCAGAGCTCAGCTCCCCGCTGGCACTCCCACCTATAACGTCAACGCCAAGTGGGTCACTGACCACGGCAGCCAGCTCTACAATGTCAAGGCCTACGGCGCGAAGTGCGATGGAGTGACCGACGACAGTGCGGCATTCGCTGCGGCAGTGGCGGCTCTCCCCGCGGGGACGCCTTGGCCGACTCTCAATACGGTTGGTGGAGGAATTCTGTTTATTCCAGCCAGCCGTACTCCCTGTAATCTGGCCTCCGCACGCCTCGCAATTACCCAGAGCAACGTCTTGGTTTCTGGCTACGGAGCGACCTTACTCTGCAACGTGAGCGATGACTGTGTAACCTTGGGTAATCTCTCCAATTCACTTGCCAGCAACAATATCGCTGTAAAGGGACTCATAATCGAGCCTGGAACGGGGTCGGCGGGGCACTCTGCGATTCGTGACAATGCGCAGGGAAGCCTTATTGAAGACATCAGTGCAGTTACCAACTACTCAGAGTATCCGTCCTACCCCGGCTTCAACCATTTTATCGAAAATGACAACGACCAAGCACAGACCGTGAGGCACGTTTGGGTAAACGGCGCGTATCTGGTGTGCAGCTCCACCTTTTGCGGCTCCACGCTTTGGGAGCCCGGTCCGGTACAGACGAACGCCGGGATTACCTTCCTAAGCGACTTTAACTTCGATCCCGAGTGTTCTGGGAATGGGATTGATTGGCAGGACGGCAACGACTTGCACATGAAGGGCGGGGTCATCCAAGGCTTCAACCAGTTCGCCATTCGTATCGTTGGTGGCATAACCAACAAGTACAACAATGAGCAGGTTCACGTCGAGCAAGGAAACTGCTCAAACCCGCTTGGCAACCTGGGCCAAGCGGCGCTCATTGCCATAAACGCAAGTGTCTCCAGTTTTGGTGGCCAGTTAGGTGCGGGACTTCCCATATTTCCCCAGGCTGGCGCCACAGGCAGTACGAATTACGGGTACTACATCGTGGGCCACAATTGCACGGTTACTCCCCAAAACTGTGCAACCTCCGCGCTTCCAGCGGGCTATCTTACCAATGGAAACGCGACGATCAACTCCACAAACAACATCACGGTGACTTGGAACGATTTTGGTGGCTCAGGAACCAACTATGACGTGCTGCGGTACGTCTGGACCTATCCCAGATCGGCTCCTTCTGGGACGGGGAACTGGGCCGTGGCCACTGCGCTTGCGGAAGGCACCTACTGCACTGGCGGCGTCTGTACTTTCGTAGACACCGTGGCGAGTCCATCTTCGTACACAGTGCCCCTTGGGGGCGGCTTTGGAGTGATAGGGCTTCCCCTGTGGCCCGGCAGCGTCGTCCTTGGCTGTGGGGCTTCCTACTATGGCGATGCTCTCTCTCAGGGCGGAGATTTCATCAATCCCTGCGTCAACCAAGTCGGAGCAGTCGCAGTCTTTGGCCCAGTGATCTCTTACGGTCCCGACCCTGAGCCTGCCAGCCCTCAGCCCATCACAGCTTTGAGCCTACCCCCAACTATCACTGTCCCCCACGGCATCAGCTTCACGATGGGCGACCCCACCAATTCCTCCGCGCTGACCACTTCAGAGGTGCAGTACGTGACGGTGCCCTTCGCCTGCACCATCACGGCTTATAATCTGGCAGTCGATGCGGGCACGATCACGGTCAAGTTCTGGAAAGTGGCTACGGGGACGGCGATTCCCACGTCCGCGAACTCGATCTCCACAAATGGAGTTTCAATCGCGAGCGGCACAGCTATCCACAGCACCACGCTCACCGATTTCACCACGACCTCCGTGGCGGCCAACGATGTTATGGCGGCAGCGGTCACGGCTGTCTCAAGCGCAAAGTTTGTGAACGCTGTTTTGCAGTGCCAGTAAGAACGAGTCGAAGAGTCGAAAGCTGAAGAGTTTAACTCTTGGACTTTTCAACTTTTCGACTTTGGTAAGAGGATGAGATGCTGAAAAAATTTATCTTCGGTCTGTGCTTGGCGCTGGTGGCGCCTCACGCTTTGGGGCAGTATTCGCACTCCCAGACGGTCATGATTGACCATACCAAGGTCGGGAGCACTAATTCCACGAACTTCCCCATGCTCTTTACCGGAACTTACTCCTACCTCGCCACGGTCGCCAATGGCGGCCAGGTGCAGAGCAGCAGCGGCTACGATATCGTTTTCACTTCCGACTCGGGATGCTCTTCGCTTTTGAATTGGGAGCAGGAATCGTGGAATGGGACGACCGGGGCGGTCATCTACTGGGTCCAGATTCCTACGCTCTCCGCTGGCAGCAACACCGTCATCTACCTCTGCTACGGCAACTCGGCCATCACATCTTTCCAGGGTGGAGCGACCGGAGCCGCGTGGAACGACGGATATTTTCAAGGGGTCTGGCACCTGGCAAATGGAACCACTCTGAGCGCCTTGGATAGCACAGCGAATGGGAACAACGGCACGCTTGAAGGCTCGACGCCGCCTGGGGCGGGCGCGGGAGAGATCGATGGGGCAGCGACCTTCAACGGCAGCACGGCGTACATCCAGGTTCCGGCTGCCGTGACCACGCAGGCCTTTACGGTTTCCGCTTGGATAAATACCTCCTCCTTTCCTTCTTCGAATCCCGAATTCATTGTCTGCGGCGACGGCTTCCCCGCCCGCCTTTTGCAGCTTCGTCTCAATTATTCCACTGGCTACCTGCTCGCTGTCTGGTATGCACCTGGCGCAGGCGTTCTGACCGGCAATGTGAATTTAGTGGATGGGAATTGGCACTTCGTGGCGACAACGGTCATCGGCGGCAGCTCCCCCGGAATCTGTATCTACGTTGACGGGACCCCGAATTGTGGCGACGTCACCGGAACCCTAGCAAACGGTACGGGTCAGAACTGGAACATCGGCTCTGGAGGTGGTGATGCCGGTACAGGCTGGTTCTCAGGCAGCATAGACGAGGTCCGCACCGCTGCCACTAACCGTTCAGCGGATTGGATCAAGGCGGAGTATAATAACCAGTCTTCGCCGAGCACGTTCTATTGCGTGGGATGTTCGCCCCCGGCCACGCCAAACAACTCAGGCCACAGTGCGATTATGTGAGGGAGGAACGAGTTTCACGGCAAGCATAGAGGTTGGGCCTACAACCAATCCTCTGTGCATCAGTTGCGCGATTTTCAACTAGAAAGCGGGCGGAAATTCTGACGGGGGAAACACGGAGTCAAAAGTCGAAAGTCGAAAAGCGAAAGCTTTCAACTCCTCAACCTTTCAACTCCTCGACCCTTCACTTCCCTAGTCGAAAAATGTGCACACCTCGGGCGCGATCACGTTCAACTACATCTGCATGGGGAACCCGAACTAGGAAAAGCAGGGAATCCACCGCGGCGCGAATGCCTGCCCGTAGCGCCAACGATTAGTCTTTGGGCGCGCCCTGCACCCTGTGGCATGCCTAGGGAGGACAGGATAGGGTTTTGCGGGAGCGTCCGCCCCAGCGCGCAGTATTGCCAACACCGCGCCCTGCTGGCCTAGCGTTCGGCTCGACCTCAATCGATGTTCTCGCTCACGTCGGCCGCGCCCGCTAAGCGGACAACCGCCGTTGGGCGGGCGTACCGATCTCCCTGCGCGCCAACCACACCCATCAACCCTGCACCAACCCTAGCCACGAACCCTGCGCGGCCACATGCCGCGTGTATGGTGGTAGAATGTGCCGTAGCCAGGAAGGGCTGCGGGCAGTGTGGCAGGCCTCCCGGTGTAAGGAGTTTGAGGGTTTTCAGCACGGGCGTTCTTTCCCGGAAGAGTTGTTCCATGTCGCGCGTCGTGGAAGAAACACGGTGGGGTGAGCGAGTTAACCTATCTATCGCCGTGCGGACCCGATGCAGGAGGATAAATCAATGTTTCATCTGCGCGCTCCGTCTTTTTACGTAGCCATAGCAATATGCCTGGCAAGCTGTGCTTGGAGCTCTATCTCTGAGGCGCGGGTCGCCCAGACTTTGCGCGTCGGCCAGGCCAATCCCTTTACCGTGGAAGGCAAGGTCAATACCCTCGGCCAGAATAAACTCACTCTGAGGGAAGAAGAAAACATCATTTTCCACGTGCGCTACGATGACAAGACCGAGTTCAAGAGTGACGACGGCAGTCCCGCCGACAGCAAAGACTTGCGCGTCGGTTTAAGGGTCAGGGTGGAGGGCGATCTAACCGAAAGCGGTGAGATTGTTGCTCAGAGGATTGTATTGCTGAAGACACCGCCCAAGAAGTAAGCCTTCTCGCCTGCGCTGCTGAGAGAGGATTCAGGATTCTGGAGTCAGGAGTCAGGAGTCAGGGAAAAAGCCAGGCCCTTCTCTGAATCCTGAATCCTAATTCAACGCACCAACCAGATTATCGCTGATGCAGCCAGCGCTAAGGCCAGCCCGGCAGCAAAGTACGGGAATGCCGACCTCAAGAAGGGGATCTTATAGAGGAAGGATGTCTGCTGCCAACTGTCATTTGCCACTCAGTGCGGGAGGCCGAGCTCTTCTGCGTGGTGGTCAAGAGCTACGTTAATTTCATGCAGCAAATCCTTGCGCAGGCGTTTGGTCTTCGCCGTCTCCCGAGAGAGATTCAGGGAAAGAAACGCGAAGCGAGTTCGATGGCGCAGCAGCCAAGCGTAGCGCCAGAGGTATAGGCCCGAGAGAGGAAGGGTGGGTGCGTAGTACCCTGCCGCGCGCCGACCCCAAAAGTGGGCGACCAGGAAAACCTCGACCGCATAACACCCCAATACCACCAGGCCGCGCGCCAGCCATTCCGTGATTCTGTCCCGGTGGCTTTCCTTCTTAAGTAATCCCGTCAAATAGAGGAGCGAGATGGCCACGAGGTGGTTGAGCAGGCCGTAAAAGGCGACGGCAAACCCTGCCACACTTTCAAGCCAGACTATGCCTTGGCCCACCGGCCCGTTCAACCAGGCGCCAGCCCCTTCGACTTCGAGGCGATGCAGCGAGCCAAGTCGACGGGCCTCGCGCCATGCCTTCAGTGACTCACGCAACGAAACCAGCAGGCCCGGATGCAGGTAATTCATTTGCTCCGCCCATTCGACCACAAACCGGCTCAGTTCAAACCCATCCTGCTTCTGTTTCGGTGCCGGGTGCGCCGCGCGTTCTTCCTGAAAGTCATCGCGTAGTGCCTGTTCCAGGTCGCCCAGGAATTCCGCCAGATCCGCGGGCTGGAGCCGGAAGGAGTTCTCCTGACATCTTCTTTCCAAAAGCTTGGCAAGTTCTTGTGCCTGATCGTGCGGAGTGCCGCCCGCACGAGAAATGTAATCTTGTGCAGTCTCCGGTTGATCTATGTCGATCAGTAACTCTCTGGCGTGTGTGTGTCCCACCGGTAGGAAGAGGTGGACGGGGAACAACTTGAGTCCTAAGCCGCCGGCATGCCGACACTCCGCTTCCACAGCTATGGAGGCGGCAGCGGAGGTGAGCCTGCTCCCCCCGGCAGGATGCGCTGGGCCGGGCTCAACGAAGGTCACGAGGGCTGCCTTCTCCGCCAGGACGACACAGCACTTTTCCAGAGCCGACTGCCGGTCTTCGGGGAGGAAGCTAATCATGCCCAAGCCTCGCGCCATGAGAGGCTGGAGCAGACCCTGGATCAATCTCGCGGGGATGACGCACCGCACATAACGCTCGAACCCCGCCACTAGAATGAGGGCGTCGAGAAAGCTTTCCGGGTGGCAAACCACCAGGAGGGCTGGATCTGGCCTCTTCAACCGCTCCTCATGGAGCACACGGATTTTGCGAAAGGTGAGGGCAAACCACAGCCGGATTACTCCCCGCCAGAACCTGTAAACTGCAGGTTTGGTTGGAGCCGGAATCGGAGGAGGAGTGTCTGGTGACATAGAACCTTCCATCCTAACTGCTCTCAGACGAACTTCTCTTGCAGGTTGCCGAAGCAAGCCATTCCCGTGTCATGGCGAGAATCACACGCCCACACCATTTTTCCGCAACCTTCTGATCCGTTAACGACGGCGCCGCCCACGTCGTGAGGGAGGCTGAGTCGGCATGGCATTGCTCTCCCATCCCTCCACGATCCCCAGTGGGCGCGTGATGGTATTAAACAGACCGTACACCTTCTGAATTCTGTTCGCATCCTTATCAACCAGGTGCAGGCGGAAATACGGGACATTGCCTGTCTGCACAACGCGAATGGGAAAGTACCCTTGAAGCCCGCTTTCGACGTAGGCCGTAACGTACCGGTGATTCTTGAGCCACCATGTGAAGACCCGAATGCGGGTGAAATCCACATCCTGGTTGCCCACACGGTCGGCAGCAAGATATTGGGGCACTTGACGGTCCTCGTCGGGCACGGTGTTGAGCACCAGCCAAGCCACCATGTTGGAGCCTTGGGCATAAGCGCCAAGAGGCTCTGGTATATCGAGTGAAACAAATCGGCCCAGAACCCAACCCGCATGCGTGCCAGCCCGGACAAGATACCATGCTTCCTTGACCGGGGGTGAGGAAGGCTGATCAAGTTGGGAGGGCCTTTCCACGATCTTCCGCCCGAACACCTCCAGTTTCTGGTTATTGGGAAGTTGAGCCAATGGTGCTGAGTCGCGGGAGGGTTCGAACCTCAGATTGATCGACTGGGGCGTGTGACCCTCAGCCAGGACGGGAAGACTCTCCATGTCTTTCAGCAGCTTCTGCGAGGCTTCGTAGGTCTGTGAGTCCAGTAGATCCTTGCATTCTACCCAACCGGTGCGGCCGTCCGCCAGCTCGACTTTTGCCCAGTTGCGCGTGCGCAGAAGCACTTGCACTTGGTCGCCTGCCTTCACGGATTCGACTGCGAGGCGAATCTCTGCAGGGGTATCCACCACCTCGAGCGAGGTGGGTAGGACATACGCCACCTCCGTGGGGGGGCCTTGCTTGCGCCGGGAGGAATAATAATAGGTTGCGAAGACCCCGGCGGCAATCAGTATAAGGAGGGCAAGTAACTTGAGTCGGATACGAACTCTCCCTAGATTCAGGATTCAGTCATCACGCAGGCGCACCTGGCGATTGACTCGTGACCACCCTTTCCGGACCGGACTGCAACCGCTGGCTCGGAATCCGAAAAGTACTTGAAATCTTGACGCTCATTCTACACTATTTCGGGTGCCAGATGAGAATGACTGCGCTCCAGGAGGGCCACGAGTCGCGCCTCGTAGTTGGAGCAAACCAGTAATTTCGCCGCTGGAGGTGAATTACGAAAGTCGAAAATCTGCTCATCCCCAGGGCCGAGGGGGCACTGGAAGCCATGCTTGAATGGGACCCGCAGGGAAAGCCACGCTTTGCTGCGGTGGTGTGCCATCCTCACCCGCTCCACGGCGGGACGATGCACAACAAAGTGGTTTTCCGAGCCGCGAAGGCCGCTTGGCAGGCGGGTCTTCCGGCGCTGCGCTTCAATTTTCGCGGAGTTGGGAAAAGCACCGGAAGTTTCAGCGAGGGCATCGGCGAACGTGAAGACGTCACGGCGGCACTGAATTATCTTGGCACTCGCTTCCCTGCTGTTCCTGTTTGTCTCATAGGATTCTCTTTTGGCGCGAGCGTTGGACTTCGTGTGGGAGCGAACGATCCGCGCGTGGTCGCTCTCGTCGGGCTGGGCGTTCCCGTTTCCTCCACGAACATGGACTTTCTCCGTGGCGTTCTGAAACCCAAGCTCATCATTCAGGGAACTCGAGACCAATTTGGGTTACGCGCCCAGGTGGAATCGTTTTATGGTTTGTTGGCGGAGCCCAAACAACTCTATTGGGTGCAGAATGCGGATCATTTCTTCACGGGGAAGCTTGAGGAAGTTCAGCGCGCACTCCGTGAATTCCTGAGGTCGAAGCTGATTCAAGTCGAGGAGTCGAGGAGTCGAGGGTCGAAAAGTTCTTAACTCCTCGACATTCGACTCTCGACTTCTCGACTTATCAGAGCGAGATTTCTCTCCCGCGACTGCGGGATCGGAATGACAGTGATGGGTTGGGAACGGCACTGACGCGAGAGGCGAACAAATGCACGAAAACGAAGGCCAGGAAAGCCAGCCGCTCTATTGCCCCATTTGCGGCGACGATGTTCCGGAGCCGCTCGTATGCGGCGACTGCGCTGCGGTTATTTGTCGTAAGTGCGGAACGCCGCTAGAGAAAGTAGATGAATTGGGGATCGGCTAACCCGGATTTCTCACCACGCTCTGCCGTCTTGAGTCGGGCGATCCGAAGGGCGGGGTTTTAACCCCGCCCTTCCCTGTTCGTGGTGAGAAATCCGGGTTAGCCACCGGGATTGTCTTTCCCTCTTCGCTGCGGTGGCAGGCACGTTCTCGACCGAAGACACTTTCTCAGTAGGCCGCAAGCTCTCTTGCCGCGCGCACGATATCTGCCGGCTGGGGCAGCACAGCGTCCTCGAGCACGGGGTGATAAGGAACGAAAACGTCTTTCCCTGCCAGTCGCCGCACAGGAGCGTCGAGAAACTCAAAGAGCTCATCGGCGATGCGTGCGGCGATCTCCGCCCCATACCCCCAGGAGATATTGTCTTCGTGCAGGACCAAAACGCGGTTGGTCTTCTTCACTGAGGCAGCGATCAATTCCCAGTCGTAAGGATTGAGAGAACGCAGATCGAGTATCTCGGGCTGGATCCCTTCCTGCTCCAGGGTCTTTAACGACTGGACAGCACGGTGAACGAGCGAGCCATACGTCACCATCGTCAGCGTTGTCCCCTCCTGGACCAGCTTGGCCTTACCGAAGGGAATCATGTATTCGCGTCCGGGATAAGGAGCGCGGTTATGGGTCTGGCGATAGAGATGCTTCGGCTCAAGAAACAGCACAGGATCGTCACACCGGATGGCGGTGCGCAGCAAGCCATTAGCATCCAGTGCGGTCGCAGGCATCACCACCCGCAGGCCCGGCAGGTGAGTAAAGATTGATTCTCCGGACTGGCTATGATAAATCGCGCCTCCGGCCAGGTAGCCTCCGATAGGAGCGCGTATGACCATCGGGCAGGAGAACGTGTTGTTGGAACGCCAGCGTAGGGTGGTGAGCTCGTCGCGAATCTGCAACATCGCCGGCCAGATATAGTCGAAGAACTGGATTTCGACCACCGGTTTCAAGCCGCGCGTGGCCATGCCAGTGGCCCGGCCTACAATGCCCGCCTCCGCCAGAGGAGTGTTGTAACAGCGCGCGCTCCCGAAGTGCCGTTGCAGTCCGTGGGTGACCTTGAAGACGCCGCCTTTGCCCTTCACCTTGAGGAGTTCGTCTTCGTGGCTGCAATCCGCCACGTCCTCGCCGAAAACCACGACGCGCGGGTCACGGGCCATCTCGTCGCGCAGGGCGGCATTAATGAGATCGACCATGGTCTTGGGCTCGCCATGGAATTTGGGCGGCTGGTCGAAGTGCTCGGAAGTGGGGTCCACGCTGGGCGAGTAAAGGTATCGCAAGACCGTGTCGGGTGTGGGGGGCTCAGCGGCCAGCGCTTGGTCCACCGCTTCCCGGATTTCGCCGTCCACCTCGGCCTCGATGTCTTTCAACTCTTTCTCGCTGGCCAGCCCTTCCTGCCGCAGCAGGTTGCCAAGTCGAAGCAGAGGATCTCGACGTGCTTCCTGTTGACGCACCTCTTCTGACTTGTAAAGCCGTTCGTCGTCGGATAGCGAGTGGGAATAAGGCCTCACCACGTGGGCATGAATCAGCGCCGGCCCTTTCCGCTGTCGGACGTACTCCACCGCTTTCCCGGCGGCTTCGTAGCTGGCGGGAAAATCCGTCCCGTCACATTCCAGCACCAGCAGATGAGGGAAGCTCTTCACCAAACGCGAAATGCTGCCGCCGGCGGTTTGCACATCAACCGGCACAGAAATCGCATAGCCGTTGTCTTCCACCACGTAAAGGACTGGCAACTTGCGGCCACAAGCCCAGTTGAGCGATTCCCAGAATTCGCCCTCGCTCGAGGCGCCGTCGCCGAGTGAGACGTATACGACTTCATCGGAATGAAAACTGGTGGCGAGCTCTGCGGCTTCTTTCACCAGGGCGAAATACTGGCTGGCTTCGGCGGCCCCCACGGCCTGCAGGATTTGCGTGCCCGTCGGACTGGACTGGGAAACAATGTGGAGCTTTCTGGAACCCCAATGGGAAGGCATCTGGCGCCCGGCCGACGCTGGATCATCCTTGGCGCCGACTGAAGCCAAAAACATCTCGTAAGGTGTCACTCCCAGTTGCAGGCATAGCGCGCGGTCGCGGTAGTAAGGGTAGATCCAGTCGTAACCGGCTTTCAGGTGAAGGGCCGTCGCAAGACTAATGGTTTCGTGACCGACCCCGCTGATCTGGAAGAAGGCCCGGTTTTGGCGCTTGAGCTGAATCTCCTTGTCGTCCACTCGCCGCGACATGTAGACCATCCGGTACGCGCCGACGAGCAATTCCCGCTTCGCAGCTTTCACAACCTGGTTCGTCGCAGTGGACATGTATCCTCGCAGGAACGACGTGACGGCCACCATGAAATTGCCTGTGATTGCATCGTGGATTCTTCCCCGCGAACCTCTTCGCGCTCCCTCACGCACTTATGGCCGCGGAGCAGACCGTATTCCGGCCGCTTGGGAATTATCAGATTGTGAAAAGCCAAAGTCAACCGACTCAATGACCCCCTTCTTCCCTGGTCCCGTGCTTGTGCTTTGATCTACGCATATGGGGCTGAAGCTGCCTTCATAGCTTCAGGAAGTCTGCGGCAACCTGTGGCGTGCAACCGCGGTGGCAACGATGCATGAGCAGAAATTATGGGAGGAAGTCCTCGGTGACAATTTCCTTCTGCACCCGCGGATTTCGCGGATCTACTATCGCAACAATTTTGAATCCTGAATTGTGAATGTGAATTGCTTTCTCCATTGTCCCTGTTGCCTTCTGCTTATTGCCTGCCTACAAGTCGAATTGGTCTTGAGGGGAGGCAGTTCCCGCGCTATGCCTTCTCACTGAGAATTGCCGCAATGTTCCGAGTACCGTGAAGGATGCGGATGATTTGCAGAGGATCGGTCTTGGGATGGTACACGATGATATAATTCGGATAGAGTTGGACTGTCCAGAACCGAAGCGGATGTTTGGTCAAATCCTCACGGGCATGCCCGCGCAAAGGACCTTCGGCGAGCAAATCGCAAGCCTTGTAAATGGCTTCCTGGACTCGATTTGCTGCCTCAACGCTGTCGCGGGCGATATAACTCCAGATTTCGAAGAGATCGTCAGCGGCTTGCGGCGTGAACTGATAGCGGCTCATGCCTGACGTTGTTCAGCCACCCAGGCACGTTTCTTCTCTTCCATTTGGGCGCGGACTTGGTCACTATCGATCAGTTCTCCAAGTTGGGCGGCGGCGTAGCCCTCTTCGATCTTGGCGCGGTTCTCGGCGAGCCATGCGTCTCGTTCGTGGAGCAACTCCAGTGCCTGCTTGATCACTTCCTCGGAGCTCTGGTAGGCACCCGAACGGAGCGCCTCCGCAATGAGCTGGTCGTGTTCCGGCTGCAAAATAATCGTCATAGCGAATCGTCCTTCTGCCTCCTATGCTTTCACCGTACTCCTGCTCATGGTTCCGGTCAAGCCTCATCCCGAGCAGGGAGCTTTCCATCCGGGTAGCGCGCACCCCGCCAGGGCGAGACCCGCGGTTCGTTGAACAATGCCCGCCAAACGCCGCCTCCGTCGAGACAAGAATGTGGTCGAGGGGTCAATCAGTTTTTCGTTGCGGTGACGTTTCGCTTGGAACGGCAATTGTCCAGGTAGTCCGCGCGAACCTGAGCTTGAGTCCCCATGATCTCAGGCCTCCCCCTTGGCTCACTAGGGCTTGACCGTAATCAGCGCGACCCCATGCGCGGGCACCGTGGCTGAGAACTGATTAGCTACTGCGCCCCTATCCGTGTGAGCCCACAAGTCGCGCACGTTCAGCTTGCCGTGCAACCCGAGATCGGCCCAGCGGACGTCTACGGTTGCAGTGGCCTCACCCCGATTGAAAAGCCCCACGGTCACCACGTTGTCCTTGAGGGGCCGCGCCACGACCAGCGTCGATCCCAGCTCGGAGATCTTCTTCGCGGGCTTGGCCTCGGGGTCCTGGTCAATCGCGATAATCTCGGTATTCATCAGGATAGATCTTGTCTCATCGCTCATGGCGCGCAGGTCGTTGCCGGCCAGCAGCGGGGCTGCCAACAGCGACCAGAG